>JAKABB010000001.1 GCA_021802045.1 bacterium
CCGGTGCCGGTGGTGCCACCGGCACCGGCCGGAGCCGCATCGCCGCCAGGGGACGGCCCCGGCTGAGGGCCGCGGTCAGGCCGGGCGGTTCGCCACCAGCCGCGCGATCCGGTCGGGGGAGTGGTACTTCTTCTGCACCAAGTGGTGGCCAGTGTAGTCAAGAGTCAGGAGGCCACCCTTGGCACACTGCAGACGATGCAGCGCCCACGGGGGACGCCCGTCGGCCGTCGCCCAAAAAGCCTGGATGGGGTCGCCGTGGCTTATGCAGATGCCTCCAGCTCCGGGAGCTAGGTCAATAACCCGATCGAGGGCGCGCCGCTCTCTGCGGGCCATCGCGGCCATGGACTCGTCGCCCGGCAGGAGGCCGGGGCAGAGCATGTGAACCCACCAGCGCGGCCTGCGCCAGACGATCTGGGTCTGGGGCACCCCTTGGAGATACCGGCCGAATTCGGCCTCGACGAGGTCGTGGGTGGTGACCACGGGAACGTCCTGAAGGTGAGCCTGGATGATGCGGGCTGTCTCTTGGGCGCGTTGCAGGGGGCTGGCGAGGATGATGCGCACCGGCGTGTTGCGGAAGAAGCGGCCGAGGGCTTGAGCCTGATCGATGCCCCGAGAGCTCAGCCCGAAGCCGGGGAGGTGCCCATAGATGACGCGCCTGGGGTTTTCCACATCACAGTGGCGGACGAGATAACAGCGGGTTGGTATGGCCGATGGCTGGGCGGCCCCAGTCTCCACGTCTGCCAAGGGAGTCCTCCGATGATCGGAACGAAGAGGTCACCGACGAGGCACCCCCGCCAGCTGGCACCGACGGTACACGATGGCCGCAGGCGCACGCCTTGGCGGCCCAGGGAATGCCGCATCGCTGCCCTCCAAGGGGTCTCGACCCGGGTCGGGGACGGGGAGCGGCAGGCGGGGGCCGCTCGCGAGACAATGCCCGATGGGCAAGCCCCCTTAGCTCAGTGGACTAGAGCGGCGCCCTTCTAAGGCGACGGTCGGTGGTTCGAATCCACCAGGGGGTACCATCGGCTTCGGCTCGGTCAGCGGCGGACAGGCAGCGGCCGGGTATGGTCCGCCGCCGGAGAGATCGAGCCGGGTCAAGTGCTACGATCCCAGGGAGCCGTCGAGCCGTGCCGACTGATTGTGCGCGGGCCACTGACCACTATGAGGGAGGCCAAGCGGTGGGAGAGGCTGCTGGAGCACGAGGGCTGAGAGTGCTGCCCGAGCTGACGTGGACGCGCTAGCGCTACGCCGGCATGCCGGAACCCGGGATCCGGAGCTGCTGACTCGATGGCTCTCGGCCGACCAGCCGATCGGGCCGCTGTTGGCCGCGGCGTTGGAGTTGCGGCGTGAGGGCCATGGGCAGCGGCTGACGTACTCGCCCAAGGTGTTCTTGCCGCTGACTCAGCTGTGCCGGGACCGGTGCGGATACTGCACCTTTGCGGTAGCGCCTAGGTCGGGTGCGCCGGCGTACATGGCGGAGGCGGACGTGGTGAGCCGAGCTCGGGCTGCGGCGGCCGAGGGCTGCGCTGAAGCCCTGTTCACGCTGGGGGACCGCCCGGAGCGGAGGTACGCCGCCGCGCGAGCGGAGCTGGCGGCGGCCGGGGTCGCCAGCACCGTCGAGTACCTCATCCGGGTGGCCGGTCGCGTGCTCGACGAGACCGGCCTGCTGCCCCACATCAACGCGGGCGTTCTGACGGTGGAGGAACTCCGGGCTCTGCGGGAGGTGAGTGCCAGCCAGGGGCTGATGCTAGAGCAGGTCGCACCGCGACTGCTGGGTCGTGGTGGTCCGCACTGGGCCAGTCCCGACAAGCGGCCGGAGCGCCGCCTTGCGGTCATTGCGGCTGCTGGGGAACTGGACATCCCCTTCACCACGGGGTGTCTGATCGGGATCGGCGAGACCCTTGAGGAGCGCGCGGAGACGATCGCCACACTGGCCGACCTGGCGCAGGCTCCCCACGTGCAGGAGCTGATCGTGCAGAACTTCCGGGCCAAGCCGGGCACTCGGATGGCCGCGGCGTCGGAGCCCACTCTGGATGCGCTTCTGCGCGCCGTCGCGGTCACCCGGCTCGCTGCGGGCCCGCAGGTGAACATCCAGGCTCCGCCGAACCTGTCGGGGCTGGAGTATCCGGCGCTGGCTGGGGCCGGAATCAACGACTGGGGAGGCGTGTCCCCGGTGACCGTCGACTACGTCAACCCGGAGGCCCCGTGGCCCGGGCTGGCTGAGTTGGCAGCGGCGACCGCACAGACGGGGGATCAGTTGGCCCGCCGTCTGTGCGTCTATCCTGAGTACCTGTCGTCACCTGACGCCGCGGCTCGATGGATCGGACCAAGAGTCCTGCACCAGGTACTGCGAGCCGCTGACGGCGAGGGGCTAGCGCGCAGTGGCGACTGGTGGCCGGCGGCCAGCCTGCCACTGCCGGCGCGCTACAGCGCAGCGCTGGCACGGAGCGGGATCCGTGCGATCTTGGCGCGGGCAGAGGCGGGGGCGACCCTTGAGGAGGGGGAGATCCGGGAGCTCTTCACTGCCCGTGGGGACGAGGTCGCGGCGATTGCCAGTCTGGCGGACGCGGTGCGGCAGACAGTGAACGGCGACGTCGTCACCTATGTGGTCACCCGCAACATCAACTACACGAACATCTGCTATTTCCGGTGCCAGTTCTGTGCGTTCAGCAAAGGCAAGCTCTCCGAGGACCTTCGAGGCAAGCCCGAGCTGCTCAGCGTGGAGCAGGTCGTCGGGCGAGCTCGGGAGGCTGTGCATCGCGGGGCGACCGAGGTGTGCATGCAGGGGGGCATCCATCCCAGCTACACCGGCGACTTCTACGTGGAGTTGTGCCGAGCAGTGAAGGCGGCCCTCCCGGCGTTGCACATCCACGCGTTCTCGCCCCTTGAGGTGTGGCAGGGAGCGGCGACGGCCGGGCGCACGGTGGCTGAGCAGCTCCGCCTCTTGCGGGAGGCCGGGCTGGGTACTCTGCCGGGCACGGCGGCGGAGATCCTTGACGATCGCATCCGCCGCCATCTGTGCCCTGACAAGCTGAGTACCAGGCAGTGGGTCGACGTGGTGGAGGAGGCTCACCGTCAGGGGTTGAGGACCACGGCGACGATCATGTTCGGGAGCATCGAGGGCCCTGAGCATTGGGCGCGGCATCTAGTGGTGCTCCGGGATCTGCAGATGCGCACCGGCGGCTTCACCGAGTTCGTCCCCCTGCCCTTCGTGCACATGGAAGCTCCGATCTACCTGAAGGGTCGGTCCCGACGGGGCCCAACCTGGGAGGAAGTCGTGAAGATGCACGCCGTCGCGCGGCTTGCACTTCGCGGAGTCATCGACAACATTCAGGTTTCATGGGTCAAGTGCGGTCTTGACGGGTGTCAAGCGTTGCTCCAGGCCGGAGCCAACGACTTGGGTGGGACACTGATGAACGAAAGCATCTCTCGAGCCGCCGGCGCGCGTCACGGCCAGGAAGTCACCCCGGAGGAGATGCGGACGGCCATTCGAGCCATTGGGCGGACCCCGGCGGAGCGGACGACGCTGTACCAGGTTCGTCGGCGATTCGACGTCGCTGGGGCAGCGTGATGGTGCCGCTGGATCTACCTGTGGGCGGGATGCAAGAGGAGTGCCCGTGCGATCGTGGTGGCCGTCGTGGGGCGCCACCTGTGGACCGGAGGGAACCGGTAGCCTCTCGGCGCCTCTGAGCTGTGCCAGGTGCACCGTTGCGGTCGTGACAGTCCCTCGAAGTGTGGCTGGTCGCGTTGGGGGCGGCCGAGGCCGCATGGGGTGCATCCCGACCAAGGAGAGGGGCTGTCCTGGTGTCCGGCCGCCGCGGCCGGTGGGAGCGCATGGCGTCGGGCGCACACCTACCCTTGTCCGGTCGTGAGATGCCGGGAGCGCACAGCTGTTCGTGGGAGCCGCCGCTATTACGTGGGCTCTCTGCGATCACAGGTGCTCACTGCGTCCTTGGGGGGCCCGAGGAGCCTCGTTGAAGTCGCTGACGATTCCTGAAAGGGATGGCGGGGCGGCGGAGCGCTGTCACGGACGCCCAGCGGTGCCGGAGCTGGTTGCCGGTCTCTCGGTGGCCTGCGGGTGAGCGAGCGACCCCGACGTCGGCTTCCCTCAGGGGTTCGGCTGGACCACCGTGCTGGGCCGACGCTGCGCGGTATCCAGTGGGCGTGTCGGGTCGTGGTCCGTGCCCTGGCTATGGATGGGCCCAACCTGGAGGGGTTGGAGGGGGTACGGGGCACGGGGCCGCTGCTAGTGTGCTGCAACCATCTCAGCAATCTCGATCCTCTGGTCTTAGTCGGCTTCTTTCCACGCGTGATCCACGCCATGACCAAAGTCGAGCTGTTCAGCAACCCCGTCATGCGGTTGGTGCTGACGCGCTCCAACTGCTTTCCCGTGACGCGCGGCGTTGTAGATCGCGCGGCCGTCCGCGGTGCCCTCGCGGTCCTGCACTCTGGAGGTGCGCTTCTTGTCTTCCCCGAGGGTACTCGGGCTCCAGCGATGGGCTTGGGGGTCCCTGAAGTGGGAGCTGGGTGGCTGGCGTGCCGCACTGGGGCACTGGTCCAGCCGTGCGGGATCTGGGGAACGGAGCGGGCGTGGCCCCCCGGGCGACGGGTGCCGCGGCGCGCCAAGATCGTCCTCAGGCTCGGGCAGCCCTTCCATCCACAGGCGGTTGATCCGGAGAGCGCGACTACGGAGATCATGCAGGCCGTGGCTGACCTGCTCCCACCCGAGTATCGCGGCGTGTTCGCCTGAGCGATCGGGTGGGGTCAGCCGATGGCCACCAAGTGGATCGTAAAGATGAGGGTTGAGTTGGCGGGGATGGTGGGGGCTGGGCTCTGACACCCGTAGGCCAGAGCCGGTGGGATGGCAAGCTCCCGGATCCCGCCTACGCGCATGCCCGTCACGCCTTCGATCCATCCTGGGATGACCGTACCGGGCGTCAGCTTGAAGGAGAAGGGGTGGTTGCCGTGGCGGGCACTACTATCGAAGATCACCCCATCAGCCAGCTTGCCGACGTAGAGGACGCTGACCTTGTTGCCGGCGCGCGCCACTGGGCCAAACCCCACGCGTTGGTCTACGACTTGGAGGTGCCCAGGGAGGATTCTGGCTCCCGGGAGGTGGACAGATGCCACGGTTGCCGGGGACTGGCAGGGCGTTGGGCTGGCCGATGGGGAGGGAGTGGCGGACACGCGCTTCGTAGGGGGTGCGGTTGGGCGCGGTCCGGCGCTGAAGGATCCGCCGCAGGCAGTGAGGCCAAGGAGGAGACCGAGCCCCAAGGCGGCCGCGGGTCCGCGCCAGAGGGGGCTCGCGGTCCGGGTCGGGGCTAAGGGGGTGCCTGGCCTCACTGTGGGATCCTCAAGGGGGAAACGAGCCATCCTCACATGGTACGGAAACGCGGACCCAGCCCGGCCTACCGATGGGCGCTCCGCCCACGGGCTGACAGCGTTGCCCCTGACCCGCCATCATCCCAGCGAGGACGTTCCAGAGGAGTGAGACCCATGGGCAAGCCATCCAGCTACCGGCCGATTGAGTCGTACGGCATCGTCGGTGACCTGCACACCGTGGCTCTCATCGATCGTCTTGGCTCCATCGACTGGTTCTGTGCGCCACGCTTCGACAGTCCATCCATCTTCGGACGGCTGCTGGACTCCGAGCACGGCGGCTTCTGCGCCGTTGAGACGGTCCGGCCCGCCGTCCCGGACAGCCGCAGGTACGTGGGGCACACCAACATCTTGGAGACGGTCCTCAGCACGGCTGATGGGCGGCTGGAGATCACGGACTTCATGGTCGCCCGGGAGCGGGTTCGCACGTCGGACGACGACCACATCCTGGTGCGTCGCCTGCGAGCCCTGGACGCAGATCTGGACGTCCGGGTGCGGGTCGCCGCCCGCTTCCGGTACGGAGAGGACCCGGTCCCAGGCCGAGTCGAGGGGCTGGACGGGGGCTGCTTGGCGCTGGACCACGACGACCTCCATCTCCACTTCGACGGGCCAGGGGCGTGGCGCCACGACGGCGACACCGCGGTCCAGCATCTCACGCTGACCGCGGGGAACGCGGCTTGGATGCTGCTGGCCTACGATGGCAAGACTACGCGCCATCGGGATCACCAGCCGGACCGGATGCTGGAACTGACCCGTCGCTATTGGGAGCGCTGGATCGGCCGGTGCCAGTACGACGGCCCCTATCGAGAACTCGTCCTGCGGAGCGCCCTCGTTCTCAAGCTCCTGATCTACGCCCCCGAGGGGTCCATCGTGGCTGCCCCGACGACTTCGCTACCGGAGTGGATCGGGGGGGCTCGGAATTGGGACTACCGCTTCACGTGGCTTCGTGACTCCGCGTTCCTGATCTATGCGCTGCAACTTCTTGGCTATCACGAGGAGGCCTCCGACTTCATGGGCTGGCTGGAGCGTGTCCACGACCGCCGCCCCGAGGACTTTCAGATCATGTACGGGATCGACGGGCGGACCGATCTCCAGGAGCAGATCCTGCCCCATCTCGAGGGCTACATGGGTTCGGGCCCCGTCCGCGTTGGGAACGGCGCCGCTCAGCAGATCCAGTTGGACATCTATGGTGAGGTCCTGGATACGGCCTACCTGCACCTTCGCTATGGACGCGGGACACTCCACGGCCTCCGGGAGACGGCGCTGGCCATGCTGGCCCACGTCTGTGACCATTGGATGGAGAAGGACAGTGGCATCTGGGAAGTCAGAGGGGGCCCTCAGCACTTCCTCTACAGCAAGCTGATGTGCTGGGTGGCACTGGATCGCGGACTGCGCATGGCCGATGGGTTGCGGGTGGGCTCAGCGGAGCGCCGCCGCTGGGCCGGAGTCCGCGAAGAGATCCGGCACGCGATCCTGACCCGGGGCTGGAGTGACAAGCTTGGCGCCTTCCGGCAGGCGTTCGATGTGGACGCTCTGGATGCCACTGCGCTGATGATCCCCATGGTGCGCTTCCTGCCGGCCCGCGATGAGCGCATGCGAATGACCATGGACGCGATTAAGCGGGATCTCACGGATCCGCATGGCTTCGTCTACCGGTACCGCAGTGAGGACGGGCTGCACTCTCCGGAGGGGTCGTTTCTCCTCTGCGCCTTCTGGATGGTCAATAACCTTGCCCTTCAGGGGCGGGACCGAGCCGCCCGTGACCTGTTCGAGCACCTCACCAGCCATGGCAACGACTTGGGCCTGTTCTCCGAGGAAGTGGATGCGGCCTCCCGGACCATGTTGGGCAACTTCCCTCAGGCCTTCACCCACCTGGCCATCATCAACTCGGCGGCCCACATCGAGCGGGGTGTCAGCGGCGAGGGTCCTGTACGAGGCGGCTGAGCGCCGAGCTGGTCTCGGGCGGCACAATGGTCGGGTGGCGAACCTGGAGGTCGACTTCGATCCGGTGGACACCCTGACCGTGGGTGTCTCGGGTGACCCCGGTCGGCGCACGTTCTATCTCGAAGGGACCGCTCGAGGGGAGCGGTGCACCCTCCTTGTTGAGAAGGTACAAGTTCTCGAGTTGGGGCGGCGACTGTTCCAGGTCCTAGAGACGGGGGACGACGTGACGCCCGCCCCGGAACCGGTGGCGGGGCCGGACGGACCGCCCGGATGGCGCGTCGGCAGCATTCAGGTGGCCATCGACGAGGAGGCGACCCACGCCATCCTGCTTGCGGAAGAGATGGCCGCTGACGAGGGAGTGGAGGAGGGGCCGCGGTCGGCCCGCTTTGTGGCTGACCTTGGGCAGATCCGGGCGCTGGCCGCCCGTGCGCTCGACGTGGTCGGAGGTGGTCGGCCCCTCTGCCCCATGTGCCAGCAACCAGTGGAGCCCACGGGGCATGTGTGCCCCTCGAGCAACGGACACCGCCCGCAGGCCTGAGGAAACGCGCCCGGCTCTGGTGCCGTTGGGCGCGGGTGGGGCACTCCGGAGCCACCGGGTGCCGCCTGGGGCGGGTACTTGGCCCCCTCGGGTGCTGACCGGGTGGTCAGCACCCTGACTCACGAGGAACTGAGCAGGGCGGGACCGCAGCCGGCCCCACGGGCATGTCCGCGCCGCGAGAGCCGTCTCCCGCCTGAAGCAGGTTGGCTGAACGGAGCGGAAGCGGCTGTCAGTTGCCCGTGATGGTCATCGGATGCGGTCCCTCGAGGATGGCGGCAGCCAGCACGATGACCGTCGTCACGACGAAGAGTGTCGCCACCAAGACGATCAGCGGCACGGCTCGTGCTCGACCCTGAGACGAGATGACGGTTCCGGCGTACATGTAGCTGACCCCCAGGCCGAAGATCGAGACGATCGCCAGTACGGTCGCCGCCGCTGCAGTTCCGAAGATTGCCATCGTCTAACTCCTGCCCGGGTGGGGGACGGGGGGGCTGATCAGACTGGGGTCCCGCCAAAGTGGTACACAACATCCTAGCCGGGGCGAGGTGACTTGTAAAGGACTGGTGGAGCTCTGTGTGGACTGGTGGAGCTCTGTGTTGTGGTTCAGCGATTCTGACCTCGCAACGGTGGGCACAGTGGTGTTGATGGAGCACCGGGGGGCGTCCGGCGGCGCGACGGGGCTGCGCATGCAGTCGCAGGCCGATGCCGGGCCTGGCAGGGAGAGGCGGTCTCCAACCGCCGGCTCTGCCGTGGAGCGCGGGCTCCGCACAGGGCGGTGCTAGCGCAGAGGGTGTCGGCACCCGGGGGCACAGCCATTGGGCCCGGGTCGACGACCGCGGGCAGTCTGGGCAACCCGGTGGGCGACAGCCAGTGGCTGCCGAACGTCTGTGCTGGCATTGGGCGATGCACGGGGCCTGGACGTCGCACGGGCCTCGCCTACGTTGCCCGGGTGGCGCACGAGACACCCCGACAGGGACTCGCGCCGACACGGGTGTCAGGGACCCGCCCATGTTCTTGGGCCCGGGCTGGTGTTGCAGCGACCGGCGACCGGGGAGCGCAGATGTGGTGTCCGGCGAACCCAGAGAGACCGGCGCTGCGGGGTGGGGTCGACGCGGACAATCCCATCGGCGGCAGGCGGGGGCCGTGAGCGCGGCCTCGATCGAGATCGCGGCTCGGCAGGCCCCGACCTGCATGCGAGGAGACCGGCGGGCCATCCGGGCCACGAGGTCGCGGATGGGTCGACTTCACTGGTGGGTCGCGCCCTCCGCCTGGCGCTCAACTGCGGCCGACCCGAGCCAGGTCGCAGGTCGGGCCGTACGATCCGGCCGGTCGCGCTGAGGTGGGGTTTGACAGAACCTGAAGACTGCCGTACTCTGCCAACCACCGGGTCAGCAGCCTGGCGAAGAGAGACCGCCGCCGCGCGATGGGGTGGGCCGACCCACTCCGGTGGGATCCGATCGGTTCTACGTCCGCGCTCAGCGGGTCGGAGGCGGTCTGCCAATACCCGGATCGGCCAGCCAGAGTCGTCCACAGTCAAGGTAGGGGAGCGATGTCGGTAGCTCAGAAGCTCGCCATGGTGTCGGTGGCGTTCGTCCTTGTCGTGGTCAGCGTCTTCTTGTACATCACCCAGTGGCTCATGTACCAGGTCCCAGCTCAGCCCGCCAGCGCCCGGGTCGTGAACGGTCAGCGCACCGGCTACCTCACCCTGGCGACCGTCGGCGCGATAGGCTTCACCAGCCACCCAACTTGGGTTGCCTACCTGGTCCGCGAGCACGGGCGCTGGGTGCACTCCACCGTGTACACCCTACCCGCCCACGCGCTCATTCACGTGACCGTCGAGGAATACGACACCCAGACCGGTCTCCGCAACCCCTTCATGAGCGTGGTGCGAGGCACGATCGGCGGCGTCGAGTACGTCAACGGCCGGGCAGTGCGGTATGTCAACGCCAATACGCCAGCTCACACGTTCTCCGTCCCCGCGCTCGGGATCAACGTCCCCCTCCCCGGGATCGCTAACTCGAGCTACCCTGGGGACCTCACCAACCCGCACAACTCCCACGTAACCATCAGTTTCAGCTTTCGGACTGGCGGGCCTGGTGTCTACCACTGGCAGTGCTTCGTCCCCTGTGCCGCGGGATTCCTCTTCGGGCAAGGCGGTCCCATGCAGACGATCGGGTACATGGACGGTCTCCTCAGGGTGGCTTGAGCCGCGTGCCGGGGGAGTAAAGCACATGAACAAGCGACCTTTGGAGGGTGAGCGGGCCTGATGGACAACAGCAAGCACTTGGTTCGGGCCACCGCTATCTGGTTGGTACTGTCCCTGATCTCCGTCGTGATCATCCTCCAGTTGCACATCCCGCCTGGCGCAGCGACTACCAGCGCGTCCATTCAGACCGAGGCGGCGGTCGTCTTCGCGATCATTGCGGCTGTGGTCGGCCTCGGGGTCGTCAGCTTCGGCCTGTACTTCGCGATCGTGTTCCGCCAGCGGGATGGACTGCTGGAAGACGGACCGCCCATTGTCGCGAATCCCCGCCTGCAGGGCACATGGCTCGTCGGCAGCATCCTGCTGGTGCTCTTCGCAGCCGGATACGGGTCTGCCGAGCTGGAAGGCCAAGTCAATCCCAATCTCGTGGTGCCGGCAGGAGCGACCCAGGCAGCCCAGGTCGCGCACCCCCTGGTGGTCCAAGTCATCGGGCAGCAGTGGCAATGGACCTATCGCTATCCCCAGTACGGTGGACTGGAGACTCCGGTCCTTGTGCTCCCGGCCCATCGCTTGGTGCAGTTCAACGTCACGTCCCTCGACGTCATCCACGGCTTCTGGGCCTACCAGCTCGGCGTCAAGATCAATGCTCAGCCTGGTGCGGATAATGTGGGGTACGTGTACGTCCGCCACACGATGCGATTCGATGTCGAGTGCTCGTCCCTGTGTGGACTCTGGCACGGGTACATGCGCGACGTGGGCGCTCAGGCTGGTCGCGTTGTCACCTCCTCAGCCTTCGCAACGTGGATGGCATCGGCCCGGCGCCGCTACGGTCCGCTCGAGAAGGATCTTCCCAAGTACTCTCGGGTGTACTACCCGCAGCCCTACACCTACTGACGACGGAGACGCTGTGCCCATAGCCACCAACATTGCGGACCGCACGTCGACCATGTGGCGCGTGATCCGAGACGAGCCCCGTCCCGGTTCCTGGAGGAGATCGTGAGCCAGACTGCCCTGCTCGGAAGCGGCCCCTCGAGCCGAGGATTGTCGCTGCGTCGCGTCTTGCTGACCCAGAACCTGCTGACGGCGTCCGTGGTCGGTACTATCCTTGGACTCTGCGCGTACTGGCTCGGGGCTCACCTCGACACGACCGACAATGGCGACGCTGGCATTCTGTTGGGATATGTCGTGGGGAGCGCCAGCTTCCTCCTCGCCCTTGGCTTCGGCAATGACCTCCTGCGCTACCTGCGCGGCCGACCAGTGGCGGTGGAGGTGAAGTCGACCGGGACCCAGAGCTGGACGCGCTACTTCGGAATCTCCTTGGACCACAAGGTGGTCGGAGTCCAGTTCGGCGTCGGCGTCATCTTCATGTTCCTGGTCGCCGGCTTCCAAGCGATGATGATCCGGACCGAACTTCTGCGCCCGAAGCCCTACCTGTGGCCCGCTGGTCAGTACACGGCCCTAGTGGGCCTTCACGGCCTGATGATGATGTTCGTCGCCACCTTGGTCATCGTCGGGCCCTTCGGCAACTACTTCGTCCCGGTTATGATTGGGGCCAAACGCATGGCGTTCCCGCGGCTGGAGGCGCTTGCGTTCTGGCTGGTCCCCCTTGCGGCAATCGTCCTGTACTCCTCCATCTTCCAGGGCTCCGGCGGCGGCTTCCCGACCGGCTGGACGGGCTACGCCAACCTGGCCGACGAGGCCCGCGCCGGCATGGACGGGTACATCGTAGCGTTCTGCTTTATCGGTACGGCCGCCGTCATTGCCGGCATCAACCTGCTCACCACGATCTTCGTGCTGCGTGCACCGGGCATGAGTTGGAGCCGGCTCCCAATATTTGCGTGGGCCATGGTGGCGGTCGAGTTCCTCTCGGCACTTGCTCCGCCTGTGCTCGCGTCGACGCTCATCATGGTAGGCATGGACCGTGCGGTGCACTCATCCTTCTTCCTGCCTTCAAACGGCGGCAGCCCGTACCTCTACCAGGAAATGTTCTGGTTCTTCGGGCATCCAGAGGTTTACATCTTCGCGATTCCAGCCTTTGGCATTGCTCTGGAGATGCTGCCAGTCTTTGCACGCAAGCCTCTGTTCGGCTACAAGATCGGAGTGGCTGGCATGGTCGGACTGGCGATGCTGAGTTGGTTCGTCTGGAACCATCACATCTTCACGAGTGGCATCGCACCGGGCCTGCGACCCTTCTTCATGACCGCTACGGAGTTCATCTCGATTCCCACGGGGATCGTGTTCCTGAACATGCTTGGCACGCTGTGGCGGGCGAAGATCAGCTACCGAGTCCCGATGCTCTTCGTCCTAGCCTTCTTCTTCAACTTTCTCATTGGGGGCCTGACCGGAGTCTTCCTGTCGGACGTTCCTCTGGACACGACGCTGCATGGCACCTTCTTCGTCGTGGGCCACTTTCACTACACGATTGTCGGTGGCGAGATCTTCGCCATGTACGCGGCCACCTACTACTGGTTCCCGAAGATTACGGGCAAGATGCTCAATGAGCGGATTGGCCAAATTCACTTTTGGA
Organism: bacterium; assembly: GCA_021802045.1. Taxonomy (GTDB): domain Bacteria; phylum Chloroflexota; class Dormibacteria; order Aeolococcales; family Bog-877; genus JAKABB01. Next base: position 12,592 of record JAKABB010000001.1, read on the forward strand.
CTGCATTCGTCTTCTTCAACACGACGTTCATGCCATTCTTCGCCCTGGGATTCCTGGGCATGCCTCGGCGCGTGCCGACGTACTTCCCAAGCCTGCAGGGCCTCAACATCTTTATTTCCATCAACGCCTATCTGTTTGGACTGTCTAACCTCATCTTCATTGGGAACATCATCTATTCGTGGGCCTTCGTGTCGGAGCGTGCGCCCGCGAATCCGTGGAACTCACGCTCGCTGGAGTGGCAGCTACCCACACCCATCCCACCGGACAACTTCGAGCGGATTCCGACCATCATCGCGGGTCCGTATGAATACGGGAACCCGACGGCCCTGCCGGTGGCGGACTTCGGGGCGTCCCCAGCCGTCGCTCCGTCGGTATAGGAGGAGCCTCAGTCATGATGTCGAGTCCGCGGGCATCCGGTGCGTCTGGGACGTACGTACATCCGCCCGAGCAGCTGGTGCGGATCCCAATGGTGGGCGGGTGGCTCGCCGTGGGAGCCGACCTCTTCCTGTTGCTCCCGTGGTTTTTCGCCTTCTTCTACCTGGAGGCTCTGAACACTCACCACGACTGGAAGCCGTCGGGGGTCCATCCGCCCTCAGTGGCGCTGGGGACCCTGGTGATGCTGTTGGCGGTCGGTGGAGTAGCGGTGTACTTCGTCGGCATCAGGTGGCTGCTTGACCGGGGCACGTACCCGCGGTTCGTGCCCATGGGCTGGACAGCGATGGTATTGGTGGTGGCGAGCATTGCGGTGAACGTCGTGCAGCTGTCGCACATGGGCTTCGGCGTGAGCAGCGGCGGGTATGCGAGCGTCTTCGTCGGGCTCAGCGTCGTTTACACCATCCAGCTCGGCGTGCTGGTGCTGTGGCTGCTGGCAGTGACGAATCGAGCGCGCTACGAGATCGCCCACCCTCCGGTCGCCCCGACTGATGGGGTCGCGCTTTCCGAGGAAGCGATGCCCCTCGAGGCAATGGGGGCGTCATTACGAGTCTTTGCGGGCTTTCTGGGCGCGGTGGTACTGCTGTCCTGGCTCGTTCTGTACTTCCTGTAGCCCAGGCAGCCGGAGCAAAGGTCCGATGGGCATCCCCGGGAGCGCTACGGCATGGGCCTGATGTCTGTCGGAGTTTGGCAGGGATGGCGGCTCCTGTCGATCGAGCCGTTGGTGTTGCTGCCAGTGATGCTGGTGGGGTGGCTGTACTGGCGCGGCGCGACGCGGATCGGGTGGGCCCGGGATCGGGCGGCGCGACGCCGGCACCGTTGGCGACTCGGTGCCTTCTACGGCGGGCTGGCGTCGATTCTGGTGGCGCTGGACTCTCCCGTCGACTATCTGGCCCAACTGCTCTTCTGGGTGCACATGGTGCAACACCTGCTTCTTCTGGTGGTGGCTGCACCGCTGATCGTGGCCGGAGCACCGTGGATGCCCGTGTGGCGCGGCCTGCCGCTCTCGTTCCGCCGATGGTTGGCGCCGCAGGTACTGATGTGGAGCCAGCGCCGGCTGGTGAAGGCGGGCGTCCGCGTGCTCTGGTCGCCCGTCACGGCCCTGGTCCTGCTGACCGGGGTGGTGTGGGGATGGCACATTCCGTCCGCATACGACCTGAGCCTGAGAAACCAGGCGATCCATGACTTGGAACACTTGAGCTTCCTAGTAGCAGGGGTCCTGTACTGGGTCCATACCATGGACTCGGTGCCATTGCGTCGTTCCATGCACCCACTGGCGGTGCTGGGGTATCTGCTCGCGGGTGCCTTCCAGGGATGGATGCTGGCGATGCTGCTGGGGTTTGCCGCACATCCGTTCTACGCGCCCTACGTCGAGCTGACTCACCGGCCGGGGGGGATCTCAGCTCTCACTGACCAGCAGATCGGAGCTGGGATGATGTGGGTCCCTGCCTCCATCCCGTTCACTATCCTGGTAGACATCACGGTCTTTCGGTGGTTGCGGGACGACGAGCGGGAGGCCGACGAGAAGGTGCGGAACATTCGTGGGGCGGAGGAGGTCCTGAGTCATCGCTGAGTCTGGCGGCGCGGTGGAGGCGGTGGACGGAGCCGGGCGCTGGGCATGGCGGCTGCCGGTGGCTGGCGCGGATCATCGCGGGCGGCGCCACTGGCGCCTCGTGGTCGCCGACTACGTCAGCCTTACCAAGCCGCGGATCATGTCCCTACTCTTGGCGACGGAGTTCTTGGCCATGGTCGTCGCGGCTCGAGGCTGGCCAGGATGGGGGCTGACGATCGAGGCTCTGGGTGCTGGCGCGCTGGCCTCGGGGGGTGCGAGCGCGATCAACTGCTGGTTTGACCGTGACATCGATGCGGTCATGGGCCGGACGCGCGGGCGTCCGATCCCCGCAGGGCGCATTGCGCCGGCTCGGGCCCTGGCCCTCGGTATCGCGATGAGTGTGGCGGCTTTTTCGATCTTCGCTGCGGGAGTGAACCTGCTTGCCGCCGTCCTCTCGCTGTTCGGTGGGGCGTTCTATGTGCTGATCTATACCATGTGGCTGAAGCGAGTGACTTCCCAGAACATCGTGATCGGCGGCGCGGCGGGGGCTGTTCCACCGCTGGTGGGCTGGGCTGCTGTCACCCACACGCTCGGGCCACTGGCGCTCGTGCTATTCGGGGTGATCTTCCTGTGGACCCCACCGCACTTCTGGGCACTGTCGCTGATCGTGCGCCGTGACTACGCGAGCGTTGGCGTCCCGATGCGGCCGGTGGTGGCCGGAAACCAGGACACGCGCCGTGGCATCCTCGTCTACTCGGTGCTGCTAGTGGGGCTGAGCCTGACGCTCGCTCTGTGGCTGGGTCCCGCCGAACTGGGGGTTGGCGCAGCGCTGGGTCTGATCTTCCTAGGTCTGGCCGTGCGGGTCCTGTGGGAGCGGGGCACCACTTTCTGGGCTGGGCGCCTGTTCCGCTTCTCGCTCCTCTATCTCTTCACCTTCTTCGTCGGCACCGCTGGGATCGCTGTCCTGCGTGGATGAGTCCGGGGGTCAGGATCCGGCCACACCCAGCATGACGACGAGGACGAAGAAGGCCAGGAACCCGATTCCCACCATTCCGGCGATGAGCCAAGCCTCGCCCCGCTCCAGGTGAGGCAGTGTGATCGGTCGCGCCGGGCGCAGTAGTGACGGCTCCCGGGCTGGTTCGCCCCGGTCTCTCGCGCCCGGCGGCTGGTTCACGAGGTCGGCCATGAGGGGCAGTATAGAGGTGGGGCAGGAGAGTCGGCGCTCGGGCGCGATCTGCATGGACCATGGCAGTGGGGCGGCGCTGGCGGGTGCGGAAGGACCCGTGAGGGAGGTCAGCGCGGATACTCCCGGGTTACGGATCCCCACACCGGGCACTGCCGGCACGGCCACCGGGTCCTCCCGTGTCCCCGGCGGGTGATCTCGGGGGGCGATGCAGTGGCGGCGGGGTGGGGGTGCCGTGTCTCGGGTGCGGTGGTGACGGGGACTGGGCGCGGCGATCCTCCTCGTCGCCGCCCGGAGCGCGCCCGGTCACAGTGGTGGTCCCACCCTGCCAACGCGGCGCGCCATTCCGATCGCTCTGAGGCTCAACAGCGGCGGCACGCTCACCGGCACCAGCCTGGTCCGGCCTGGCACCGGCCCTCTGGGAGTGGCACGGGCATCCGTCGTCGGCCGGGGTTCAACCCCCGGGAGCATCGACGACGCCGCCTGGGCGCTGTGGGGGCAGTGTGGGGGTCATGCCTGGGCGTGGGGGTCTACGGGGCGACCCGGGGCAATGGGGGTGTGGGCGATCTCCTGAGCCTCGGGGCGGAGGCTTGCCGCTGCCGGAGGAGGGTGCCGGCTGACAGCGGCGGGGGCGTTGGCTCGGCGCGCCTGGGGCGCATCGAACCGGGTGGCGGAGCGGGAGGGATTCGAACCCTCGAAGGGGTTGCCCCCTTACGGCATTTCCAGTGCCGCGCCCTCGGCCAGCTAGGCGACCGCTCCCTGGGGGCCGATTCTATCCTCGGTGAGGATGGCGGAGAGGGTGGGATTCGAACCCACGGTGGCTTTCACCACACCGCTTTTCGAGAGCGGCACCATCAACCACTCGGACACCTCTCCAGGATGGGCCCGGCGGATCGATTATCCCCCGCGCGGCGTGGGTGGCGTCGGGCTCGGAAGAAGGAGTGGAGGAGGGCAGCGGCCGCTCCTGCGCGAACCCCTGCAGCGATCTGAGGGTGGTGGTTCAGGGCCGGGTGGTCTAGCAGGCGGCAAACGGAGTGGACCGCGCCCTTCTTCGGGTCGGCGGCTCCGTAGACCAATCGGTCAACTCTGGCGAGGACTAGCGCCCCGGCACACATGGGGCATGGCTCGAGGGTGACGTAGAGGGTGACGCCGTGCAGTCGCCAGCTGCCCATCCGGCTCGATGCCTGCCGCAGGGCCAGCATCTCGGCGTGGGCGGTAGCATCCGCCGAGCGCTCGATCCGGTTGCCGGCGGCTCCAACCACCTCGCCTGCCCACACCGCGACGGCTCCGACTGGAACTTCGCCGCGGCGGGCTGCGCGTCGTGCCAGGCGGAGTGCGTGGTCCATGAAGTGGTCATCCACGGCATCCTGGCTGCTGGGGCTCGGGATCTCCGGCGGGGGAGGAGAGGGCATGGAGGCGGAAGTCATCCGGTGGTGGCCCTGGCCAGGGGCATGGAGCCGGGGGCAGCGAGCCTCGCCTATAATCGCCCACGGCGCGGTGGCTATAGCTCAGTTTGGTTAGAGCGCCAGGTTGTGGCCCTGGAGGTCGTCGGTTCAAGGCCGACTAGCCACCCCACCCCTTCAGAGGGGTCACTGAGGGCGCCTGTCGGCGCCCCTGCTATACTCCGGTGGACCGGTAGGGAGTTGGCGGACGCGGCTGCGCCGGGTAAGCCAGCCAACGGTCCAGGTGGAGGTGATAGGTGCTCGGGACCCAGGCCAAGGCGGTGGTGATTGCGGATCACCGTCGGCACGACACGGACACAGGATCGCCCGAGGTTCAGGTGGCCGTGCTCAGTGAGCGGATCCGCGAACTGACCGAGCATCTGAAGACCCATCCGAAGGACCATCACTCTCGCCGCGGGCTCCTCATGCTCGTGGGCAGGCGGCGGCGGCTGCTGGCCTATCTCATGCGGGTGGACATCGCCCGTTATCGGGCGCTCATCGCTCGGCTGGGGCTGCGACGCTGAGCTCGTCATCATTCAATCGCCCACGACGGGCGGCAGCCAGTATCCCAGCACCACTTCAATCTCGGCCTCGGAGCGTCGGACGGCATCTCACGGTGACGCCTGTGCGGTCGGGGTTAGCGATTGGCGATCGGAGCCGAACCGTGGTTCAGCTCTCATCCCCAATTCCTAACCGCCCTCTGCTGCGGTGGACCGTGGGCTGGCGTCGTCCTGCCCGAGGCCGTACGGAGGTTCTTCATGGACAACCGAATCGTTACGTCGCGTGAGTTTGAGGGGCGGACCCTCAGCATCGAAACCGGCTGGATGGCCGGCTTGGCCAATGGGGCCGTCTGGGTTCGGCAGGGCGACACGGTCGTCATGGTTACGGCCACGGCCAGCCGTGCTCCCCGTGAGGGGATCGACTTCTTTCCGCTGACCTGTGACTACGAAGAGAAGCTCTATGCCGCAGGACGGATCCCTGGCGCGTTCATGCGCCGGGAAGGTCGGCCGAGCGAGGCTGCGACTCTGACCTGCCGCATGATGGACCGACCCATGCGGCCCCTCTTCCCGAAGGACTTCCGCAACGACGTCCAGATCGTGGCAACGGTGCTGTCGACCGACCAGATCAATGATCCGACCATGCTGGCGCTGATTGGGGCCGGGGCGGCCGTGGCTATCAGCGACATCCCCCACGCCGGCCCGGTGGCGGCGGCTCGGATCGCACACCTGGATGGGCGGCTCGTCGTCAACCCCGAGATGCCAGCCATGGAGCGCAGCGATCTGGACCTGGCTGTGGCAGGAACCCGTGGCGCGATCAACATGGTCGAGGCTGGGGCTCGGGAGCTGTCTGAGGAGGTCGTGGTCGAGGCCCTGATGTTGGCCCACGAGCGCATTCGCGCGATCACCGACATGATCGACGAACTGGTCGCCAAGGTCGGGCGCCCGAAGATGAGCTACCCGGCGGCCGGGGTTTCTGCCGAACTGAAGGCAGCGGTCCAGTCCTTCGCCGGCGACCGCATCGACCATGCCTTCCGCGAGGCGGACAAGCCTCAGCGGGACATCAAGGTTGATGCGGTGCGTACCGAGGTGGTCGCCTCCCTGGCCGTCCAGTTCCCCGGTCGCGAGGGCGAGATCGCCAAGGCCTTCGAGTCCGTCCTCAAGGGGGCCGTCCGGCGCGCGATCCTGGATCAGGGTGTCCGGCCCGACGGTCGACGCCCGGACGAGATCAGGCCGATCTGGGCCGCTGTGGGCGTCCTGCCACGTACGCACGGCAGTGCAGTGTTCACTCGCGGCCAGACCCAGGCTCTCACGGTGGCCACCCTGGGCACCATGAGCGATCAGCAGAAGTTGGACGGGCTCGGCCTGGAGGACTTCAAGCGATACATGCACCACTACAACTTCCCGCCGTACTCGGTCGGCGAGGCGCGTCCCCTGCGGTCGCCGGGTCGGCGGGAGATCGGGCACGGGGCGCTGGCGGAGCGGGCGGTTCGGGTCATGGTGCCGTCGGTCGACGAGTTCCCCTACACCCTGCGTCTCGTGACCGAGATCCTCTCCAGCAACGGCAGCACCTCCATGGCCAGCGTCTGTGGCAGTTCGCTGGCCCTGATGGACGCGGGAGTCCCCCTGGGGGCACCGGTCGGCGGAATCGCCATGGGCCTGGTCACGGACGAGGCCAACACCTCGCGGTACGCGATCCTGTCGGACATTCAGGGAATGGAGGACGCGCTCGGCGACATGGACTTCAAGGTCGCCGGCACCCGTCGTGGCATCACCGCCCTGCAGATGGACATCAAGGTGAGCGGCCTGACGGCGGAGGTTTTCCGACAGGCGTTGGAGCAGGCGCGGGTTGGCCGCTTCCACATCCTGGACAAGATGGCCGAGGCCCTGACCGAACCCCGGACGGGGCTCTCGCGGTACGCCCCGCGCATCGTCACGATCTCAATCAACCCCGACAAGATTCGTGACGTCATTGGCCCGGGTGGCAAGACCATCCGCCGGATCCAGGAGGAGACGGGCTGCCAGATCGACATCGAGGACGACGGGCGGGTGTTCGTGGCCACGGTGGACGCCGAGGCTATGGATCGGGCGGTGGCCATGATCCGGGACCTGACGGAGTCGGTTGAAGTCGGCCGGATCTACAAGGGCAAGGTGGTGCGCATCATGCCCTTCGGGGCCTTCGTCGAGATCCTCCCGAAGCAGGACGGGCTGGTGCACATCTCTCAGCTCGCGGAGCAGCGGGTGGGCCGGGTCGAGGATGTCGTCAATATCGGCGACGAGATCATGGTCAAGGTCACCGAGGTCGATGACCGGGGCCGGGTCAACCTCTCGCGTAAGCAGGCGATCGCCGAGCTCTCGAATCCGACCCCGGGCAGCAACGGGGCGGCCGCCGGCTCTGCCGGCTGACCGCGGCCGAGCCCTCAGAACGGCGTGATGGCGCCCCGGATCGCGGTCGTGGGAGCCACCGGGGTGGTGGGCCGGGCGATCCTGGGCATTCTTGAGGAGCGCGAGTTCCCGATTGACGAGTTGCGCTGCCTTGCTTCGTCCAGGTCGGCGGGCCAGGCGCAACTCCAGTTTCGGGGACGATGGTACCCAGTAGGGCTGGCGGACGCGGAGGCCTTCGCGGGCTGCGACTTGGCGCTGTTCAGCGCCGGGGCTTCCACCGCCCGCGCGCTTGCGCCGGCGGCGGTGGCCGCCGGGTGCCGTGTCGTGGACAACAGCTCTGCGTTTCGGCAGGACCCTGACATTCCGCTGGTGGTGCCGGAGGTGAACGGCGCGCGCCTGGACGCTGGACCATCCATCGTGGCGAACCCCAACTGCTCCACGATCCAGCTGACCGTCGCCCTGGCTCCGCTCCACCGGGCCTTTGGGCTGCGGCGCCTGCACCTGGCGACGTACCAGGCGGCGTCTGGAGCCGGACGGGCGCTGGTGGAGGCGCTGCGGACGCAGTCGCGGGAGATGGCGGACGGTCGTCCGCCGGTCGCGGTGGCGTATCCGCATCCGCTGGCGGGCAACGTGGTTCCCGGTGGCTGGCGAGCAGAAGGCGACGCCACTGAGGAGGAGGTCAAGATCGTGGCCGAGACCCGCAGGATCCTCGGGCTCCCCGATCTCCTGATCGGCTGCACCACGGTTCGGGTCCCGGTGGCGGTGGGCCACGCGGAGGCCGTCTGGGCCGCCTTCGAGCGACTGGTGACGCCCGAGGAGGCCCGGGCGGTGCTGGAGAGCGCACCGGGCGTTCAGGTTGTGGACGACCTGGAGGAGGACCTCTATCCGACCCCCCTGGCCGCAGCGGGTACCGATCCTGTCTACGTGGGCAGGATCCGGGCCGACCTGGGTGAGCCCGGCGCTCTGTCCCTCTTCATCGTGGCCGACAATCTCCGCAAGGGGGCCGCGCTCAACGCGGTCCAGATCGCCGAGCGTCTGATGGGGATCCCGGCGGTCTCCCTGACCCCGAGGGCGCGGACCCGGCCCTTCCTATAATCGGCGGGTGTTGGCGCCCATCCAGGATCCTGCTGACCGCGCAGCCCAGCTGGAGGCGATCGCTGATGCGGTGCGGCGGTGCACGCGCTGTCCTCTGCACCGCACCCGGACCCAGGGGGTGCCTGGTCGGGGACCGGTGACGGCCCGGATCATGGCGATCGGCGAGGCCCCGGGCGAGAACGAAGATCGACACGGGGTGCCCTTCGTCGGAGCGGCCGGCGGGCTCCTGACAGATCTGCTTCGCGAGATCGGGGTTCCACCGGAGGAGCTCTTCATCACCAACGTGCTGAAGTCGCGGCCGCCATCCAACCGGGACCCCCTGCCTGAGGAGGTCGAAGCGTGCGCGCCCTACCTCGACGCCCAGATCAGCCTGATCCAACCAGCTGTGATCCTCTTGCTGGGGCGGCACGCCCTCCAGCGGTTGCTCCCGTCGGCCCCAACCATCTCTCGATGTCACGGCGAGATGCTGAAGGTGGACGGGCGTCGCTACATTGCCCTGTACCATCCGGCGGCGGCCCTGTACAACGGGCGGCTCATCGGTACCCTCCGCGCTGACTTCCTAAGGGTGCGCGGCTACCTTGATGAGATGAGCGACGACGGTGACCGGGCTGCCGTCAGAGAGGAGGAGGAGGGCACCGTCCGGGGCGGGCCGACAACGCCGTCCGCCCGGGCGGCCACCAGCGGAACGGACGCGGAGCAGCTTGGCCTCTTCTGAGGAGTCGACCGCGGCCGTCCCTCCGGTGGGGAGCGAGGCGGGGCTTCTGAACGGTGATCCACCGCCCGACGGCACCCTGCGCTTCGTCGCCCTCGGCGGGCTCGGGGAGATCGGAAAAAACATGGCCATCCTTGAGGTGGGCGGGGACGCGGTGGTCATTGATGCCGGGCTCATGTTCCCTGACCAGGAGATGCTTGGGGTCGATCTGGTCATCCCGGACATCACGGCCCTGCGTCAGCGGGCTGGCCGGCTCCGCGGCATCCTCTTGACCCATGGGCATGAGGATCACATCGGAGCTTTGCCCTACCTGCTTCCCGAGCTGGACTGTCCGGTCTTCGGGACGCCCATGACCCTGGGCCTGCTGCGCAACAAGCTGCGCCGCAACAATGCCGCTGTGCCGTCAGAGCGACTGCGGCCGGTGGCGGTCGGGGAGGAGATCCGACTCGGTGCCATCCGGGCGGAGTTCGTTCACACCACCCACAGCGTGCCCGACAGTTGCGCCCTGGTGCTCGATACCCCGGCAGGACGGGTCCTGCACACCGGCGACTTCAAGCTGGACCATACCCCGGTGTCGGGTCCGCCGCCGGATCTGGCCCGACTGGCCGAGGTCGGCCGGCTGGGGGTGCGTCTGATGCTGAGCGATAGCACCAACGCCGAAGTGGCAGGGGTCGCTCCGTCAGAGAGCGCGGTGGGGCCGGCCCTGCGGCGGGTCATGGAGACGGCCGAGGGCCGGGTCCTGGTGGTGACGTTCGCCAGCAACATTGCCCGGGTGCAGCAGGCCATCGACCTGGCTGTGTCCAGTGACCGGCGCTGCTGCATCGTGGGCCGCAACATGCTGAGCAACGTCGACACCGCGGTCGCTCTCGGTCGGTTGACGGTGGCGCCGGGGACTGTGATAGGGCCACGGCAGCTCGCGGGCCTGGCGGACCGGGCGGTGTGCCTGATCGCGACCGGCGCCCAGGGCGAGCCGCTGTCTGCCCTGGCTCGCATCTCCGCCGGAACCCACCCCTTCGTCCAGGTGCGACCGACCGACACCGTCGTGGTCTCGGCCAATCCCATCCCCGGCAATGAGGAGGTGGTCCATCGGGTGCTGAACCGCCTGGCCAGACTGGGGGCCCGCGTGCTCATCGGTGGACGCGACGGGGTGCACGCCAGTGGTCACGCTGGTGCTGATGAATTGCGCTTCATGTTGGAACTGATCCACCCGGAGAGCTTCGTCCCGGTGCATGGTGAACATCGCCACCTCATCCGGCACGCCGACCTGGCCACGGACGCTGGCCTCCCGCGGGCCGCGATCGTGGTCGCTGACAACGGGACCGTGATCGACGTCGATGCCGCCGGCATTCGGGAGGTGGGCCGGGTCCCGGCGGGCAATGTCTACGTCGACGGGGTCAGCGTGGAGGATGTGGTGCCGGTGGTTCTGCGTGACCGTCGGGCCCTATCCCAGGACGGCATCCTGATCGTGGCCCTGGCGGTGGGCCGGGAGCGGGGCGAGCTGATCGGAGGGCCCGAGATCGTCTCCAGAGGCTTCGCCCAGGACGCGCGCCTGCGGCCGCTCCTGGGCCGGGCCCGCGCGGTGGCCCGGGAGGCGTGCACGGGCGGACCGGCTGGCTCGCGCGACCCGGTTGAACTCCGGGAGGCCATGCACGACGCCCTGGCCGCCTTCTTCCTTGAGGCCACTGGTCGTCGGCCGATGATCCTGCCGGTGATCAGCGAGGTATGAGGGGTGACGGTGGCGGTCGGGATCGAGAGCCGAGCCGACTCCTGGGGCTCGCGCCGGCCCGGGTGTCCGGGTCGCGGTGCCGCCGGGCGTGACCAACCGGGCGAAGCCTGGGGGTGGTGGGCACCCGCTGGGACGATGTGGCCATCCGGCCGCCCCGCAGGGGCGGTGGACGGATCCCAGCCGTCGGGCGGTCCGCCAAGCCGACGCTGGCCATGCAGTGGGCGGGGCAGTGGCCCAGGGCGCTGACCCGCTCGGGGGTGCGAAGCGGTGCTGAAGCGGCTGCGGTGGCCGACCGCGCTACTAGTGGTTGTCGGGGGCCTGGGGGGTGGCTTCGCCGGGTTCCAGGTGACGCGCCCCCTTCCACGGCCGGTGGAGGTTTCGTCGGTATCGGCAGCGGTCACTCTGCCCGGAACCGCGCCCCACCTGCCGTGGCCGCGAACTGGAGAGGCGGCCGTCGCCGTCGACGGGATCGGCTTGGTGGGATCGGCCGGAGGCAACCGCCCGATCCCTACGGCCAGCACGGCCAAGATTATGACTGCGTACGTGATCCTGCGCGCCCATCCCTTGGTGCTGGGGGCCTCCGGGCCGAGCCTGTCTATCAGCCCCGCCGACGTCCACCACTTTCAAGTGGAGCAGGCGGCCAATGACTCGGTCCTGCCGGTGGCTGCGGGCGAGCACCTCACCGAGTACCAGTTACTGGAGGCGCTGTTGCTGCCGTCGGCCGACAACATCGCCGAGATTCTGGCGCGCTGGGACGCCGGCAGCGTGCCGGCCTTCGTGGCCAAGATGAATGCGACGGCCCGCAGGTTGGGCATGGGTTCAACCACCTACGCCGACGCCAGCGGCCTGGACCCACGCACCGTCAGTACGCCCGCCGACCTCATCCGGGTCACGGAGGCGGCGCTACGCCTGCCGGTCTTCGCGGCCATCGTCGCCAAGACATCGGCGGTGCTTCCCGTGGCCGGCCGGGTGACCAACTACAACACGCTCCTCGGCGAGGACGGGATCGTTGGCGTGAAGACCGGCTGGACCCCCAGTTCGGGAGGGGTGCTGGTCTTTGCAGCCCGCCGGACCGTGGCCGGGCGCTCGCTCATGATCGTGGGGGCGGTCATGGGCCAGCGACGCGGCTACCAGCTGCTGACCGCGCTGACGGTGAGTTGGCGCTTGGTGGTGGCGACTGAGCGGGTGCTGACGGTTCAGCGGGTGTTGACGGCGGGGACCGTTGTGGGGACGCTCCGCCTGCCCTGGATCCGGCGCCCGGTCCCGGTGGTCACTGGCGACCTGACGGTAAGGGGGTGGCAGGGCCTCGGCGGCACGATGAGCCTTCAGTGGCGTCGTGCTCGCTGGCACTGGCCGGCCGCCGCCGGGGTGGTGGTGGGGCGTCTCACGGCTCGGTTCGGCACCGAGCAGATGACGGTGCCCGTACGCCTCGGGCAGCGGGTGCCAGCCCCAACCCTGCAGTGGCGGCTCACCCGCCCCTGAACCCCGCCGGGCCCGGGGCGCACCAGACTCGGCCAGGGGGCTGGCTCTGAGGCGGCTGCCACGCGCTGGCAGGCATCTCCGGACGCGCAGATGTTCGACGGAAGGCCAGATGGCTGATAAACTTCCTGGGATCCGGCCTTCCGGGCCTTCGGCCCGCTTCGTGTCCCAGCTCTCGTCCCCACTCATCGTCCATGGCCAGTACCAAGCGGCGCTCCACCACTCCCCGCCGACGGGCCAGCCCGGCACGCCCACCGGTGCGGGGGCCGCGTGCCCGCCGGAGCCTCCCCAGGGCCTGGGCGCCCTCGCTGACGGCGGGCCAGCGGCAGGAACTCACCGGGGTGCTGGCCATCGCGGCTGGCCTGGCGCTGCTGGCAGTGCTGGCGGTCCCCAACGCCCCGGTGGCGGCGGCCGTGGCCCACGCCGGCTTCCGGGGCCTCGGGCTCGGGGCCTGGTTCGCCGGCCTGCTCTTGGCGGCCATCGGGGTGCAGGAGCTGCGCGGCGGCCGGGCCCGGCGCGGACTCCAGGGCGTCGGTGGAGCGGCGATGGCGGGCACCGCCGCCGTGGGGCTCCTGGCCGTGTTCCGGGCGGGCGCTGGGGGGTGGTTGGGGGCCCATGTGGGGCCGCCGATGGTGCTGCGGATCGGCCTGCTGGCCACGGTGGTGCTCTTGGTGGCGGCGGCGGTCGTGGGGCTGGTGCTTGCCGTCGAAGCGAGCCCGTCACGATGGGGGGCCCGTGCGCTGGCCGGCGGACGGTGGCTGGCCCGGAGCGTCGCGCCTCCCACTCCGTCGGGCACGGAACGTGCCCGCAGCGCTCGAACCGTGCCTGAACCGGAGGCGAAGCCCGCGAGCCGCCCGTCCAGGCGCCTGCTGGAGCAACTGGGGTCTGCCGTTGCCGCAGGGCGGTCCGCCGACGGTGCGTCGCCCGCGGTCGGGAGCGATCCGCTGCTGACGTTCGAGCGGTTGTTTGAAGGGCTGGACGACCAACCGGTGACCACTGGGGACGCGACGCCACTGCTCCTCGCGGGAGCTCCGTCCCGGACCGCGGAGGCTGGAAAGCCAAGCGGCCCAGAGACCGAGGAGGTGCCGGGAGGTGTCCTGGAGGACGATGAGGAGCCTGAGCCGGCGTGGCAGCTCCCCGGGCTGGACCTGCTCGACGCCACCACCGGCAAGCAGGCGCGCCTGCGCGAGGAGATCGCGACCCGGATCAAGACCATCGAAGCCACTCTGGAGGCCTTCGGGGTCGACGCAACGGTGGTGAACTTCAGCGCCGGGCCGACGGTCACCCAGTACGAGTTGCAGCCGGGCCCCGGCGTGGCCGTCCGGAAGGTCGTCGCCTACCAGACCGACCTCGCGCTGGCGCTGGCCGCCCCGATCCGGATCCAGGCCCCGATCCCTGGCAAGTCGGCGATCGGGGTGGAGGTTCCCAACAAGGCTGCACAGCTGGTGAGCCTCAAGGATGTGGTCCAGGCCCCGTCCTTCGCGACGCTGGGGAGCCGCCTGGCCGTCGCCCTCGGTGCGGATGTCAGCGGCCACCCGGTCATCGGCGACCTGGCCAAGATGCCCCACCTCCTCATCGCTGGCGCGACCGGATCCGGGAAGAGCGTGTGCATCAACGCCGTCCTGGGAGGCTTCCTCCTGCAGTGCAGTCCCAAGGACCTGCGTTTGATCCTGGTCGACCCCAAGCGGGTTGAACTCAGCAACTTCGGTGGCCTGCCGCATCTGCTGGTCCCGGTGGTGGTCGAGCCCGACCTGGCCGTGGCCGCCCTGCGCTGGGCGGTGACCGAGATGGAGAACCGCTACAAGCTGTTCGCGTCCCACGGGGCGCGGAACATTGAGGCCTTCAACGAGCGGGCGCCTGGCCTGGGCCTCCGAGCCCTCCCGAAGATCGTCATCGTGATCGACGAGCTCGCTGACCTCATGATGGTCTCAGCCAACGAGATCGAGGAGTTGATCTGCCGGATCGCACAGTTGGCCCGAGCGGTCGGGATCCACCTGCTGGTGGCGACCCAGCGTCCGTCAGCGGACATCATCACCGGCCTGATCAAGGCCAACATCCCGTCCCGGGTGGCCTTCGCCGTCAGCAGTGGAGTCGACTCCCGCGTGATCCTGGATGAGATGGGGGCTGAGAAGCTCCTCGGGCGGGGCGACATGCTCTACCTGCCGATCGACGCCGGCAAGGCCACCCGCCTGCAGGGGGCGTACGTCTCGGATCGGGAGCTGGAGCGGCTCATCGGGTGGTGGACCGCCCAGGGGGCACCGCGCTACCAGGAGGAGATCCTCGAGGCGACGGCCCTCAGTCCCGGGAACCGGCCCGACGCCGTCCGGCGCGACCCCCTGTTCGGCCGCGCAGCCCGTATCGTGGCAACCGAGGGCCGGGCAGCGGCCTCCCTGCTGCAGCGCAAGCTCAACGTGGGCTACACCCGTGCCGCACGACTGGTCGACCAGCTGGCCGAGGCTCGGGTCGTTGGCCCCTACGAGGGCAGCAAGTCGCGGGACGTCCTCATGTCGCTCCCGGACGTCGACGAACTGTTGGCCCAGTGGGCGGAGGAGCAGCAGGGCCCGCCCCCCGGCGCGCACTGACCGCCTGACGCCCCGGGGGAGCCCCTCGGCGGGTACGCTTGGGGGGTGGCTGCCAGCGAGTTCTCCTTTGACGTGGTGTCGACCTTTGACCGGCAGGAGTTGGTCAACGCCGTCCAGCAGGCCCAGCGTGAGGTGGCGACCCGATATGACTTCAAGGACGTCACCGCGGAGATCACCTTGGGGGAGGATGAGATCACCCTGCTGGCGGGCTCGGAAGGCCGAGCCCAGGCGATGGTCGATATCATCCAGAGCAAGCTGGTGCGCCGCGGGCTCTCCCTGAAGATCCTGCGCCCCGGTTCGGTGGAGCCGGCGGCCAAGGGGAACGTGCGGCAGCAGCTCCACCTCCAGAAGGGCATCAGCGACGAGCTGGCCCGGACGCTGGTCAAGCGGGTCAAGACCAACCACCCCAAGGTGCAGGTGCGAATCCAGGGTGACGAGTTGCGGGTGAGCTCCCGGGACAAGGACCAGCTCCAGGCGGTGATCGCTGACCTGCGGGCCCTAGACCTGCCGGTCCCGCTTCAGTTCACCAACTACCGCTGACCCCTGGTGCTGACACGTGCCGCTACGGAGCCCGGGGCGGGGAGCGCTGCCCCGGCCGCGGACCTGGCGACGCTCTTCCCTGACGCGGGTCGGGTCCTGGAGGCGCTAGCCCGGGCCCCCCGCCGGACCGTCGCCACCGCAGAGTCCTGCACCGGGGGCCTCTGCGCCGCGGCGCTGACGGCGGTGCCAGGGAGTTCGCGGGTCATGCTCGGCGGCATCGTTGCCTACTCCGATGCGGTGAAGGTCGATTTGCTGGGGGTGAGCCCACAGCTGCTCCGGGCGGAGGGGGCCGTGAGTGAGGCGGTCGCCCTGGCGATGGCCGATGGCGTGCGAACGCGGCTGGGAGCCGCGCTCGGAGTGGGTATCACCGGGGTGGCTGGTCCTGGCGCGTCGGAGCGCAAGCCGGCGGGCCTCATCTACCTTGGTGTGGTCGACGGCCGTACCTCGCGGGTCGTCCGGCTGGCCGACGATGGCGGGCGCCACGGCAACCGGGTGGCGGCGGTTCGGGCCGCCCTGCGCCTCCTCCTCGAGGCGGCTGGTGTCGAACAGTGAGGGGGCGCCACGCGGTCGCCCTCGCGCTCGACACGAGTCTCGGGAGCTGGTACCATGGCGAACACGCGTTCGTGGCAAGTGGCCCAGCCAGTGGGAGGGGAGCGCCTTGACCAGACAACAGGGGAGCCGAACCATGCCCATCACATCCGAGACTCCCGCCCGGGCGGGCGCCACCGCCAAGGAGCAGGCGGCCGCCGCAGCTGAGAAGGACCGGGCCCTGAGCTCGGCGCTGAGCCAGATCGAGCGCAGTTACGGCAAAGGCGCGATCATGCGCCTGGGGGAGGGAGCCGTCCAGCGGAATATCGATGTGATCCCGACCGGCGCGCTCACCCTGGACCTGGCGCTGGGTGTTGGGGGGGTCCCACGGGGTCGGATCATCGAGATCTTCGGGCCGGAGTCGTCGGGCAAGACCAGCCTGAGCCTGCACATCATCGCCGAGGCCCAGCGTCGGGGTGGGGTGGCCGCTTTCATCGATGCCGAGCACGCCCTTGACCCTGCCTACGCGGCGCGCCTGGGTGTTCGGACCGAGGAGCTGCTGATCTCCCAGCCAGACACGGGGGAGCAGGCCCTGGAGATCGTTGAGGTGCTCATCCGCAGTCAGGCGGTGGACGTGGTGGTGGTGGACTCGGTGGCCGCCCTGGTGCCCAAGGCGGAGATCGATGGCGAGATGGGGGACAGTCACGTCGGCCTGCAGGCCCGTCTGATGTCTCAGGCCATGCGCAAGCTGACGGCGGCCATCAGCCGCTCCAACTGCGCCGTGATCTTCATCAACCAGCTACGCGAGAAGGTCGGGGTCATGTTCGGCAATCCCGAGGTGACGACTGGGGGCCGGGCCCTCAAGTTCTATGCCTCGGTGCGCCTCGACATTCGCCGCATCGATTCGCTGAAGCAGGGGCTGGACGTCATCGGCAGCCGGGTGCGGGTCCGAGTGGTCAAGAACAAGGTCGCCGCGCCCTTCAAGGCGGCAGAGATGGACATCCTCTACAACGAGGGGATCTCCTACGCGGGCAGTGTCCTGGACGCCGCTCTGGAGGCCGGCATCGTCGAGAAGAGCGGCGCCTGGTTCAGCTTCGGCGAGGTGCGCCTCGGCCAGGGCCGGGAGAACGTCCGCGACTTCCTGAAGGCGAGCCCGGACATCCTGGGGGCGTTGGAGACGGAGGTCCGGGCCAGGGCCCTTGCTGCCACCGTGCCCGTGCCCGGGATTCCGGTGGGGAACGGGACGGCGCCGGCCGAGGCCGCGGCCAGCTGATCCGGGGTCGCGCTCGCAACCTGCGAGGGCGACCGCGGCGGTAGAATCAGCCCCTTAGAAATCCTGCCGGCTGCGGCGGACTCCACGCCGCTGCTGGTTTCACGTGCCGGCTTCGCCTGCGGCGAGCCGCATGTGCCTGTGAGGAGACCCCTATGCCCGCGTTTGCGGCGATATTGGTCGTTGTCTTCTTGCTGATCGCGGTGGGTGCCGTGATCTATGCCGTCCGTGAGGCGGAGGCCCGTCGGCGCCAGGTGGTGGAGGGCGCCGAGTCGTTGCGGAGCAGCCGAGCCGAGATCGAGGCGGAGCACAAGGCGGCGGCTCTGGAGCTGAAGGAGGAGGCCCTCAAGATCCGGACCGCGCTGGACGAGGAGTTGCGCGCGCGGCGTACCGAGATCGGACAGCAGGAGAAGCGCCTGCAGCAGAAGGAGGAGCAGGTCGACCGGCGGCTGGAGGAGATCAGCCGACGCCAGGTGGCCCTGGCGGAGAAGGAGGACCAGCTCACCGAGGCCCGTGAGGCCCTGGGGGCGGCGCAGGCTGAGCTGGCCCTGGCCACGGAGGAGCAGCGACGCGCGCTGGAGCGGATCGCGGGGCTCACTCGCGAGGATGCCCGGCGGGAGCTGCTGGTGGGCTTGGATCGGGAGCTGGTCTCCGAGAAGGCTGAGCGTATTCGCCGGGCCAACGCCGAGGTGCAGGAGGAGGTGGCGGAGCGCTCCCGGGAGGTGATCATCACCACCATCCAGCGTCACGCCGCCGACCAGACCGGCGAGACGTCGGTCTCGGTCGTGCCGCTGCCCAGCGACGAGCTCAAGGGCCGCATCATCGGGCGCGAGGGGCGGAACATTCGTGCCCTGGAGGCGGCGACGGGGATCGACCTCATCATTGACGACACCCCGGAGGCGGTCATCCTGAGCGGGTTCGACCCGGTCCGGCGCGAGGTGGCGCGGGTGACCCTCAACCGCCTCCTTGCCGATGGGCGGATCCATCCTGCGCGGATCGAGGAGACCGTGACCAAGGCACGGGCCGAGGTCGGGGCGCGGATCGTGGAGGAGGGGGAGGCGGCGCTCTTCGAGATCGGCCTTCAGGGCGTGCATCCCGAACTGGTGAAGCTGGTGGGGACCCTGCGCTTCCGCTACAGCTACGGGCAGAACGTCCTGGCCCACAGCAAGGAGGTGGCCTTCCTCTCGGGCATGATCGCGGCCGAGCTGGGCTTCGATGAGCGGATCGCCAAGGAGGCCGGCATCCTCCACGACATCGGCAAGGCGGTGGATCATGAGGTGGAGGGGTCGCACGCCATGATCGGGGGGGAGATCCTGCGCCGGCTCGGCAAGCACCAGCAGGTCATCCATGCGGTCCAGGCGCATCACTACGACATCGAGCCGACCGGGATGGCGGCCTTCATCGTCCTCAGCGCTGACGCCATCTCCGCCTCACGGCCCGGGGCCCGCCGGGAGACGCTCTCCAGCTACATCAAGCGTCTGGAGAAGCTGGAGGAGATCGCCAACGGCTTCGAGGGCGTTGAGCGGTCCTTCGCGCTCCAGGCGGGGCGAGAGGTCCGGATCATGGTCAAGCCCGATCGGGTGGACGACGACGCAGCGACGGTCCTGGCTCGCGACATCGTGCGCCGGATCGAGAACGAGATGAGCTACCCGGGCACCATCAAGGTGACGGTGGTCCGGGAGACCAGGGCGGTGGACTACGCGAAGTAGCTCCCCCAAGGCCTGAGCCCTGGCGACCACGGGCCTCAGGGCGCGACTGGGCGGCATCGGCCAGGCCCCATCAGGGGCCAGGCAGGGCGGAACTCGGGTCCCTCGGGTGGGAGAGGGTCCGGCAGGGCGCTGTGCCGATCGTGTGACGGATTGGCCGCGAAGCGACGAGGGCAAATGCATCCGTCAGTTCGCCACCGTACACTGCGGGCAGGTCGCTGGAGGGGAGAGTCCGGCGATGGCGGTGATGGGGTGGATAGCCCCCGGGGTGGTGACCATGTTGACCAGGCGGGTCCCGGGCGGGGGCTGGCGGTCTTGGGCAGCCGTGGGTCGGATCCTGCCTGCATCACGCCACCTAGGCCAGCGGGGGGGCCGCCGGTGACTGTGCGGAGCCTCTGGAGGTCCACGCCTCCCGCAGCGGCGCGCGGGCCAAGCCGCCGTTGGCAGTGGCTGCTGGCCGTTGTCGCCCGCCCGCCGGCCACCCGGGTCGCCCGGCGCGCCCCCGCCCACCCGACAGGCCTCCGCTTGATGATCGCCGGGACGGGGATCGCCGCTGCCGCGTTGGCTGTAACGCTGGTCCGTTTCCATGGCAACCTGCTGGACTTGGCGGTGGTCGCCTTGGCCGTTCTCCTATTTGAGGCGCAGGCCAGGTCCTTTCGCGCCGGCGGAGCCAAGGTCCAGTTCAGCGGGCATGCGGCTGTCGGGGTGGCTGGCTCCTTCCTCTTCGGGTATCCGGTGGCTCTTGTGGCAGGTCTCGCCTTCGTTCTGGGCTCCGTGTGGCGGCGAGCCTCGGACCTCGACAAGCTGGTTTTCAATGCCTCCATGAGCGTGCTGATGTACTCAGCCGCATTCGCGACATTCTCAGGTCTTCAGGAAGTCGGTGACCATACGGTCGCATTCCTTCTCCTGGCAGGCATGGCAGGAGGGATTGTCTGCTGGTTGACCAACATGTCGCTCATCGCAGCGGTTGTGTGGTTGGAGCAGGGATCCAAGCCGTTGGGACGGGGCTCGGTTCTGGGTGGAGTTGCACACCTGATTCCCTACTACCTGGTGTACGGCCTCACCGGGGTTGGTGTTGTCGCGGCCAGCCACGAGGTTGGCCCGATCGCCGCCCTCATCACCTTCACGGCGCCGATCATCATCATCCAGGTCGCCACCAGCCGTTGGGTGCACGAGCAGGAGGCGCATGCGCATGCTGTGGCGGAGGGCTTCAATGCCACACTCATCAGCCTGTCTAAGGCCATTGACCTCCGGGATCACGAGACGGAGGGGCATTGCCGCCGGGTGGTGGAGTACACCCGGCTGATGGCGGTCCGCATGGGAATCACCGGGTCCGAGTTGACCCGCCTTTGTCACGGTGCACTTCTGCACGACATCGGGAAGATCGGGGTTCCAGACGGAATTCTCCACAAGCCTGGGGCGCTGACAGAGGCAGAGTGGCAGGTCATTCGCCAGCATCCAGAGCTGGGAGCCCAGATGGTGGCGGACGTGGAGCAGTTGGAGCATGCCCGCATGGTCATCACCAACCACCATGAGCGGTATGACGGGAGCGGGTACCCGCGCGGCCTCAGGGGAGAGGCCATCCCGCTGGGAGCTCGCATCTTCGCGATTGCAGACAGTTTCGATGCCATGACGTCGACTCGGCCCTATCGCAAGGGGCTCGGCCTAGCCGGGGCCCGCCAGGAGCTTCGGAGGTGTGCGGGGAGCGACTTCGACCCACAGTGTGTGGAGGTCTTCTTGAGCTTCTCCGACGAGGAGGTCGAAAGGGTGATTAAACAGCGCGAGCAGGCCGACATGGACCTGCTCGCCGCTCTTCCGATACTGCGTTCGTAGATAGATCGAACTACCAGCTGACCATTACTGTGACCCCACTCCCCGGCTGCGTCCCCTGCTGCGACTGATCCCAGCGCGGCCGCTGCGATCTGTGAACAAAGTCAGCGTAGCGACTGACAAGTAGGCCACGGGCAAGTAACGGTCAGGTTACGAGCGCGTCAGCCCCACAGTTGCCGGAAGATCCTGAAGCTTTCGGAAAGGACGCTCCGGCCGGGCGGAGGGCATACGCCTATACTGCGCGCCAATCTTCCGGACAGCAGGAGTGGCTAGGAGCGTGGGGGTCAGCCGGGGCCGGGCCGTGAGCCAGGTTTCAAGGCTTGCTCCGCTACAGCACCCGAGATTCCGGGCCCTGTTCCTGGCCGGTGCGCTGTCCTGGTACGGCGACTACCTCACCCTCCCCGCGCTTCTCGTCCTGGGCTACCAGCTCGGGGGCCAGACCGGAGTGGCCTGGGTCTCCTTCGTCACGGTTGCCCCGCTTCTGTTCCTTCTGCCGCTGGGTGGTCGGCTCGGGGACCAGGGCGAGCGGCGGCGGCGGTTGATTGCCCTCGACCTGGCCCGAGCGGGCCTCGGGGCCGCCGTCGTGGTCGGGGCGGTCGGACACTCTCTCCCGGTGCTCCTCGTCGCGGTCGGACTGTCACGGGGGGCCATGGCCCTCTACGACCCCGGTCGGCGCCGTCTCCTGCCAGCACTGCTGCCGGGGCGGCTGGTGCCTCAGGGGAGCAGCCTCCTGTCTGCGGTGGGGGAGTCCTCCATCGTCATCGGCCCGGCGCTCGGCGCGGCCCTCCTGCTCGTGACCAAGGCCGAGATCCTGGTGGCCGTCGACAGCCTTACCTTCCTCGCGTCGGCCCTGCTACTGGTCCGAGTCGGGCCACACCCCGTGGTGGGCGATCCCGAGCGAGCGGCCGCTCGGGGCGAGGCCGCCGGATTCTCGCGGCGCCTCCTGGACGGGTTCGGGTTGCTGCGTCGGGAGACGGGCACCAGGATCTTCGCCTGGCAGCTCTTCTGCGCGGGGGTGGGCGCCGCTGGCCTGCGAGTCTACTTCGTGATCATCGCCCGGCACGTCCTGCACGTCCACGTGCAGGAGGTGGGCCTGCTCTACCTGTGCGTGGGCCTTGGCGCGGTGGCCGCCACCCTCCTGGCGGTCTGGCGATCGGACGGCCGCGCGTGGTGGATCGTGGCCCTCGGCGTGCTGACGACCGTCGGAGTCCTCATCGACGGGACGACCCGGAATGGCTTCGTCGTGATTGGGGCCCTGGTCGCCCTGGCCGGCGCCATGGCCCTGGCCGAGGCCTGGGGCCTGACGCGGATCCAGGTGATGACCCCACCGCGAGGCGTCGGGCAGGCGATGGGCGCGATCCTCTGGTGCGCCTACGCCGGGCAGGCGGTTGGGGCGGCGGTGGCTGGCGTCATGAGCGTGCACCTGCCCCGGGCGACCTTCTTCGTGGCATACGCCGTGGTCACCATCGGCGGGGTGATGCTCCTGAGCATCCCGGCTCTGCCCGATCTCCTACACCGCCGTCAGAGGCGATCCGAGGCGGAGCCGGCCCCGGATGACCCACCAGGCTGGGAATGCCAGTAGAATTCATCGGTCAGGCTGTTGAATTCGGATCTGCTCCACCACCCATGTCCGCCACGCCGATCACCATTCCTGGGAGCGTTCCCACCCCCGTGGAAGTCCTCAAGGTCTCAGCGACATCGCAGCCCGTGCGGGTCGCAGGAGCCATCGCTGGCGTGGTCCGGGTGCATCACCGGGTTGAGATCCAGGCGATTGGGGCCGGTGCCATCAACCAGGCGGTAAAGGCGATCGCGATCTCTCGCGGCTACGTGGCCCCCGGCGGCCTGGATCTGGTATGCATCCCCTCCTTCATGGACATTTCCATCGACGGGGAGGAGCGCACCGGCATCCGCCTGGTGGTGGAGGTCCGCTGACGGGCCCGGTTTCTCCGGGTGCGTCCTTTCGCCCCCTGCCGCTGCAGGAGGCCCGCCCCCATCGCTCCCCGATCGTGGTGGCCGGCGCCCGCGCCCCGCGTGTCCACCTCTGGCAGGTCGGCTGCCAGATGAACACCGCGGACACCGAGGCGCTGGCTGAGCAGTTCGCGGAGATCGGCCTTTGGCCGGGCGCGGCCCTGGAGGACGCGGATCTGGCGGTGCTGGTGACCTGCGCGGTTCGCCAGCACGCCGAGGACAAGGCGGCGGGGCGCTTGGGCGAGCTGGCGAAGTGGAAGCTGGCCAGGCCCGGGCGGGCGATCGCCCTGACCGGCTGCATGGCCGCGGAACACGGCGGCACCCTCTTCGCTCGCTTCCCGCAGCTGGACTACGTCTTCGACGTCCGTGACGCCGACGGCTTCATGGCGCGCCTGCGGGATCTGTACGGGGGGGCCGTGGAGGGCCCGGTCCCGCTCCCAGCCGGCGATCGGCTCTCGGCCTACGTGCCGGTGATCCATGGCTGCAACGAGATGTGTACCTACTGCATCGTGCCCTTCGTGCGGGGCCGGGAGCGCAGCCGCGGGGTGCAGGAGGTGGTGGCCCAGGTGGGCCGGCTGGTCGAGGGGGGCGTGGTCGAGGTGACCCTGCTCGGACAGAATGTGAACTCCTACCATGACCCGAACACGGGCACCGACCTGGCCGGGCTGATGGCAGCCGTGGACGGCGTGCCCGGGCTGCGCCGGCAGCGGTTCCTGACCTCGCACCCCCGGAACGCCTCGGCGGCCCTGCTGGCCGCGATCCGTGAGTTGCCCACGGCCTGTGAGCATCTCCATCTGCCCGTGCAGAGCGGGAGCGATAGCTGCCTGCGGCGGATGAAGCGCGAGTACACCCTCCGCGAGTACCGGCTGGTCCTCGACGACGCGCGCCGGGTGGTGCCCGAGATCGCCCTCAGCACCGACATCATCGTCGGGTTCTGCGGTGAGACCGAGGCCGAGTTCGAGGGGACGATGAGCCTCCTGCGCGAGGTCGAGTTCGACACTGTCCACGTCCAGGCCTACTCACCGCGGCCGGGGACAGCGGCCCACCGGCGCCCGGACGACGTGCCCCCGGCCGAGAAGAAGGCCCGCCTCCAGGCGGTCCTCTCGCTGCAGCGTCAGATCAGCGAGCGCCGCAACCGCTCGCTCCTGGGCCGGACGGTGGAGGTGCTGGTGGAGGGGCGCGGCGCCGAGGACGGCCGTCCCTACGGGCGGACCCGCCAGAACCGGGTGACCTGGCTCGAGCGGGCGGCGATTCCCGGGAGCGTGGTTCATGCCACGGTCATCGACGCGACCGCCTGGCAGTTGACGGCGGCGTGAGCGCGGCGGAGGGGGGCCGGGCGGGTCGGCCGGGCTCTGCGGACACGCCGGCGGTGGCGCAGTACGAGGCGGCCAAGATGGCTCACCCCGACGCCATCGTGCTGTTCCGGCTGGGCGACTTCTTCGAGATCTTCGGGGAGGACGCACGCCGGGCCGCCGGCATCTGCGGGCTGACCCTGACCAGTCGGGACTTCGGCCGGGCTGGGCGGCGACCGATGTGCGGCGTACCCCACCACAGCGTCGAGGTCCACCTCAAGCGCCTGCTGGACAGCGGGTGCACCGTCGCGATCTGCGACCAGATCGAGCCGGCGTCCGCGGCCCGCGGGGTCGTGCGGCGGGCCGTGACCCGGATCCTAACCCCGGGGACGGTCGTCGATGGAGCCCTGCTGGCCTCCGACCGGTCCCAGCGCTGCGTCGCGGTGGTGGCCGAGGGAGATGTCGTCGGGGTGGCCGCCCTCGACGTCAGCACCGGCGACTGCCAGCTCCTGGAGACCGAGGGGGGCCTTGAGGGGGCGGCGCTGGCCGAGGAACTCGAGCGCCTGGACGCGGCCGAGCTGCTGCTGGCCGAGGGCGTGCACCTCGGGGAGGGCGTGGTCCCCTCGGCGCGACGGACCCGTCGATCGGTGGCCGAGATGGAGGCCGCTACGGCCCGGGCCCACCTGGAGACGGTGGTCGGGCGCGGCCGGCTGGTCGCGGCGGGGGTCACAGACTGGGCCGTGGCCCAGGCCGCGGCCGGCGCTCTGCTCCGCTACTGCGCGGCCGCACGCCTGCAGGTGCCCGGCGGCTTCCTGCGCCTGCGCGCCCGCTCGCCGGAGCAGACCATGCGGCTCGACTCCGCCACCCGCCGCAACCTGGAGCTGGTCGAGCCGTCCACCCCCTCGGGCCGCTCCCTGCTCCAGCTACTGGACGACACCCGGACCCCCCCTGGCGGCCGGCGGCTTCGCGCCTGGGTGCAGGAGCCCCTGCGGACGCTGGCGGCGATTCGGGAGCGCCAGGACGCGATCTTCGAGCTCCTGGAGGAACGGGGTGCCCGCGCCGGGCTGCGGGAGGGGCTCAGGTCCTGCCGGGACCTCGACCGGCTGGTGGGACGGTGCGTCCAGGGCCTGGCCAGCCCCCGCGACCTCACCGCGCTCCAGGGGACCCTGGCGGCCCTGCCAGCGGTGGCCGCCGCCGCGGGCTCGCTGGCCAGTCCCCTCAGCCGCTGGACGGCGGCCGCGCTGGAGGGGGTCGACGGCCAGCTGGTGGCGACCCTGGCGGCCGCGCTGGTCGAGGATCCGCCCGCCACCTCACGGGAGGGTGGGTTCATCCGGACCGGCTTCGACCCCGAGCTGGACTCGGTGCGGGCGGGGAGCCGCGAGGCCCGCGCCTTCATCTCGGGGTTGGAGGCCTCGGAGCGCACGCGGACCGGGATCCGCAGCCTCAAGGTGGGCTTCAACCGGGTCTTCGGCTACTACCTGGAGGTTCCCAATGCGCACCGTGATCGGCTCCCGCCCGACTACGTGCGCAAGCAGACCCTGGTGGGCGCGGAGCGCTACATCACCGCGGAGCTGAAGGAGCAGGAGACGATCGTCCTCAGCGCCCGGGAGCGGTCCGTGGCTCGGGAGCTGGAGTGCCTGCGGACGCTGCAGGCGACGGTTGCGGGCGCGGCCGACCAGCTGATGGCCGCGGCCGATGGCCTGGCCACCCTGGACGCCCTCCAGAGCTTGGCGGAGACGGCCGACCGGCTGGGCTGGGTGCGCCCGGCGATGGACGACTCGCGGTGCCTGGAGATCCGGCAGGGCCGCCACCCGCTGGTGGAGGCCGCCCTGGGCCCCGGCCGCTTCGTGCCCAACGACGTCGACCTCGACGGTGACCAGCAGCGGATCGTGGTCCTGACCGGCCCCAATATGGCGGGGAAGTCCACCTTCCTGCGGCAGGTGGCGATCATCACCCTGCTCGCCCATCTGGGGGCTCCGGTCCCCGCGGCGGCGGCCCGGATCGGTCTGGTGGACCGCATCTTCACGCGAGTTGGAGCCCACGATGAGCTGGCCGCGGGGCGGAGCACCTTCATGGTGGAGATGGCCGAGATGGCCACGATCCTGGCCACCGCCACCCCGGCCAGCCTGCTGGTGCTGGACGAGATTGGCCGGGGCACCAGCACCTATGACGGGCTCAGCATCGCCCAGGCGATCGTCGAGTACCTGCACGAGAACCCGGCCGTGGCGGCTCGGACGTGCTTTGCCACCCACTACCACGAGCTGACGGCGCTGACCACCACGCTGCGCTCGGTGCGCAATTATCGGGTGGAGGTGGTAGAGGAGGGGGAGGGGCCCGGGGCCCGGATCACCTTCCTGCATCGGATCGTGCCCGGCGGAGCGGATCGCTCGTACGGCATCCACGTCGCCGAGCTCGCCGGATTGCCCCCGCCGGTGATCGAGAGGGCCCGGACCCTCCTGGCCGGCCTGGAGGCGGATCGCCCGCTGTCGCCCGCCCCTCTGCCGCAGGAGCAGCTTGCGCTGCCCCTGGCCCCGGCCCACCCGGTGGTGGCAGAGCTCGGCGCCCTGGACCTGGATCAGGTCACACCGCTGGCCGCTCTCCGCAAGCTGGCGGAGTGGCAGGCCACCCTGGGGCCGCCATCGCGTGAGTGAGTCCGCCCCGACCAGAGGCCGGATCCACCAGCTGCCGCCCAGTGTCGCGGATGCCATCGCCGCGGGCGAGGTGGTCGAGCGGCCGGCGTCAGTTGTCAAGGAGCTGGTGGAGAACGCCCTCGACGCGGGCGCACGGCGGGTCACCATCGAGGTCGAGGGTGGCGGCCTAGAGCGCATCGCCGTGGCCGACGACGGCCTCGGGATCGCCGCCGAGGAGCTCGCTCTGGCCTTCTCCCGCCACGCCACCAGCAAGATCGACACCGTGGGCGACCTGGCCCGCATCAGCACCCTGGGGTTTCGAGGGGAGGCCCTGGCCAGCATCGGGGCCGTCGCCGCCGTCGAGGCCGTGAGCCGCCCAGCCGGGGTCGGGGCCGCGGCCCGGGTCACCGTCCGAGGAGCGGTGGTCACAGGACCCGGGCCCGCTCCGGGGGCCCCGGGGACCGCGGTGACGGTCCGGGACCTGTTCGGGACCACGCCGGCCCGTCGCGCCTTCCTCCGGCAGCCGCGCGCCGAGGCCGCCGCCTGCGTGCGGGTCGCGGCCGAGGCCGCCCTGGCCCGGCCCGACGTGGCGGTGGAGGTCCGCAGCGAGGGGCGGCGGAGCCTGACCACCCCAGGAAGCGGTCAGCTGCGCGACGCCGTGCGGGCGGTCTTCGGGGCGGCGGCGGCACAGGGCTGCCGGCCGGTCGAGCTGGAACACGAGGGCCTGCGCGTGACGGGGCTGGTCGGATCCCCCGCGGTGGCGCGCGCCAGCCGGGAGGCCTGCGTGCTCCTGGTCAACGGGCGCCGGGTCCACCAGCGCGGGCTGCAGGTGGCGGTGGAGAACGCCTTTCGGGGGCTGCTGCCGGCAGGACGCTACCCCCTGGCCGTTCTTGACGTCCGCTGTGACCCGTCCCGGGTCGATGTCAACGTGCACCCGACCAAGCGCGAGGTGCGGTTCACGGACGAGCGGGTGGCCTTCGC
This sequence comes from bacterium, assembly GCA_021802045.1. Classification (GTDB taxonomy): domain Bacteria; phylum Chloroflexota; class Dormibacteria; order Aeolococcales; family Bog-877; genus JAKABB01. Next base: position 40,422 of record JAKABB010000001.1, read on the forward strand.
CGCGGTCGAGCGGGCCTGCTGGGCAGCGGTGCGAGGGAGCGAGCCGTTCCACCTGGCCCTGGCATCGGGCCTGTCGCCGGGCGGCAAGGAGCTCGCCGCGCTGGGCCCGCCGGCCGCGTGGGCGGCTGCGCCCCTCCCGTTGCCGGCCCCAGGAGCGAGCCCCGGCACCGGGCCGGGCTTTCGAGAGGAGGGCGCCGCCCCGCCGCCACGTCCCTTGGGCCTGGAGGAGGCCCGGCACTGGCGGCCCCTGGGGCAGGCGCTCGATCAGTACCTCGTGGTCGAGACCGGCAGTGGCGTCGCGATCCTGGACCAGCACGCGGCGCATGAGAAGGTGCTCTACTGGGGTTTCCTGGAGGGGCTGCGAATCGCTGAGGAGGCGGCGCCGGCCGCGGCGCCGGCGCCCAGCCAGGTGCTGCTCATGCCGGACCTCATCGATCTTCCGCCCCAGTTGGTGGCCGCCTTCCCCACGCAGGCGTCCCTGCTGGCTGGAGTGGGCTTCGACCTGGAGCTGTTTGGCGAGACCAGCCTGCGGTGCACCGCCGTCCCGGCCGGTCTGCCGGCGGCCCGGGTGGCGGCGCTGGTGGAGGCGCTGCTGGCGGAGGGACTGGCCACAGGGGCGCTCAGCGCCAGCGAGCGGCACCACCGGCTGGCCGCAGTCCTGGCCTGTCACGCTGCGGTGCGGTTCGGGGACCGGCTCAGCCCGGAGGGGATCCGTCGACTGCTCGACGACCTCGCCGACACCCCAGGAGGCTTGACCTGCCCGCACGGCCGGCCGACCGTGCTTCTACTCGGGGATCGGGAGCTGCGCCATGCCTTCGGTCGCAGCTGAGGCGCCGCTGGTGGTGGTGGTGGGCGCGACCGCCACCGGTAAGACGTGCCTGGCCACCGCCCTGGCCGCCCATCTCGAAGGGGAGATGGTCAACGCCGACTCGCGACAGGCGTTCCGGGACCTGGCGGTGGGGGTGAACAAGCCCACGCCGGTGGAGTGCCGGGGCGTTCCCTGCCACGGGTTGGACTGGCGGGGCCTCGGGGAGCCCTTCACGGTGGCGGACTTCGTCGAGCGCGCCCACCGTGCCTGCGATGAGATCGCGAGCCGGGGCCGGGTGGCGGTGGTGGTGGGGGGGACGGGGCTGTACGTGCGGGCCCTGGTCGACGGTTTCGACTTTGGCGGGGTGGCACCCGGTCCGGAACCTCGGGGTGCTGTGCAGGGCGGCTCGGCGGCGGTGCGAGCTGGAGCCCTGTTGAGGCAACGTGCCCCCGACCTGGCCGCGCGGGTCGACCTGCGCAACCCGCGGCGGGTGGCGCGCGCCCTGGAGCTGGCTGACGCCGGGGCCCGCCCCGGTCGTGGAGGCCGTAGCCGCCCAGCCCTGTGGGTCGGGATCCGCGTGGCGTCGGACCGTCTCCGCCGGCGCATTGAGGAGCGGACGGCCCGGCTGGTCGGGCCGGCCTGGCGTCAGGAGGTTGACGACCTGCTGGGGCGGGGCATCCCGGAGGCGACCCTGGCCGCAGCGGCCATCGGCTACCGGGAGGTGCTGCAGTGGCGGGCGGGGGAGATCACTCTGGACGAGGCACGTGCCCGGGTGGCCCGGCGCACCTGGCGCTACGCCCGGGCGCAGGCCACCTGGTTCCGGCGCGAGCCCCGGATTCGATGGCTGGAGGATGATGAGATGGTGGCGATGCTGCACCAGGCGGTGGCTTCCCTGGGCCTGACGCCGCCCGGTACCCGCTAAGGAGCGCTCCGATGCCCGTCGCCCACCGTCAGCGCGGACTCAGCGAGGTCCGTGAGCGCGCCTTCCTGCTGGGGTGGGCGGGCGATGAGACGGACCTCGCCGATCTGGACATCGAGATGGACGAGCTCTCCGACCTGGTTCGCACCGCGGGGGCGGAGATCGTGGGCTCGGACATCCAGCGGCGGCCGCGCCCGGACCCTTCGCTGTTCTTCGGGGCGGGCAAGGTCCGCGAGGTGCGTGATCTCCAGGTCGACCTGCGGTTCGACCTGGTGGTGGCCAACGCCCAGCTGAGTCCTCGCCAGCAGCGCAACCTGGAACGGGAGCTGGCGGTGAAGGTGCTGGACCGCACCGAGGTCATCCTGGACATCTTCGCCCAGCACGCCCGCACCCGTGAAGGACGGCTGCAGGTGGAGGTGGCGCAGCTCCGACACCAGCTACCGCGCCTGGCCGGGGGACGAGATCTCTCCCGGCTGGGCGGCGGCATCGGCACCCGGGGTCCTGGTGAGCAGAAGCTGGAGGCGGACCGGCGGCGGATCCGGACCCGGCTGCGGGCGATGGACCGCGAACTGGAGGAGGTGCGCACCGCCCGGGCCCTGCATCGAACCGGGCGGGAGCGGCGGGCACTGCGGACGGCGGCGGTCATCGGCTACACCAACGCGGGCAAGTCCAGCATCCTCAACGCCCTGACCGCCGGTGGGGCGCTCGCCGAGGACAAGCTCTTCGCCACCCTGGACCCCACCACGCGCCTGCTCCGCATGGGTGCTGGCCGTGAGTGCCTGCTGACCGACACCGTGGGGTTCATCCAGGCGCTGCCGCACGACCTGGTGGCCGCCTTTCGGGCCACCTTGGAGGAGGTGGAGGCGGCCGACGTCCTGATCCATGTACTCGACGGCAGCCACCCGCGGGCGCAGCACCAGCTCCAGACGGTCCACGCCACCCTGGACGAGATGGGACTCGAGGACCGGCTGATGCTGCTGGCCATCAACAAGGTCGACCAGCTGTCCGCGGCCGACCGGGCCCGGCTGGTGGGAGCGCCGCGGCCGCCGTACGTGGCGGTGGTCGCGACCAGCGCCGTGACCCGAGAGGGGCTGCCGGAGCTGCGGGCCGCGCTGGCCGCCGCCCTGGGCGGCGCCATGGAGGAGGTGGCGGTCACCATCCCCTACGGGGCCACGGGCCTGCTGGGGCGCTGGCGGCGGTATGGGCAGATCGACCAGGAGGAGTACACGGACACCGGGATCGCGGTGACCGGACGCGTCCCGCCGTCGATGGCCCCGGCCCTGCGCGCGGCCGCCCTCGGGCGGCCAGATCCTGGAGAGCGGGCTGGGTGACCGGTCTCTCGTAGGCGGGCCCGGCACGGTATCCTGGCCGACCTGCGCCCGAGCTCCCTGAAACGACCGCTGTCCCCTCTTGTGGAGGCCTGAACCCCCATGACCCTCTCCAGCCAGGCCCCAGACCCTCAGGCGCCTGCCGGGGCAGCGTGGCTCGACCGGGGCGGGCGGGTGGTGGAGACCGCCATCTACGCGGCCGGCGGAGTGTTCCTCATCGGGGCGGCCATCCTGCTCCTGGTGGACCTGGTCCGGGTGGTGCTTGGCACCCTGGGCAACGCCGAGCTCGCGGCCCTGACCGTCCTGGACCACGTCCTGCTGATCTTCGTCCTGGTCGAGCTCTTCCACACGGTCCGACTGGCGGTGCGGACCCACGAGCTGGAGCCGCAGCCCTTCCTGGTGGTGGCGCTCATCGCCAGCATCCGGCGCATCCTGGTCATCACCGCGGGAACCACGCCGATCCACAGCACCCGCACCCTCCAGGAGCTGTTCCTGCTGGTGGTGCTGGTCATCGCCATGTCGGGTGCCCTGCTGCTGTTGCGGGTGACGGGGCGGGGCCGCATCAGCCTGGGGCCTCGGCCGGAGGCGGGGCTCCCGGACCCGGCTGACGCCCGGTAGGGCTACCGGAGGCCGACTCTCCGGGGCCGGTGCAGGCTGCTCAGCGGAGGACGCGGATCACCGCCACCACCCGACCCTCGATGTTCACGGTGTCCGGGTAGAGGGGCTGGTGATGGTCGCTGGCCGGTTGCAGCCGCACGCGGCCGGACTCCCGGTAGATCCGCTTCACCGTGACCTCGGCCTCCCCGGTGGCGGCGTCCTCAACCCGGGCCACGACGATGGTGCCGTCGGGCGCGTCGGGCCCGGGGCGCACCACGACGAGGTCTCCATCCAGGATGGCCGCCTGGACCATGCTGTCGCCGACCACGCGCAGGGCGAAGGCGCCGTCGTCGCCGGCGACCTCGGGTGCCACCGCGATGTGTTCCTCCACGTTCTGCTCAGCCAGGATGGGCGTGCCAGCCGCCACGCGGCCGATCACCGGCAAGCGAATCACGCGCCCGCTCTGGTCGCCGTCCGAGTGCGCGCCAACGATCTCGACGGTACGGGACTTGGTCGGGTCCCGGCGCACCAAGCCCTTGCGGACCAGGACGTTGAGGTGGTTCTGGACGGTGGAGCTGGAACTCAGCCCAACTGCGCGGCCGATCTCCCGAACGGTGGGGGGGTAGCGATGCTCCCGGGTGCGGTCCCGCAGGTACTCCAAGATCTCGCGCTGCCGCGGATGGAGGCTGTCGATCATGTGCTGTCTCCCACCGGCGATGGCCCCCTGGGGGCTGCCCCACGCGGGCACCAGCACGCATCCTAGCACCGAATGGGTGTTTTGCAAACGGCTGTTCGCGGCTGTGCGCGGCATGGTGGCAGGGCGATGCCCGGGGAGTCCGGTGGGGGTGCGGTCTCCGGGCCTGGGGGGCCGTCATGCTGGTGGCACGGTCCGGGTCGCCCGCCGGCCTCAGGGACGGGGTGGCGCGCGGTGGAACGGGAGGACAGCGGATGCAGGCGTACGTGGGGGCGCTGGACCAGGGCACGACCAGCAGCCGCTTCATGATCTTCGATCACGCGGGGCGGGTGGTCGGGGTGGATCAGCGGGAGCACCGGCAGATCTGCCCGCGGCCTGGTTGGGTGGAGCATGACCCGCTGGAGATCTGGCAGCGCAGCCAGGAGGTGATCCGTGGGGCGCTGGCGCAGGCCGGCTGTGGGCCCCGCGACCTGGCCGCGATCGGAGTCGCCGACCAGCGGGAGACGGTGGTGGTGTGGGACCGGGCCACCGGCGAGCCGCTCCACAACGCCATCGTCTGGCAGGACACCCGCACCGACGAGCTCTGCCGGGAGCTGGCCGGGGACGCCGGGCGCGACCGGTTCCGGTCGCTCACCGGCCTGCCGCTGGCGACCTACTTCTCCGGGCCCAAGATCCGCTGGGTGCTGGACCACGTTGCGGGCGCCCGCGAGCGGGCGGAGGCGGGCCAGATCCTCGCGGGCACGATCGACACATGGTGCGTCTGGAACCTGACCGGGGGGCCAGAGGGCGGGGTGCACATCACCGACGCGACCAATGCCAGCCGGACGCTGCTGATGGACCTGCAGACGCTGAACTGGGATCCCGGGATGCTCCGCACGCTGGGGATCCCCGAGGTCATGCTCCCCGAGGTTCGCGCTTCCAGCGAGGTCTACGGGACGTGCCGGTCGCCCCTGGCCGGGGTGCCGGTGGCGGCGGCCCTGGGCGACCAGCAGGCCGCCCTCTTCGGGCAGGGCTGCTTCGCCCCGGGGGAGGCCAAGAACACCTATGGCACCGGCAACTTCCTGCTCCTGAACACGGGGACGACGCCTGTCAGGTCGCACAGCGGCCTGCTCACCACGGTGGGGTACCGGATCGGTGACCAGGCGCCGGTGTACGGCCTGGAGGGGTCGATCGCCGCCACCGGGGCCGTGGTGCAGTGGCTGCGCGACAACCTGGGCCTGATCCGGAACGCCGCCGAGGTCGAGGCGCTCGCGGCCAGCGTCGACGACAACGGCGGCGTCTACCTGGTTCCCGCCTTCTCTGGCCTCTTTGCTCCCTATTGGCGCAGTGACGCCCGCGGGGTGGTGGTGGGCCTGACCCGCCACACCACCAAGGCGCACCTGGCCCGGGCCGCCCTGGAGGCCACGGCCTGGCAGACGCGAGAGGTGGTCGACGCCATGAACGCCGACGCGGGCCTCACCCTGACGGCGCTGCGAGTCGACGGTGGCATGGTGCGCAACGAGCTGCTGATGCAGTTCCAGGCCGACGTGCTGGACATCCCCGTGACCCGGCCCGTGGTGGCTGAGACCACGGCGCTCGGTGCCGCCTACGCAGCCGGCCTTGCCGTCGGGTTCTGGGCCGGGACGGAGGAGCTGCGGGCCAACTGGGAGGCGGACCGGACCTGGGAGCCGCACATGGACCCGCAGGCACGCGCCCGCGGGTACGCGGCCTGGAAGAAGGCCGTCCGCCGCACCTTCGATTGGGTGGAGTAGGGCGGCGCCGCCCGCTTCCCTCATGATGAAGGCGGTGGAGACCGACCTCCTGGTGATCGGCGGGGGCGCGACGGGTGCGGGGGTGGCCTGGGATGCCGCCTCGCGGGGCCTGCAGGTGGTGCTGGCCGATCGCGGGGACCTCGCCACCGGGACCACTGGCCGCTTCCATGGCCTGCTGCACTCCGGCGCCCGTTATGCGGTCAAGGACCCACGGTCGGCCCGCGAGTGCGCCGCCGAGAACCGGATCCTGCGGGCCGTCGCGGCAGATTGCATCGAGGACACGGGGGGCCTGTTCGTCTCGACCCCGGCGGACGATGCGGCGTATGCCGACGGCTTCGTGGCCGCGTGCCAGCAAGCCGGGGTGGCGGCCACGGAGGTCCCGGTGACGGAGGTGCTCCGGGCCGAGCCACACCTGTGCCCGGGCATCACCCGTGCGTTCGCCGTCCCTGACGCCACGATCGACGCCTGGAAGACGGTGTGGGCCTGTGCCCGGGCGGCGGCCGCCCATGGCGCGGCCATCCTCCCGTACCAGGAGGTCGTCCGGTTGATGGTCGAGGGCGACGCCGTCTGTGGCGCGGTCCTCCGCCACGCGCGCTCTGGGGAGGAGATCACGGTCCGCGCCCGGTACGTCGTCAATGCCGCCGGCGCGTGGGCGGGGCGGGTGGCGCGCCTGGCCGGCTGCGACGTGGCGGTGGTCGCGGGCAAGGGCGTGATGGTCGCCATGAACCACCGGCTGGTGAACGCCGTGGTCAACCGGTGCGCCATGCCGGGGGACGGCGACATCCTGGTCCCGGTGCGCACTGTCAGCGTGATTGGCACCACCGATGCGCGGGTCGAGGATCCCGACCGGGTCCAGGCGTCGGCCGACGAGGTGCGGGCCATGCTGGCGGCGGGCGAGTCCTTCATCCCCGGCTTTACCCAGCACCGCGCCCTGCGGGTCTGGGCCGGGGTCCGGCCGCTCTTCGCGGCCACGTCCCCGACCAGCGCCGAGACCCGCGACCTGTCCCGGGGCCACACCGTCATCGACCACGCGGCCCGCGAAGGGGTGGGGCGGTTCATCACGATCGCCGGGGGCAAGTTCACCACCTTCCGGCTCATGGCCGAGGAGACGGTCGACGCGGTATGCGCCGATCTCGGCGTGCGGGCCGAGTGCCGGACCGCCGCCGAGACGCTGCCGGACAGCGAAGAGCGCCACTACTACTGGATTGGGGCCCGTCAGGCGCAGGCGGAGGCCCGCCCCGTGGACGACCCCCTGGTCTGCGAGTGCGAACTGGTGTCGCGCCAGGACCTGCTGGTGGCGGCGGCCCGGCGCCCCGGGCTCGACCTCGATGACCTGCGCCGAGCGCTGCGGCTCGGGATGGGCCCGTGCCAGGGCGGATTCTGCATGGCCCGGGCCACCGGATTGCTCCACGAGGCCGGCCACCTGGACCGAGCCGCGGCCAACGCGGCGCTCCGCGACTTCGTGGAGGAACGGTGGCGGGGGATTCAGGCCTTGGCCTGGGGCGACCAGCTGCGGCAGATGCGGCTCGACGCATGGATCCTGCTCGGAGTGCTCGATCTCGAGCACCTCCCGGAGTGACGGGGCCCGTGGTGGACCCATCGGCCCGGATGGCGGGGAACGATCGGGCAGCGGCCGATGTGGTGGTCATCGGAGCCGGCACCGCCGGGCTGGTGGCCGCCATCCGCCTGTCGCAGGGCGGGCTGCGGGTGCGGGTGGTGGCCGCCGGCCACGGGTGCCTGGTACTGGCGCCCGGAGTGATCGACGTCCTGGGCTATGCGCCGGAGCGTGTCGCGGATCCCGCTCGGGCTCTGGCACCCTTCGTCGCGGCCCACCCGGATCACCCCTACGCTCGAGTCGGGCCGGATGGCCTCGACCGGGCCCTGGCCTGGTTCCGCGAGACCGTGGCGCCCCTTGGGTATGTGGGAGCGCTGCGCCACAATCGCCTCCTGCTCACTGCTCTCGGTGGGCTGCGCCCGTCATGCCTGGTGCCACAGACGATGGCGGCCGGAGACCTCAGCCAGGGGGGCCCGGTGCTGGTGGTCGGCTTCCACGGCCTGCGCGACTTCTCCCCGGCGTTGGTCGCGGCCAACCTTTGCGCCGTCGTGCCCGCACCGGGGACCGGGGTGGCGGCGCGGGCCGCCACTCTGGAGTGGCCCGGGCCCTCGGGCGACGGCCGACCGCTGACCCTGGCCCGGCGGCTGGAGGACCGGTCGCTGCGCGCGGCGGTCGGGCGCGACCTGCGCACCGTCCTGGGTGACGAGCCGCGGGTGGGGATGCCGGCGGTGCTCGGCGTCGACCGCTGGCAGGAGGTGTGGGAGGAGATGCAGCTGGTGGCCGGCCGGCCGATCTTCGAGATCCCGCTGGTGCCGCCATCGATCCCCGGACTGCGACTCTTCGACCTCCTGCGCCGGGTCCTGCGGGCCGCCGGCGGGCGGCTGCAGGTGGGAGCACCGGTCACCGGCGTCCGCCACCGCAACGGCCGGGTGGAGGCCGTCACGGTGGCCCGGACGCCGCGCGAGCAGGTGATCGACACGCGCTGGGTGGTCCTGGCCACCGGAGGGGTCGGGGGGGGCGGTCTCCAGGTCGACCCGGACGGCACCGTTCGGGAGCCGACCCTCGGGCTGCCGGTACACGGGGTCCCGGTGCCCGGGCACCCGCGCGTCCTGCCCGACCCCTTCGCGTCGCACCCCCTGGATCGCGCCGGCCTGGCCGTCGACGAGGCCTGGCGCCCGGTCGACCGATCAGGTCGGGTGGTGGCCCTCAACCTCCACGCCGCGGGAGCGGCCCTGACGGGATGCGAGCCCTGGCGGGAGAAGTCGGGGGAGGGGATCAGCATCGCCACGGGCTACCTGGCGGCGTCAGCCATCCTGGAGGAGGCGGGATGACGCCAGGCCGGTTGGCGCTGACGGCGGTGGGCGACTCGCTCGACCGCTGCATCAAGTGCACCGTCTGCGAGAGCGCGTGCCCGGTGGCGGCGGTCACGTCGCTCTTCCCTGGCCCGAAGACGGTTGGCCCGCAGGCGGAGCGGTTCCGGCAGAGCCAGGGTTCCTCGCCGGACCGCTCGGTCGACTACTGCTCGGGCTGCGGGGTGTGCACCCGAGTCTGCCCCCACGGGGTCCGCATCGCGGAGATCAATGCCCGGGCTCGGGCCCGGTGGCGGGGCCGCACGGGAGTGTCGCTGCGGGACCACCTCCTGGCCCGGCCGGTGTTGACCGGCCGCCTGGGCCGGCCGGTCGCGCCGGTGTTCAACTGGGCCCTTGGGCAGCGGCCCCTGCGCGTCGCCGCGGAGCGGCTCCTTGGGGTCCACCGCGCCGCGCCGCTCCCGCGGGTGGTCGGCCGGACCTTTCGGTACCGGGTGAGCCGCCGCCGCCCTCCGCGGAGCCCCGACCGCGTCGTGTACTTCCACGGCTGCAGCGTCGACTACTTCGAGCCGTGGGTGGGGCAGATGACGGTGGCGATCCTGGAGCACAACGGCTTTGCCGTGGACATCCCCCGGCAGGGGTGCTGCGGGCTGCCGCTGCAATCCACCGGCCTCTTCGAGCCGGCACGCCGGTCGGTCCGGCGGCTGGCCCGGTCCCTGTCCCCGGCTGGGACCGATGGCCTCCCGATCATCGCCTCCTCGACCAGCTGCGGACTGATGGTGAAGCGCGAGGCCGAGGAGATCCTGGGGGTGGAGGACGCGCGCCTGCGGGACGTCAGCCGCCGGACCTACGACCTCTTCGAGTTCCTGGCCGGGCTCCACCGGGCCGGCCGCCTGCGCACCGACTTCACCCCGGTGCCCCTGACCGTCGCCTACTACGCTCCCTGCCAGCAGCGCGGACAGGGGATCGGGGAGCCGGCGATGGACGTTCTGGGGCTGGTGCCGGGCCTGCGGATCCTGGAACTCGACCGCTCCTGCTGTGGGATCGCGGGAACCTATGGCCTGAAGCGCGAAAAGTACGCCATCGCGATGGCGGTCGGGCGGCCGCTCTTCGACGACATCGCGGCCGCCCGGCCCGACCTGGTGGCGTGCGACAGCGAGACCTGCCGCTGGCAGATCGGGCGGGCCACCGGCCTGCCCACCGTGCATCCCCTGGAGCTCCTCTATCGCGCCTACGGGGGCGCGGAGCCGGGCAGCGCCGCTGCCGGACCCGGGGGGCAGTGACCGCCCCTGCTAGGATGGCCCATGGCCCGGGGCCGTGCCGCGACGCCCGTCCGGCCCGGGGAGCCATCGGATCTCCGTGGGAGCCACGATGTCCAAGCCAATCGGGACCGTGCTCCGGGAAGGGTGGATTGCCGCCGGGCCGTCCGGCCAGGGGCGGAGGTCGCCACAGCCGCGGCGGTCTGAGCTGAGCGCTTGGCCCCGGGGGGCTCGCGGGGCGGGCCGGCGCTGGCCGACGTGAAGGTGCCCGAAGACGCCGTGGGGCCGTTGGCCACGCTGGGCCGGCCGGCGGACCATCCACCCGCGGCGCTCCCGGGGGGCGCGCCCCCGCCGCCGGAGGCCTCGTCGGGTCGTTCGCCCGCCCGGACCCGGGTGGTGTTCGCCACCACGGTGGTGCGGATCGTCCTGGCCTCGGTGGTGCTGGCCCTGGTGCTCACCGGGGCCCCCGCCGCCGCCGCCGTCGTCTTCGCCGTCGCGGCCGCCACCGACTACCTCGACGGGTACCTGGCCCGGCGCTGGGGGGTGAGCACCGCCGCCGGCAGCTTCCTCGACACCACGGCCGACAAGGTGCTGGTGACCGGCGCCCTGATCGCCCTGGTCTCCGTGGGGCGTGTCTGGCCCTGGGCGGCGTTCGTCATCATCGGCCGGGAGCTGGCCGTGATGGGCCTGCGCAGCTCGGCCGCCATGCGCGGGACCCTGATGGTGGCCTCACCCACCGGACGGCTGAAGACGGCCATCCAGTTCGTCGCCATCCTGGTCGCGATCCTGGGCTGGAACCATCCGGTCGGACCGCTGGGCCTCGATCAGTGGGTGATGCTGGCCGCGGTGGCGATCACCGTGGCCTCAGCGGTCGAGTACCTGGCCCGGTTCTCGTGGACCGCGAAGCCCCGGGGCCGGATCGCGCCGTAGGCCCGGTGGACGAGCCGGTCTTCCTCACCGGGGGTGGCGGTTTCGTCGGCGGCGCGCTCCTGGAGCGGCTGCTGGCCGAGGGCCGCACGGTGCGCGCCCTGACCCGGTCGCCGGCGGGCGCCGCGCGCCTGCGCCATCAGGGGGCAGAGCCGGTCCTGGGAGACGTGCTCGACGCCGACGGGCTGAGCGCAGCGATGCGGGGCACCAGTCTGGTGTTCCATGCGGCGGGGGTGAACGCCTTCTGCCCGGTGGACCCGGGCCCGATGTTCCGGACCAACGTCGAGGGCTCGGCCAACGTCGTGCGGGCCGCGGCCGCGGCCGGCGTGGCCCGGGTGGTGTACACCTCGTCCGCCGCCACCCTAGGGGAGGCGGCGGGAACGGTGGGCGACGAGTGGGCGGCGCATCGGGGCTGGTTCCTCTCGGCCTACGAGCGGTCGAAGTACGAGGCCGAGCGCCGGGTGCTGGAGACCGCCGCCACGCTCGGCGTCGACGTGGTCTGCGTCAATCCCTCGTCGGTGCAGGGGCCGGGCCGGACGCGGGGGACCGCCCGCTGGCTGATTCGCTATGCCAACGGCCGGCTGCGGTGGATGGTCGACACCAGCGTGAGCCTGGTGGACGTCGCCGACTGCACGGCCGGGCACCTCCTGGCCGCCGCCGTTGGGGCCTCGGGGGCCCGGTACGTCCTCAACGGGACCACGCTGCCGGTGCGCCAGCTGCTCCAGGTGGTGGAGGAGGTCAGTGGGCAGGTTCACCCGGTGCGCTGGGTGCCGGGCCCGGTGGCGCTGGCCGGGGCCGCCGCGGTGGAGGCGGCCTTTCGTGTCCGCCGCCGCCGTCCGCCGGTGTGTCGCGAGATGATGCGGACCTTGCTCCACGGGCACCGCTACGACGGTGGCCGTGCCACCCGCGAACTGGGGCTGGCGTACACGCCGGTGGAGCAGTCCGTGCGGGCCGCCCTGGCCTGGTATGCCGAGCATGGGCAGCTGCGGGCGTAGGCCGCGGGCGCGCATCCCGCAGGGCGTCCCGGCGGCGCCTATACTGCCGAGGCGCGGGGCGGCGGCCCGAGTGGGCAGAGCCCCCCGACGGGCGGCGTGCGGATCGAGCGGGTGATGGAAGTGGACGGAAGCCGCCAGGGGCCCGTGGGGGACGGAGCCCGCCGGGCGAGCCGCGACCTCCCGTGGTCGAGGAGCCCACTGGCTGGACTGGCCCGCGAGGGCTTCCTGACCTTGGTCCTGCGGCCGGTGGTTCGGCACTACGGGCACCCCCGCGTGGCCGGGCTGGAGCACCTTCGCGGGCTGGCCCCCCCGTTCCTGCTGGCCGCCAATCACGCCAGCCACCTCGACACGGCGGCCATCCTCCTGGCGCTCCCGCGGCGGCTCCGCCGCCGGACCCTGGTGGCGGCGGCCGCGGACCACTTCTTCGATCAACCCCTGAAGGGTGCCCTGGTGGCGCTGGCTGTGGGCGCGGTCGCCCTGGAGCGTCGGCGTGCCCCCCGCGAGTCGGTGGAGTTGGCCCGCCGCCTACTCGGGGACGGCTGGAACCTGGTGGTCTTCCCCGAGGGCAGCCGGAGCCTCGACGGCCGACTCCATGCCGGCAAGCGCGGCACGGCCCTGCTGGCCGCCGCGGCGAGAGTCCCCGTGGTCCCGGTGGGCCTGCTCGGGACCTTTGCGATCCTGCCCGCCGGTGACCATTGGCCCAGCCGTGGCCAGGTGGAGGTCCGCTTCGGCGAGCCGCTCCTCCCAGCGGCTCCGGGCCGTGCCGCCCAGGGCCGCTGGGGCCTGCGGGCGGCCACTGACCGGATCATGGCGTCCATCCAGGGGTTGACGGGTCAGGACCTGACGGTGGAGCCGCCCCCTGTCGGGAGGGAGCGGCCCCTGGACTGGATGAGCCCCGGTGGGCCGGTGGGCCCGGGCTCCCGGGACGGGGAATTGGGGCCGTTGGGGGCGGCCCGTCCCAGAGGCTGAGCCTCGGCGGTCGGGCCGCCGTCAGGGGATCGACGGTCGCCGGGCTGAGGGGCCGGCCCCGCGTCAGGGCCCGCTGGGGGCCCAGGATCCCTGCGCGGCCCCGCCCCGGCGTCTGCCCACCCGCTCGCCCCGGTGTCGAACGAGGAGGAGGGGGCGCGCTTGCCACCCCCGGACCCGCACCGGCGTTTGAGCGCTGCCCTCGGTGGGTATAGACCCATTGGGGCTGATGCGACCTTCGGGGGCCGCCGGCCGGGAGGGAGCGACAGGATGGATTCGCTGCGCATCGGGATGGTGGCGCCGCCCTGGTACCCGATCCCCCCCCACGGCTACGGTGGCATCGAGCTCGTGGTCTCCCTCCTCGTGGATGGGCTGCGGCAGGCCGGGCACACCGTCGTCTGCTTTGGGGCTGAGGGCTCGGGCCCTGGGGTCCGTCCACTTGCCGCAGCTGAATGGGAGGCGGACCTCGGCGGTCCGGCCGAGGGCTGGCGGAGCGCCACCTACGCGGCTCGGCTGCAGGCGGCCCTCGCCGCTGAGCGTCCATTTGACCTCATACACGACCACAGCGGCGGCGCCGGGCTCCTGGTCGCCGCCGCCGCCGGGCGGGGCCCGGTCCTCCACACCGTCCATGGCTCCCTCGACGAGCCGGCCCACACCTTCTACCAGGGGCTCGCCGCCCGGGTGGGGCTGATCGCCATCAGCCCCAGCCAGCGGGCCAGCGCCCCGGAGCTCCCCTGGTTCGCGACGGTCCCCAACGCGGTGGACGTGGACCAGCTCCGTCTCCCCGACGGACGGCCGCCCGAGCCCTACCTCCTCTGCCTGGCCCGAATCTGCCCCGAGAAGGGCCAGCACCTGGCGATCGCTGTGGCCCGCCGCACCGGGCGGCCGCTGGTCCTGGCGGGGAAGGTGGAGGCGACCGCCTCCTCGCGCGCCTACTTCGAGCGCGAGATCCGGCCCCACCTCGACGGGGTCCGGGTCCGTCACGTCGCCAACGTCGCCGGCCCCGAGAAGGCCGACCTCCTCGCCCGGGCGAGCGTCCTGCTGGCCCCGGTCCAATGGCCGGAGCCGTTCGGGCTCTCGGCGGCGGAGGCGATGACCAGCGGAACCCCGGTCGTCGCCCTCCGCCAGGGCGCCATGGTCGACCTGGTGGAGCCGGGCCGGACCGGATACCTCTGCGACAGTGTGGACGAGATGGTGGTGGCGGTGGCGGCGGCGGTCGACCTCGACCGCGACGACTGCGCCCGGGTGGCCCGCCAGCGCTTCTCCCCGGACCGGATGGTCGAGGCCGCGGTCCAGACCTATCGGGACCGGCTCGCCGTCTCCCGCTGGGCCGCGGAGCCCCTGGCCCAGGTGGGGCCGAGCGTCCCCCAGGCGCTGGGGGGGCTGGCTCCCGGCCTGGGGCCCTCGGCGCTGGCTCCGGCCACGCTGCCGGGCCTGGTGCCGGCCCCTCCCATCCCCTGGTGATCAGTCTCCGACCGGGCGCCGCCAGGGGGGCGCACCCCTCACCACGGCCAGGGAGGCGCCCCGGACCTCGGCGCTGAACTCACTGCTTCCGTCCGCGCGCCGCCAGGCACGCACCCGCAGGCGCCCGGTCCCGACCCGGACGTTGTCCATCTCCAGGCGGGGACACCACGGCGGCAGTGCCGGGTCCAGGTACACAGTGCCGTTGGGGACGTCGGGCTCCAGCCCGAGCAGGACCCGGGTGGCGTGGAAGATAGAGCCGGCGGCCCAGGCCTGGGGGAGATTGGCGCGGGGATAGGGGACGGGAGCGTCGGTCCCCCGCCGAGCCAGGCCGGCGAAGAGCTCGGGCAGGCGCGAGCGCTCGAAGCTCGTGGCTGCGGCGAGGAGCCCGTCGAGGAGGGCCCACGCGTCCTTGGTGCGCCCATACCGTCGCAGCCCGTCGGCGGCAATGACGGTGTCGTGTGGCCAGACGGAGCCCCGCTGGTAGGAGTGGGGGTCGTAGGCGGGGTGCTCCTCGCTGAGGGTGCGCAGCCCGAAGCCGGAGAAGAGGTCGGGGCGCAGGAGCCGGTCGGCGGTGCGCTGCGCCCGGGCCGGATCGAGGATGCCCATCCACAGGCAGTGGCCGGGGTTGGAGGTCTGGGTCAGGACCGGGCGCTTGTTCCCATCGAGGGCGAAGGCGAGCTGGCCCGGGGGGTCGACCCAGTACCGATCCAGGAACCGGGCCCGGAGATGGTTCGCCTCCCGACGCAGCTGCCGCCCCCGGCCAGGGTCTCCCCAGGCATCGAAGAGGTCCGCCATATCGCGCTTGGCTCCGTAGACGTAGGCCTGCATCTCGCAAGTCCCGATGGGGTGGGGGGGGAAGCCCCCCGCCTCGTCGAGGACTCCGTCCTCGGCGTCGCGCCAGCACTGGTTGCGGTAGCCGCCGGGGGCACGCGGCCGGTACTCCTGGAAGCCGTCCTGGTCGGGGTCGCCGAAGCGGTCGATCCAGGTCAGGCAGCGCTCCGCGGTGGGCCGGAAGGGGAGGAGGAGTCCGGGGTCCCCCAGCCAGCGGTGGGCGGCGGCGAGGAGCACGAGGTAGAGGGGAGTGGCGTCGGCGGTGCCGTAGTAAGGGGTGTGGGGGATCTCCCGGAAGCGGGCCCACTCGCCCACTCGCATCTCGTGGCAGATCTTGCCCGGCTCCGCGTCCCGGACCGGATCGTCCTCGGTCGCCTGCCAGGCCGCGAGCTGCTGCAGGGTCCCGATGGCGAAGAGGGGGTGGGTCGCCAGCGCCTGGAGCGAGGCGAGAATCGAATCCCGGCCGAAGATGGCGACGAACCAGGGGATCCCGGCCGCCGGCAGCCAGACGTCGCGGGAGAAGCCGTCGAGGGTGAGGCGCAGGGCCGCGAAGTCGTCGACGGCCTGGTCGTAGGCGTGGAGGAGGCGCGCGTCGGCGGGGGCGATCCGGGCCACGGTCCGGCGCCAGCGCTGCTCGCGCCGTTCCGCGGGGCTCGGCTGGGCCTGGGCCAGCGGGCAGGCGCCCAAGCGCGGCCGGGCCCGGCTCTTGGGGATGCAGTCGATCTGGAGGCACGCATGCCAGGGGCGCCCGCGGGCGAGCTCAACCGGAAAGCGCAGGCTGCCGTTGGCGTACCCCGCCCGCAGCCCGCGGGGAGCGATCTGGACCAGGCAGCGGCGGACGAAGCCGTTGCGCTGGTAGCGGGTGTCGAGACGGTCGGGCGGGCTCCAGACGCTGGCGAGATGGGTCCGGCCCTGCCACCGCTCGGTCCGGACCTCGAAGAGGTCGGCGAAGTCGGTGCCGAGGGCGAGGTCGAGGACCAGGGAGCACGGGCTCTCACCGTAGTGGCGGACGGTGAGGTCCTCGTGCAGGCGCCGGTCCTCGATGGTGCGGTCGATCGTCACCGTGATCCGGCCGGTCGGGCCCTCGGCGGTGGACAGGAGCCAGCGCGCGTGGCGGGAGGAGAGCTGGCTGAAGCCGAGGCTGGTGAGCCGCTGGCCGCTGAGGGTGAGCTGGTGGCGGCTGAGGAAGCGGGTGTCATCGGCGAAGAGCCCCTCAGCGGCGTTGTCGACGCCGATGGCCCCGTCCACGGCCGCCACCAGGAAGGTGCTGCCCTCGTTGATGGTCACGGCGAGGGGCCCGTGGGCGACGCTGCTGGGCGCGGCGGGCGGGAGCAGGTGCGGGGCGACCATGGGGGCGACGGGCTTGGGGGCCGCCCGCGGCACCGGGCCGTTCCCGGCGGGGTCCCACGGCGGCGCGGACCCGGGCCGGGGGGCTGCTGGCACGGGCGGATGATCCCACGTCCGGCCGGAGGTGCGCTGCCGGCGAGGCCCGGGGGCAGGCTCATCGGCGAGCGCGCCGACCGATGGGGTCGGCCCGTAGCGGTTCGTGTGGTGGCTGCCGCGCTCGGGCGGGTTGGCCGCGCCATGGGGCGGCTCCTTGAAGTCGGCGCCGCCCTCGTGGGTCCCGCGCAGCCGCGACGTCGGCATGGTGTCGCCGCCCTTCCGCGGCGGCTGGGAGCGCTCGTGGCGCCCCTGACCCCCTCCTCCCGCGTCCACCCCCTTGACAGACAAACGGGTGTTCGCTACTGTCGACGGTACAGATGTTCGTTTCCGCCCCGCTCCCATCCGCCTGCCATCGCCGGAGCCACTCCCCGGGCCGGGAGCCCCTGGCGGGACCGGCGAGCAGTGGCCGCCGAGCGCCCCGCGATCGTCGCGCCTGGCGTGGGCAGCGCCGGATGCTGGCCCGGGCGGTGGTGCTGGTGGCCGTGATGGGTGCGGCCCTCACCCAGGGGGTGTGGGGGCGCACCGTCAGCACCCCCCGGCAGGTGGTGGTGCAGCCGGGACAGACTCTGTGGGGGATCGCGGTCTCACGGTACCCCTCGCAGGATCCGCGGATCGTGGTGGCGGCGATCGAGTCCGCCAACCATCTGCACGGAGCGCTGCTGCGGCCGGGCTGGACGCTCCGGCTCCCGGCGCTCCCTCCCGCCTGAGAGTCGGCCGTGCGGCCGGGGCCCCACGCCTCGTAGAGTCTGAGCGGTGGGCCTCAGTGATGCGACCCGACTGGCACTCGGCCGCCGCCTGCGGCTGGCCCAGCGGGAGGGGCGGGTGCCGAGCCTGGTGGCGGCCCTGGCCCGGGGGACCGAAGTGCTCTGGTCGGAGGCCGTGGGGTTGGCGGAGGTCGGCGGCAAGCGGCAGCCGACGCTCGAGACCCAGTACCGCCTGGGGTCCATCACCAAGACGGTGACTGCGGCGGCGATCCTGCAGCTGCGCGACGCGGGCCGGCTGGGCCTCGATGACCCCTTGGAGCGTCACCTCGGGCCGGGCGCGCACGGCGGTGCCACCATCCGCCAGCTCCTCTGTCATCGGGCCGGGCTGCAACGGGAGCCACCGGGCGAGATGTGGGAGTCGATGGCGGCCCCCGGGGGGACCGAGCTTCTGTCCCTGGCGGAGACCGCCGAGGTGGTGCTGCCACGCGGGCAGCGATGGCACTACTCCAACCTCGGCTTCGGCTTGCTGGGACAGGTGGTCGGCCGGTGTGCGGGCCGTGCCTATGAGCAGGTGGTGGATGAGGGGATCCTGTCCCCGCTGGGGATGCGACGGACGACCTGGGCTCCGGTGGCCCCGGCGGCTCACGGGTACACCGTCGACCCGTATGTCGACCGGGCCCGGCCCGAGCCGCCGGTGGACATCAAGGGCCTGGCCTCCGCCGGCCAGCTCTGGAGCAGTGCCACCGACCTCCTGCGCTGGGGCGCGTTCCTGTGCGCCCCGAGCACGGCCGTCCTGGCACCGGCGACCGTGGACGAGATGCATCTGCCGCAGGCCATCGCCGATCCCGAGCGCTGGACGCGGGGGTGGGGCCTGGGTCCGATGCTGCACCGGCGCGGCGAGCGGATCTTCGGCGGGCACAACGGGGCGATGCCGGGGTTCCTGGCATCGCTGGTCTACAGCCGACCGCAGCAGCTGGTGGTGGCGCTGCTCACCAATGCCGGGTCCGGTATCGACATCGGGGCGACGGCGCTGGACCTGCTCGAGGAGGGCCTCGGCGGCTGGGTTCAGGAGCCGGGCCCCTGGGAGCCCGAGGTGGGGCCGTCGTCACCGGTCGAGGCTCTGCTGGGTCGGTGGTGGTCCGAGGGGTCGGAGTGGATCTTCCGCCTCCGCCATGGGGAGCTCCAGGCCGTCATGGCCGGGGCGGCACCGACCGACGAGGTGTCCCGATTCGTCGCCGAGGGGCCAGACAGCTTCCGGACGGTCTCCGGTGGCGAGCGGGGCGAGCGCCTGCGGGTTGTCCGGGGCCCTGGGGGCGCGGTGATCAAGCTCTACTGGGCGACCTACCCCTTCCTGCGGACCGCCAGCCCGACCGGCGAGGCCACCCCCCCGGACTGATCGCGGGCCGCGGGAGCCGGACCGCGGGGCGGTGGCCTCCCGTATGCTGGCGCCGCCGTGGCCCACCCCCGCCTGCGCGTGGCCGTCCTCTGCTGCGACCAGGATCGCATCCTGCTGGTGGAGCATCGTCGGCTGGCGGAGCCGGCGTGGCTGCTGCCCGGCGGCGGCGTGGCGTTCGGCGAGTCGCTGGCGGCCGCGGCGGCGCGGGAGGTCCGGGAGGAGGTGGGGCTGGCGGTCGAGGTGGGGCCCGCGGTGGCGCTGGCGGAGTCCATCGACCCCGGCGGTGGCCGGCACGTGATCCACCTGATCCTCCGGGGACGCCTGGAGCCCGGTCCGGCGTCGCCCGCCACCGACCCGGCGGTCCGGACGGTGCGCTGGGTCCCCCTGGCCGCACTGGAGGACCTGCGCCTGCACCCCCCCATTCCCGACCTGCTGCGTGCCTGCTGTGCGCAGGCCTGGGACGAGGCGGCGCCCCTGCGGGTCTCCGGCCCGGTGTGGGACCCGGAGGGCTGAGGCGCCGACCTAGGCCCTGGGCGCCGGTGAGCGCTCCTCCTCGGGCTTGACGTGGCGGAAGAGCTGGTTGAAGAGCAGGGCGTTCGCGAACTGCAGCAACCCGGCCAGCTCGAAGGGCAGGGCCAGGTTGGCGGCGGCGAAGAGGTCCCCGGCGAGCAGCGGGCTGGCCGCTACCGTGACCTGGCTGGCAACGTTCGAGAGCCCGGCGACCCCCGCCCGCTCCTCGGGATCGGCGATGCCCATGACGTAGGACTGCCGGAGGGGCAGGGCGATGCGCTGGATCAGCATGCGCACCAGGTAGATCGCGCCAGCCGTCCAGAAGGTGGGCGCCAGGGCCATCGGCACCAGCAGGGCTCCCTGGAGGAGGCGCGCCACGAAGATGGCCCGGACCGTCCCCAGCCGCCGGGCGATCCGCGCCGCTGACAGGTTGGAGAGGATCGACACCAGGTTGATGGCGGCGTAGAGCAGGCCGATGGTGGCGGGCCCGGCGCCGAAGCGGCGGTAGAACCAGTAGGTGACGAAGGGGGCGAAGAGGCCGACGGCGACGCCGTTGAGGCCGTTGGTGAGCCACAGCCGGGCCACCAGGCGCCGCCCGGTCCGGGAGAGGACCCGGCGCCGGCCGCCGGGGCGCGGGCGCGGGCGCGGCCGCTCCCGGATCGGGAGCACCACCAGCCCGGCGACCAGGGCGGCGAGCCCGATCCCGAGGAACGCCGCCTCGGTCGGGACCAGGTCCCCGGCGCGGTGGGAGCCGAGGGCGGGCAGGGCCACGGCGGCCAGGCTGCCCAGGAGGGCCCCGAGGGCGGTCCCTGAACTCATGACGCCGAAGAGCGCGGTGCGTCGCCCGGGCGGCGCGATCTCACTGAGGAGCGCCTGCTCGGCGGGGTAGTACGGTCCGACGACCCCGGCCCCGGCCCCGCTGCCGCGACCGAAGGACCCGACGGCGGCGAGCAGGAAGACGGGAATCGGGTCGCGGCTGAGGGGGAAGAGCACGGCGGACACGGCCGTCAGGACCGGCAGCCCGACCAGGAACGGCTTGCGGCCGACGCGGTCCGCCAGCAGCCCGACGGCCACTGAGAGCAGGGCCGACACGCCGCCGACCACGACGAAGAGCCCGCCCAGGGCCACGGGCCCGAAGCCCTGGCGGGCCAGGTCGATGGGTACCACGATCCCGGCCAGGGCCCGGGCCGCGCTCATGGCCACCCGTGCCACCAGGAGACGGCGGGCCTCAGGCCCCAGCCGGGCGTGGGGGGGCGGGCTCAGGGGGTGGCGGAGGTCAGCCACACCGTGGCCAGGGGCGGGAGCGTCAGGGCCAGCGAGTGTGGGAACCCGTGCAGGGGCTCGGGCCGGGCATGGAGCGTTCCTTGATTGCCGACGTTGCCGCCCCCGTAGTACCCGCTGTCGGTGTTGAGCCGTTCCAGGTAGCGGCCGGGCAGCGGGACGCCGATGCGGTACCCCGGGCGGGGGATGGGGGACAGGTTGCAGCAGCAGATCAGGGGGGGGTCGCGGTCCGTTCCCAGGCGCAGGAAGGCCACCACGTCGCTGTCGGCGTCGTTGGCCACGATCCAGCGGAAGCCGTCCGCGTCCACGTCGCGGCTGTGCAGGGCCCCCAGGTCGCGGTAGAGGCCGTTGAGGTCTCGGACCAGGTCCTGGACGCCGCGGTGCCCCGGTCGCTCCAGGAGGTGCCAGTCGAGGCTGGCGTCGGCGGTCCACTCGCGTTCCTGGGCGAATTCGCCCCCCATGAAGAGGAGCTGCTTGCCGGGGTGGGCCCACATGTAGGCCAGAAGCGCCCGCAGGTTGGCCAGCTGCTGCCAGCGGTCACCGGGCATCTTCGCCAACAGGGAGCCCTTGCCGTGGACGACCTCGTCGTGGGAGAGGGGTAGGACGAAGTTCTCCGACCAGGCGTAGAGGAGGCCGAAGGTGAGGTCATGGTGGTGGTACCGGCGGTGGATCGGGTCCCGCCGGAAGTACTCCAGGGTGTCGTGCATCCAGCCCATGTTCCACTTGAAGGTGAAGCCCAGCCCCCCGACGTAGGTGGGACGGCTGACGCCCGGCCAGGAGGTGGACTCCTCGGCGATGACCATGGCCCCCTGGTGCTGCCCGTGGACCAGGACGTTGAGCTCCCGCAGGAAGTCCACGGCCTCCAGGTGCTCGCGGCCACCGAAGCGGTTGGGCACCCATTCGCCCGCCGCCCGGCTGTAGTCGAGGTAGAGCATGGAGGCCACGGCGTCCACCCGCAGACCGTCAATGTGGTACGCCTCGAACCAGAAGAGGGCGTTGGCCAGAAGGAAGTTGCGCACCTCGGTGCGCCCGTAATTGAAGATCAGGGTGCCCCAGTCTGGGTGGCTGCCCTGGCGCGGGTCCTGGTGCTCGTAGAGCGCGGTGCCATCGAACTGGGCCAGTCCCGCCTCGTCCCGTGGGAAGTGGGCCGGGACCCAGTCCACGATCACCCCGATGCCCCGCTGGTGCAGCAGGTCGACCAGGGCCCGGAAGTCGTCCGGGCCGCCGTGGCGCGCGGTGGGGGCGTAGTAGCCTGTGATCTGGTAGCCCCAGGAGCCGCCGAAGGGATGCTCCGCCACCGGCAGGAACTCCACGTGGGTGAAGCCCAGCCGCTGGACGTAGTCGGCCAGCGCGGGTGCGATCTCCCGGTAGGAGAGCAAGCGGTTTCCGTCCGGGTCGCGACGCCAGGACCCGAGGTGGACCTCGTAGATGCTGAGGGGGGACCGCAGGGGGTCGGTGTCCGCCCGCCGACCCATCCACGCCGCGTCCCCCCACGTGTGCTGCGAGATGGCGACCCGGCTGGCGGTCCCCGGGGGCACCTCGGTCGCGAAGGCCAGGGGATCGCCCTTCAGGACCCAGCGGCCGGCGCCGGTGCGAATGGCGAACTTGTAGGCCTCGCCCGCGCCCACGCCGGGGACGAAGAGCTCCCAGACACCCGACCCCCCAAGGTTGCGCATCGGGTGGCCGCTCCCATCCCAGGCGTTGAAGTCGCCGACCAGCCGGACACCGGACGCGTTGGGGGCCCAGACCGCGAAGGCGGTGCCGGCGACACCGGCGAGGTGCCGAGGGTGGGCCCCCAGGTGGTCCCAGAGTCGCTGGTCGGTGCCCTCGCCGATGAGGTGGAGGTCCACTGGGCCCAGGGTGGGCGGGAGGGCGTAGGGGTCGGCGGTGCGCTGCTGGCCGCCATCGGGCCAGGTGAACTCCAGTTCGTACGATGCGTCGCCGGGGGTGACATCGAGGACGGCCTCGAAGAAGCCGGGGGGGAGGCGCGGTGCCGCCGGCACCGCCCGGCCCCGGTGCAGGACGGTCACCTGTCGCGCGGCGGGCCGGAACACGCGCACCACCGACCGCGCCCCCCGGGGGTGCGGGCCCAGGAGCCGGTGGGGGTCGGTGTGGGTGCCGGCCGACAGCGCCTCCAGCTCCGCTCGGGGCGGGCCAGCCGATCCCGGCCGACGGGGTGGGGTCACGGCGTGGCCGCCACGTGTTCAGCCGGCCTTGGGGCTGCAGATGCGGGCGATCCCGTTGAGGGGGATCGTGACCCACTCCGGGCGGTGGTCAACCTCATAGCGGACCTCGTACAGGGCCTTCTCCAGTTGAAAGGCGGTCAGCAGCTTGGCCACGGCAGCCGGTGCGTCGGGGAGGAGCCCGGTGCCCCGGACGCGGTCCTGGTAGGTGTCAAGGAATCGCCGCTGGCAGCGCCGGGTCCACTCGCGGCCGTACGGTTCCAGTGACCGCCAGGCCGGGTCGGCGGGTGTGGTCTGCTGGCGCAGGGCCACCTCGGCGGCGTAGCTGAAGGAGCGCAGCATGCCGGCCACGTCGCGGAGCGGCGAGGCCAGCTGGCGGCGCTCCGCCATGGGGCGGGCCGGCTCACCCTCGAAGTCGAGCACGTGCCAGCCGTTGTCGGTGCGCAGGACCTGGCCCAGGTGGTAGTCACCGTGGACGCGGATGAGCTGCCCGGCCGTCGCCAGGGTCCCGATGGCCCGGATGGCGGCGTGCATCCGGCTGCGATGGGTGGCAAGGGATGCGAGCTGGGGATCCCCACGGGCCAGCAGGGCCGCGAGCATGCTCTCCGTCTGGCTGGCCCAGGCGGTGAGCTCGCGCACCCCGCCGGTCCGGGCCCTGGTGGCGGGGTCGTCGCCTCCCCGGGCCAGGGCCAGGTGCAGGGCGGCCGTCAGGTGGCCGAGATGGGCGGCGTGGGGCTCGAAGGAGCTGCCCTGGCCCTGCAGGACCTGATCCACGGTGACGGGCAGGGGGAGCTCGCCGTCGGCGTCCTCCCGGAGGTCCCCGAAGAGGTCGCGCAGGGAGGTCAGGGCCAGGGCGAGGCCGTCGCTCCCCGTGCCCAGGTGGGTCTGGATCAGGGCCAGGGTGGCGGGGCCGTCCGCCAGCTCCAGGGTGATGCTCCCCACGGGGCGGGGGAGGGCGGTGAAGCCGTTGCCCAGGAGCAGCAGGGGGAGCTCGAGCTCGGGGTTGAGGCCGGGCCAGAGCCGCCGGAACCACTTGAGGAACCACCGATCGTCATAGGTGGCGGCGGAGTTGCTCTGATCGGCCGCGAGCAGCCGCGCGGTCTGGGGCGGGGCGGCGGGGCCGGGGCCGCCCCCCGGGGCCGGTGCGAAGCGCACCGCCGCCCCCGCTCCGGTCACGGTCTGCCCCGGGTGGGTGCGGGCCAGCAGGTCCAGGAGGATGGTGGGATCGGCCAGCCCGTCGTACACCAGCCACTCGGGGGCTGCCGGGGCGTCGGCGAGCTCCAGGAGTGCCGCGGCCGGGGCTGGGGGGAGGGGCTCTGACGCCGGCCGCAGGCCGAGGAGCAGCGCGTACCGGGCCGCGGTGCCGTCGGTGCAGGTGACGTCGACCACGGTGACGGCGGCGGCGGGGGAGCGGCGGCGGAGCCAGACCGTGGCCACCAGCTCGGCGGTGGCCACGGGGGCGGCCCCCGCGAACCAGCGCTGCCGGGGCAGGTAGTCGTGGAGGGCCCGCTCCAGGCCGGGCAGGCGCCGCAGGTCGGTGGGCAGGGTCACGCCGGCGGCTCCAGTTGGAACCAGTAGAACCCGTGGGGCCCGAGGGTCAAGAGGTAGGGGAGGTCGCCGATACGGGGGAAGGGCACCCGCCCCACCAGCTCCACCGGGCTGCGGCCGTCGAAGCGGCGGAGGTCGAGCTCCACGGGCTGGGGGAAGCGGGAGAGGTTGTTGACGCAGAGGATCACTTCGTCCTCCAGAGTTCGCAGGAAGGCGAAGACCGAGGGGTTGCTCGCGCCCAGGACCTCGAAGGCGCCCCGGCCGAAGACGGGGCGGCCCTTGCGGATCTGGATGAAGCGCCGCAGCCACTGCAGGGGCGAGCTGTTGCTGCGCTGCTGCTGCTCCACGTTGCAGGCCTGGAAGCCGTAGACGGGGTCCATCAGGGGCGGCAGGTAGAGCCGGGCGAAGTCACTACGCGAGAAGCCGGCGTTGCGGTCGCCGCTCCACTGCATGGGGGTGCGCACGCCGTCCCGGTCGCCGAGGTAGATGTTGTCGCCCATCCCGATCTCGTCCCCGTAGTACAGGATGGGCGTGCCCGGCAGGGAGAGGAGCAGCCCGTAGAAGAGCTCCATCTGCCGGCGGCCGTTGTCCAGCAGCGGGGCCAGCCGCCGCCGGATGCCGAGGTTCAGCTTCATGCGGGGGTCGCGGGCGTACTCGCCGTACATGTAGTCGCGCTCGGCGTCGCTGACCATCTCCAGGGTGAGCTCGTCGTGGTTGCGCAGGAACAGGGCCCACTGCGCCCCCTCCGGGATCTCGGGTGTCTGGGCCAGGATCTCGGTGATGGGGTAGCGCTCCTCCCGGCGCAGGGCCATGAACATCCGCGGCATCAGCGGGAAGTGGAAGCACATGTGGCACTCGTCGCCGGAGCCGAAGTAGGCGGCGACGTCGCTGGGCCACTGGTTGGCCTCGGCCAGGAGGACCCGGCCGGGGTAGTGCGCGTCCACCTCGGCCCGGATCCTCTTCAGGTAGGCGTGGGTGGCGGGCAGGTTCTCGCAGTTGGTCCCCTCGGCCTCGAAGAGGTAGGGAACGGCATCGAGACGGAAGCCGTCGAGGCCGAGGTCCAGCCAGAAGCGGACCACGTCGAGCATCGCCTCCTGCACCGCCGGGTTCTCGTAGTTGAGGTCTGGCTGGTGGGAGAAGAAACGGTGCCAGTAGTAGGCGCCCGCCACCGGGTCCCAGCTCCAGTTGGAATGTTCGGTGTCCACGAAGATGACCCGCGCGTCCCCGTAGCGGGAGGGGTCGTCGCTCCAGACGTACCAGTCCCGCTTGGGGGACTGGGGGCCGCTGCGGGCCTCCTGGAACCAGGGATGCTGGTCCGAGGTGTGGTTGACCACCAGGTCGCAGATGACCCGCATTCCCCGGGCGTGGGCCTCGTGGAGGAGGCGCCGCATGTCATCGAGGCTGCCGTACTCGGGCTGGATGGAGTAGAAGTCGCTGATGTCGTAGCCGCCGTCGCGCTGCGGCGACCGCAGCACCGGCAGCAGCCAGATGCAGTCGACGCCCAGCCAGTGGAGGTAGTCGAGATGGTCGATGACCCCGGCCAGGTCGCCGGAGCCGTCGTTGTCGGAGTCGGCGAAGCCGCGCACGTACACCTCGTAGAAGATGGCGTCGCGGTACCAGGTGGGGTCGTCGCGGAGCGTCATGGCTGCAGGTGGAGGATGTGGGCGGGGGCGGTGGCGGGGTCGAGGCGGACGTAGTTGGCGGAGCCGTTCCAGCGGTAGGTGGCCCCGTCCAGCTCGTCGGTCAGCGTGAAGGTGGCATCCGGGGCGAGCCCCAGGGCCGGCAGGTCCAGCCGGACGGTCCCCTCATGCCAGTGCCAGGGGTCGAGGTTGACCACCATCAGCAGCAGGTCGTCGCCGTCGTCCGAGCGCCGGGAGTACGCCATCATCCAGGGGCTGTCCAGCGGGTGGAAGCGCAGCCCGCGCAGGCGGCGGAGGGCCGGGTGGCGGCGGCGGATGGCGTTGACCTGGGTGATGAGAGGCGCCAGGGAGTCGGGGCGGCCCCAGTCCCGAGGCCGGTACTGGTACTTCTCGGAGTCGCGGTACTCCTCCGATCCCGGCCTCAGGGGCTCCCGTTCGGCGAGCTCGAAGCCGCTGTAGATGCCGTAGAGCGGGGAGAGGGTGGCCGCCAGCACCAGCCGCAGGGCGAACGCCGCTCGCCCTCCCTCCTGCAGCTCGGCGCTGAGGATGTCCGGGGTGTTGACGAAGAGGTTGGGGCGGAGGAAGTCCACGCTGGCGGTGGTGAGCTCCTGGAGGTAGGCGGTCAGATCGTCCTTGCCGGAGCGCCAGGTGAAGTACGTGTAGGACTGGCTGAAGCCCACCCGGCCCAGGCGCCACATCATCTTGGGGCGCGTGAAGGCCTCGGCGAGGAGGACCACGTCCGGGTGGTGCCGGCGCAGTTCGGCGATGAGCCAGGCCCAGAAGGCCACCGGCTTGGTGTGAGGGTTGTCGACGCGGAAGATGCGCACCCCGCGTTCGACCCAGAAGCACAGGACGTCCCGGCAGGCGGCCCAGAGGGCCCGCCAATCGTGGCAGGCGAAGTCGAGTGGCACGATGTCCTCGTAGCGCTTGGGCGGGTTCTCGGCGTGAGCCACCGAACCGTCGGGGCGGTGCCGGAACCAGCCCGGGTGCTCGGTCACCCAGGGGTGGTCAGGGGAGCACTGCAGGGCGTAGTCCAGGGCCACCTCCAGGCCGGCGGCCTCAGCGGCGGCGCGGAAGGCGTCGAAGTCCTCCAGGGTCCCGAGCTCGGGGTGGACCGCGGTGTGGCCGCCGGCGGGGCTCCCGATCGCCCAGGGGCTGCCGGGGTCGCCCGGGCCGGCCGGCTGGGTGTTGTTGGGCCCCTTGCGCCCGGTGACCCCGATGGGGTGGATGGGGGGCAGATAGACGACGTCGAAGCCCATGGCGGCGATCGCGGGGAGCCGCCGGGCGGCGCTGCGGAAGGTGCCGCCGCGGCTGCCGGCGGCTCCCTCGGATCGGGGGAAGAACTCGTACCAGGCCCCGATGCCGGCGCGCTGGCGCTCGACCCACAGGGGCAGTGGCGCCGAGACGGTGGCGCTGCGGCGATCGATCCGGCGGGCCAGGGCGGCGACCGCCGGGGCCGTCTGGGCCATCCGCAGGCGGTCGGCCGGGGGCCGGTGCGGGTCGCGCAGGACTGTCAGCACCCGTTCCAGCTTCCGGCGGTCAGCGGGCCCGAGTTCGGAGGCCCGCTCCTCCAGGAGCTGGGCCCCCGCCTCCAACTCGAGCTCGATGGGATGGCCTGCGCTCCGCTTGACCTCTGTCTGCCGCAGCCAGGTGCCGATGCCGTCGATCCAGCCGATGACCTGGAACGTGGCGGGACCCAGGGCCCGGGCCCGGATCTGCCCGTGCCACCGATCATTGTCGCCAGGGGCCAGCGCCCGCTCCGCCCACGGTCCGGTCCCGGACCGGAACCGGACCACCGCCCGCAGCCGGTCGTGCCCGTCCGCGAAGATGTCGGCCCCGACCTCCACCCATTCGTCGACCAGCGCTTTCGCGGGCAGCCGTCCGCCGTCGATCTGGGGAGTGATGTCCTCCACCAGCACACGGGCCACGGGCGCGGAGCGCAGGGTCGTTGGCATCAGGACCTCCTGCTCGACGGCCGACTGCCCCCTAGCTTGCCAGGGATGGCCCCGGTGCAGCCGTTCGGGCGGCCCAACTATTGCCATCACCGTCTACATGCCACATGGTTGCATGTATCATCGTGTGGCGGCTGGTGCCCGGGTCGCTCTGGGCGCCGTGATCGGGGCCGTCGGGAGGTCGTCATGCGAGCCGACAAGCGGATCCCGTTTCCAGAGCGGGGTGGTGGAAGGGGGGCCGAGATGGCGCGCACCTTCCATCTCCTGGATCTCAGCAGCCTGTCGATCTCGAGCGTGGGGCCCCTCTTCAGCATCGCCGCCACCGGCGGGGTCCTGGCCGCGGCCAGCGGCTACTACACGGTGCTGGCGATCCTGCTGATCTCGATCCCGTTCATCACCAGCGCCTTCGTCTTCCGCCTCCTGAACCGGCACTTCCCCCATGCGGGCGCGTCCTACCACTGGACGGGGCGCATCCTCGGCCGCCGGGTCTCGCGCTTCCAGGCCGGGATCCTGCTGGTGGCCTACTTCGCCTCCATCCCCCCGATCATCATCCCGGCGGCGACCTATACCAAAGCGCTGCTGCTGCCCCACTGGCAGGCACCGCCGTTGGGGATGCTGGCCCTCAGCGCCTTCTGGGTGGGCTTCGCCCTCATCCCCCTGCTGGCCGGAGGCCGGCCCACGGCCCGGATCACCCAGGCGTTCCTGGCTCTGGAGGTGGTGGCCATCCTGGTCATCGTCGGGGTCGCGATCGCGCGCTGGCCGGCCCTGCACGTGGCCATTCACCCCGGACCGCTGCCCGTGGGCGGGCTCTTCGTCAGCGCCATCATCGCCTCCACCATCCTCGATGGGTGGGAGATCGACAGCTACGCCGCCGAGGAGTCGCGACGACCCCGGGCCGACCCGGGCACGGCCGGGATCATCGGGGCCGTGGTGGCGCTGGCCGTCTACGTCGTGGTCTTCCCACTCCTGCTCGGCGAGACGCCGCTGCACCTCCTGGCCCACAGCACCGACCCGATGAGCGTCTGGGGCGCCCGCCTCCTGCCCCAGGCTCCGTGGCTGGTGCTGGTCCCGGTCCTGGCCAGCACGGCGGGCGGGCTCTGGCTCACGTCGTTCATCCTCACCCGGGCCCTCTTCGCGATGTCCCGCGACGGCCTGCTCCCCGGGGTCTTCAGCCGCCTCAGTCGCCGACACGTCCCCGCCCCGGCCATCCTCATCGCCCTCGGGGCGGCGCTGCTGGTGACGGCGGGGGAGACCCTGTACTCCTCGCTGGCCGCGTTCTTCGGGCTGGTGCTGGCGTCGGCGGGTTTCTTCCTGACCGCCGAGTTCTTCCTGGACAGCGTGACGGCCTCCGTCTTCCTCAGCCGCCGCCATCGCCCCCAGCCGGGCGAGGCGCTGTCGCCCCATGCCCACCGGGCGCTCCTGATCAGCTCGACCGTGGCCTCGGTGCTGCTGCTGGGGTTCCTGGTGGGGTTCCTGATCATCGCGCCCCACATGGTCGGGGCCGGAGTCGATGCCGTGGTCCTGGTGGTGATCGCGGCCGCGCTGGCCTTCGCGCTCGCCGGCAGACGCCCCCGACCCCTGTTCGTCTTCCAACCCGAGGTGGAGGAGCCGCTCCGGTAGGGCCCCGGTCCCCGGTGAGGGAGGGGGGATCGGCTCGCGACCCGCGGGCGCTCGCACCGCGAGCGCGCTCGCGGTGCGCATACTGCCCCGGTGCCCGCGGGGGAGACGGGACTGCTGGACGGGCCGGTGAGGAGGACCCCCTGTGACCGGAAGCGGAGCGGAGCGGTTGACGATGTATGGCGCGCCCTGGTGCCCCGATTGCCGCCGGGCGAAGCAGTTCCTCGCCGAGCATCGCGTCGAGTACCGCTGGGTCAACGTCGACGACGACGGCGAGGCGCTGCGGACCATTGAGGCGCTCCAGAACGGCGGCCACACCATCCCCACGATCGTCTTCCCGGACCAGAGCGTGCTCTTGGAGCCGACCAACGAGGCTCTGGCGCAGAAGCTCGGGCTGCGGCTCCAGGCTGAGCGTGCCTTCTACGATCTGGTCATCGTCGGGGGAGGGCCCGCTGGCCTGGCGGCGGCGATCTACGCCGCCCGGGAGGGGATCGCGGTGCTGGTCGTGGACCGCAGCGCACTCGGCGGCCAGGCGGGCGTGACCGAGCGCATCGACAACTACCCGGGGTTTCCCGAGGGTATCGGTGGCGCCGAGCTGGCGCGGCGATTCGTGGCCCAGGCCGACCGCTACCAGGTCGAGAGCCTGGGGGCGGTCGAGGTCACCGCCCTGGCCCGGGAGATGGATGATGTCGCCCTCACCTTCGGCACCGGGCAGCAGGTGGGGGCACACGCCGTGCTCCTGGCCCCGGGCTCGTCCTACCGCCGGCTGGGCGTCCCGGGGGAGGAGGACCTGATCGGGGCGGGGGTGCATTTCTGTGCCACCTGCGACGGGCCCTTCTACCGCGGCGCGGATGAACTGCTGGTGGTGGGAGGCGGCAACTCCGGGCTCGAGGAGGGCTTGTTCCTCAGCCAGTTCGCCAAGAAGGTCCGGGTGGTGCAGCGGGACGATCGGCTGACCGCCTCCAGCCTCCTCCAGGACAAGGTGCGCGACGACCCGCGCTTCGAGTTCCACCTCGGGACGGAGATCGTGGAACTGCGCGGCCAGGGCAGGGTTGAGGAGGTGGTGGGCCGCACCCGGGCCACCGGTGAGATGCATCACTGGCACCCGCGGGCGGTGTTCGTCTACATCGGCCTCGACCCCAACACCCAGTTCCTGGACGGCACCGTGGATCTGGACGAGGCGGGGTTCATCGCCACCGACGGGATGTTCCGCACCAACCTGGAGGGGGTGTACGCGGCTGGCGACGGTCGGCGCGGGTCGACCAAGCAGCTGGGCGCGGCCGTCGGCGATGGCATCGCGGCCCTGATCGCCATCCGGGGATACCTCCAGAGCCACAGCCACCTGGCGACGGGGGCCGAGGGCCGATAGGAGCCCCGGCCGGCCTGCACCGCCGACCGGACGGGGCATCCGACGGCCCGGGCCGGGCGCCGTGCGGGCGGGTCACGAGCCTCGAGGCCTGCCGCCGCGACGGTCTGCTTGAATGGGCCTGGTGATTGCGCCCGAGGCGTTTCGCGACACGCCGACGCTGACCGGGGATCGGGTCCGCCTGGAACCGCTGACACCATCGGTGTTGGAGGAGTACCTCCAGGGGCTGAACGATCCGACGCTGAAGCGCCTGACCGGGACGCACGCCACGTTTGATCGGGCCGGTGTCGCGGCGTGGCTGGGCAGTCGGCAGGCCCAGCACGGTCGGGCCGACTGGGCCATCGTGCTTCGCGCGGACGGCACCTTCCTGGGAGAGGCGGTCCTCAACCACCTGGACTTCGCCAACGCGTCCGCCAACTACCGGATCTGGCTGGCCACGCACGTGTGTGGACGGGGGTACGGCACCGAAGCCACCCAACTGGTCGTGGCCTACGCGCTCGACACGATTGGGCTGCACCGGCTCGGCCTGGACGTTTACGACTTCAACGAGCGGGCACGCCGGGTCTACGCGAAGTGTGGCTTCACCGTGGAGGGTCGCCGCCGGGGGACGCTGCTCTGGGACGGCCAGTGGCACGACGAACTGGTGATGTCGGTGCTGCAGGGCGATCCGCGGCCCCGCACAGGCGGGCGCGGGTAGCCGGGGAGCTCATGCGCTCACTGGTGGGCGGCGTCGCGTCGAGCACGTCGGGGGCGGTGGCGTCGACCCTCAGGTCCGCCCCGCCGGGAGCGCGCCGCGGCGCCTGGCGCACCGGCTGGGGACCACGCAGCGTGCCATGGGTCCTCATGGGTTGCATGCCGGGCACTGTCCCGGGTCGGCGTGGGCCCCGGAAGGGACGACGGGCCGGGTCGCTCGGTGTGCGCAGGCCGGGCAGCCATCGACCTCTGCTCGCGGCCGGGCGACCTCGGTGCCACACCAGGCGCAGGGGACGCCGATGAGGACATCCACGCGCCCCCAGCCAGGGGCGGCGCAGGCAGGGCACCGGGCGGCCAGCCGGCGCCCGAGACGTGCAGCGGTGGCCGCGATGATCGTCTGGCGCGATGGGCAGGCGTGAGCGCGCAAGTCGGGCTCGACACGGGCGCGGCCGTCGGTGGAGACGGCGGCGCACTCGGCGACGGCGGCGGTCAGGCGGGCCAGGGTGGTGATGCCCTTGTGGATCGGATGGACCGCTCCCTGGTTCGGCCGGACGATGACCTGCTGGGCCGGGAAGCCGGCCTGGGCCAGGAAGCGCCGGGGGGCCTCGCCCGGGCGAGCAGTCGTCGTCGCATTGACGATGTCCCAGCTGCTGTGGGTCTCCCACACGACGATGCCGGCGGCGTCGTCGACCAGGACGATGAGTTCCCGGTCCGCGGTGGCAAACGGCATGGCCGGGTCGGGACCGATGCTGCCCTCGGAGGCGATGCCCAGGGCCTGGTCGGCGGCCCTCATCCCCAGGCGAGCCTTGGCAATGGCGGTGTCGAGGGGCGATCCCAGGCGCGGGATGTCGCCGGTGAAGGTGCCGAGGGCGTCGGTGTCCACGGTCACGGCCTCGATTCGCAGCCCGACCGCACCCTCGAGGAATGGGGCGATGAGGGGCAGCTTGGCGTGTTTGGTGGCCAGAACCGCGGTCCGTCCCGCATAGGGGTGGTCAGAGGAACCCCATCCGCCGGAGCACCGGCCTGTTGTCGCGGATGGCCGGGCCTCCGAACCGGGGTGCTCGGAGGGAGCAGCCGCCCGCCGGTCTGGCAACACACCTCCAGCCTACAGTTAAACGAAGAACATTTCATATATTGCGGTGGCCGCGGCCCGTGCCCGACCACTGTCCGAGGCGGCGGCCGGCCCGTGGCGCTCGGGCCGCCGCTCCCCTTGGTGGCATCGCTCTAGGGTGCCGGCCGGGGTCGGGCCCGACCCCGGCCGCGTCCGGGCACGGCCTGGGGCACCTGGACGGGGCCGTGCAGGGCGGTGTGGCGCTCCGTCATCGGCTCCCGGCACGACAGAGATGGGCGCCGGGCCTGGCTGCGGACCGGGTTGCCGCAGGGCCGGCTCGGACCGGGCCGGTCTCGTGGCATCCCCGGCTTCCACGGGCTGGCGGGCCGCGGGGATGGCCAGGCAGCGGTGGCGGCAGACGGGCGGAGGTGCGGCGGTGACCGCCACCCGCCTCCGGTTGGCAGGTGGCGCCGGGGCGCACCGGCGATGGCGGGCTCCGGGCCACGGGCGGTTGCCGGCGGCGGCTCTCGGACTGACGTGGAGGTGGCCCACCCAGCGGGGTGGGTCAGCGCGGGTTGGCCTTGCGACGCGGTGGGGGGGCGAGGCTGGCGACGACGCGCAGGAGCTCGCCGGCCGTATGGGGCTGCTCGACGGGGTGGCGCAGGGGCCGGTCGAGGTTGACCTCGTAATGGTTGCGACGGCCGATCCGCGTTCGCTTCACGTATCCGTCCCCCACGAGATCAGCGATGATCGCCTGAGCCGCGCGCTCGGTGATCCCCACCCGGGCGGCAATATCCCGGCCGCGAATGCCGGGGTCGCCGGCGATGCAGACCAGCACGTGCCCGTGGTTGGTGAGGAACGTCCAGCCCGGCCGGGCCGCGTCGTCGGATGCGTGATCGGCGTGATCCACGCGCTCAAGGGTAGCTGGCTTCGTGACTCCGTGAACCGGTCCGACCGGCAGCTGCCCGGGGTGGACCTGCGCGGTCTCAAGCTACGTGGTACCATTCGCGAGCTAAAGAGCGCACATCGTGACAAGGAGCTCATGTGGGATACGCGGGGGTCAGCTGCACCCGGGACGGCCAGTGACGAGCGACCTCGGGGTGGCGTGCCTGGTCGGGGCGATCCTCGCACCGCTGGCGGCGGGGGTGGTCTCCGTCGGGGGCGGGGGCGCTTCGGAAGGGCGCTGCCGGGCCGCGGCCGGTCTCGGATGGGTGTCGGCGGGACTGGCGATCGTCGCAGCGCTGTCGGTGGCGGTGGGCGGTCCGTTCGCGGCCACCGTGGGCGGCGCCTCCGGCTGGCCGGCGCTGGGCCTTTGGGCCGACCCCCTGACCGTCACCTTGCTGGTCCTGGTCTGCGGGGTGGGGGCGGTGGTGCAGAGCTTCGCGGTTCGCTATCTGCAGGCGGACCGGGCCGCCCCGCGGTTCTTCGCGGCGGCGAACGTGGTGGTGGCGGCGATGGCGATCGTCTGCACCGCGGCGATGGCGCCGGTGCTGGTCGCGGCCTGGGTGACGGCGGGGTTGGGATTCGTCGCGGTGGTCGGGTCCCGGCCGGACCTGCCCGGGGTGCGGGCGTGCGCCTGGCGCACTCTGCGGATGTTCGCGCTCGGCGACGCGGCCCTGGTGGCCGCGCTGGGTGTGATCTGGGCCAAAGACGGCAGCGTCGACCTGGTCTCGACCAGCGGCCTGGGAGCAGCGGCGGGGCGCTTGGGCGGCCTGTCGGCGGTGGTCGCACTGCTGATCGTGGTCGCGGCACTGACCCGCTCCGCTCAGGGACCGCTGGGGCGATGGTTGCCGGGTACAGTCTCCGCTCCGACCCCGGCGTCCGCGCTCCTGCACGCCGGCGTGGTCAACGGCGGGGGGATCCTGCTGATCCGCCTCGGTGCGCTGGCCGGCGACTCGGCACCGGCCATGGTGGCGGCGTTCACGGTGGCCGCGGTCACCGCAACGGCTGCGACGGCCCTCATGGCCCGTCGGGTCGACGTCAAGGGCGCCCTGGCGTTGTCGACGATGGCCCAGATGGGCTTCATGATCGCCGAGTGTGCGGTTGGCGCCTACCTGGCCGCGGTGGTGCACCTCATCGGCCACGCCATGTACAAGGCCACGCTCTTCTTCGGGTCGGGTTCCCAGGTTCGCCAGGCCGGCCGGACCCCGATCGCCCCGGTCGCTGTGATGTCCACGCTGGCGCGGGCGGCGGCGACCGTGGCCAGCGCCGCGGCGGCGGTGGCGGTGATGGTGGCCATTCCCGATGGGCATCCCCACCGCGGGAGTGTGGTGCTGCTGGTCTTCCTGGCGGCGACGGCGGCAGCGGCGGGCTGGTCGTGGTGGGGCCGACGGCCATCGGCGCCCCGCCTGATGGTCCTGTGGGCCACCGCCATGCTCGCGGCCAGTGCGCTCTATGGGCTGGTGCTCGGTGGCCTGGGGTGGTGGCTCGCCCCGGCCTTGCCCGCCGCCGGGGCCGGGACCCTCAGCCCCTGGTGGCTGCTGGCCCTGGCCGGGGCCGGGCTCTCCGTGGCCGGCCTGATGCGGGTCTCCGCCGTGCAGCGGTGGCTGCTGCCGCTGCTGGTCGACGCTGGCGCACCTCCGGCACCGGTGCCGTGGCGGGGCGGGCGCTCAGGACGCCGCCGGACCTGGACCTCAGCGGGCTTGAGCCCGGAGGTCGCGGGTTCGCAGGCCAAGAGCGCGGCGTGAGCGGCGCGGACGCGCTCGGCGCTCGGGCCCGACTGCTCACCCAGATCGACGAGGCAGCCCGGGTGATCGCCCCGCTCTGGCCGCTCTCGACCTTCATCGCGGTGAACCCGCTGTGGGACCTGCGCCAGCTGCCCTTCGATGACGCCATCGCTTGCGCGACCCGGGTCCTTGGGGTCCGTGGGCACCCACCCGCTCCGCTCTTCGCCGCGGCCTACGCGGACCGGCGCGTGACCGCCGCCGATCTGCGGGCCGCGATCGACGACCGTTCCGCCGCCCGGGGGTACGGGTGCGGGCGGGGGCAATGGGCGGGTGACGGCGGCGCGGCCCGGACCCTGACCGTGACCGAGCGTCACGACTCCAGCTTCGGCACCGCGATCGCCGCCGCCACGGATCGGGAGGTCGCCAAGTGGTGCGCCGCGTACCTCGGCGGCGTGCTGCCGGCACAACCAGGCGGTGGGTTCTACGCTGCCTGGCGCGCCATCGTCGCCCGGGACCCGGCCGCCCGCCGGATGGCCGGGAGGGCTGGACGGGACCGCCTGGCCCGCCTGGGCTCCCAGCCGGAGGGCGCGATCATCACCTGCCTGGAGCGTCTCGGCGTGGGCGAGGAGGAGCGAGTCCCGGAGCTGGCGCGCCAGCTGGCGCGGATGCCGGGCTGGGCGGGGCACGCCAAGTGGCGGTCGCGGTGGGCCGCCCCTGACCATCCCGGGCCACCTCTTCACCTGCTCGACTATCTCGCCGTGCGGCTGGGCTACGAGGCTGAGCTGCTGGGCGTCGCCGT
Organism: bacterium; assembly: GCA_021802045.1. Classification (GTDB taxonomy): domain Bacteria; phylum Chloroflexota; class Dormibacteria; order Aeolococcales; family Bog-877; genus JAKABB01. The sequence continues at coordinate 76,672 of JAKABB010000001.1, forward strand.
GGCCCGCCCATCCAGGGTGGGCCGCGCCCCTCGGGCGCCACGCCGGGGCCGGTGGGGTAGGGGCCGCCGACAGGAGCGGGGCGTCCCGCCCCGATCGGAGCCGTTCGATATCGCGAGCCTTCCCGACGACCTGCGGGGGCACCTCCCCGGCCTGCCCGCGACCGAGGTCGCCAGGGTGTGGCTGGGTGGGTACGAGGGCCACTATCGGGACCGGTTGCTGGCCGCCCTCGAGCGCCCGTCGCCGGCCCCGTCGGCACGCCCTTCGGTCCAGGCGGTCTTCTGTATCGACGTGCGCTCCGAGGGGCTGCGCCGCCACCTCGAGGCCGTCGGCCCCTACGAGACCTTCGGGTTCGCCGGGTTCTTTGCCCTGCCGATCCGCTACCGACCCTGGGGGTCCGCCGACGCCCTTGATCTCTGCCCGGTGCTGGTGCGCCCGAACGCGGAGGTGGCGGAGCGACCCAGCCCCGGTGCGGCCCCGACCGCGGGCCGCCAGCTGACGGGTCGGCAGGCGCTGGCCGCAGCCCAGGGTGCCCTGGACGGGGCCCGGAAGGGCGCGCTGTCCCCGTTCATCCTCGCCGAGGCCGCCGGGTTCTTCGCCGGTCCGCTGGCGGTGACCAAGACGCTGGTTCCTGCCCGGTACCTGCGGCTGCGGCGGTGGGCAGGCCGGAGGCTCGCTCCACCGACCGCCACGGTCGTCGATGCCGGCTCCGCGGGTGTCGGGATGAGCGACGAGGAGCAGGCGCTCTTCGCCGAGACGGCCCTGACGACCATGGGCTTGACCGGGAACTTCGCGCCGGTGCTGCTGCTCTGCGGGCATGGCAGCACCACTGAGAACAACCCTCACGCCTCGTCGCTGGACTGCGGAGCCTGCGGGGGGAACCGGGGCGGGGCCAGCGCCCGCGCGGCGGCGGCGATCCTGAACCGGGTCGCGGTCCGCCGCCTGCTCAGCGAGCGGGGCATCCTCATCCCTGACGGCACGGTGGTCGTGGCCGCCGAGCACGACACCGCCACCGACCGGGTGACCGTCTTCGACGCCCACCTGCTCGCTCCCGCCCACCACGACCGCATCGCCGCCCTGCGGCGGGACCTCGAGCGGGCCGGCGTGGCGTTGGCCGCGGAACGGGTCTCGCGCCTGCCCGGCGCTCGAGGCCCAGACCCCGCGGCCGCGGTCGCGGCGCGGTCCGCGGATTGGGCCCAGGTCCGACCGGAATGGGGCCTGGCCCGCAACGCTGCCTTCATCGTCGCCCCCCGGGACGTCACCGCCGGTGTGGACCTGGCCTGCCGAAGCTTCCTGCACTCCTATGACCCGGGCGTGGACCCTGACGGCATCGCCCTGGAGACGATCCTCACCGCGCCGATGGTGGTCGCCCACTGGATCAACGCCCAGTACTACTTCGCCACCGTCGACCCCGAGGTGTTCTCTGCCGGAGACAAGACCGTTCACAACATCGTCGCCGGGATCGGCGTGGTCCAGGGCACCGGGGGCGACCTGCAGGTGGGCCTGCCCCTGCAATCCCTCTTCGACGCCGACCAGGCGTACCACGAGCCCATGCGGTTGCTCACCGTCGTCCAGGCCCCCCAGGCGCTGCTGGAGGCCGTCATCGCCCGCAACCCGGTGCTGCGCGAACTCTTCGATGGGCAGTGGGTGCACCTGGCTGGCCGGGATCACGCCGACGACCGATGGAAGATCCGTCGTCCCGGTGGCACCTGGACTTGGTGGACTCCCGCTGCAACCGACCCCAAGGAGGCGAGCACCCGTGGATGAGAGCTGGGGACTGACTCGGATGACCAGGGTGGAGGTCGTGGTCGCTGGCGACGATGTGGCGTTGCTCGCCGAGCTGTTCGCCGAGGTCGGCGCCACCGGGTTCACCGCCGTCTCCAACGTGTCCGGCCTGGGCCACAGCGGCTATCACCAGGGGCGGCTGCTGTTCAACGACCGCAACGCCCTGGCCCTGCTCACCGTGGTGCTTCCTCCCGAGCGGACCGCGGCCCTGCTCGACGGTCTCCGCCCGCTGCTCGCGGGCCGCTCCGGGGTGCTCCTGGTTTCCGACACCTGGGTCAGCCGCCCTCAGTACTTCCAGTGAGCCCCCAGGCCGGTCACGACGCAGGCCCGGTTGAGGAGCCTGGGCCCCCCGGGGGGGCGGGAGCACCGGGCGCCGCCCACGCGCATCGGCGGGCCCCGTGGTGACCGACGTGGTCCTGGTCCGCCACGGGGAAACGGTCTGGCACGCGGAGAACCGCTATGCCGGCCGCAGTGACGTTGCCCTCACCGAGCGCGGTCGCGAGCAGGCCTGGGCCCTCGCCCGCTGGGCCGGCACAGCAGGCCTGGACGGCCTGTGGTGCTCGGAGCTGCGGCGTTCTCGCCAGACCGCGACACCCTGCGCCGAGGCCTCCGGCCTGATCCTGCGGGTTGACCCCAGGCTGAACGAGGTCGATTTCGGGGCCGGGGAGGGCCTCACGGCCCACGAGCTGCGCCAGCGCTTCCCGCGCGAGGCCGACGCCTTCATCCAGGACCCCGCGGGACATCCGCTGCCCGGCGCTGAGGATCCGCGGGCCGTGACCGCACGGGCCCTGGCGTGCTTGACTGAGATTGCCGAGAAGGTCCCGCACGGGAGAGTCCTGGTCGTGGCCCACAACTCGCTCATCCGCCTCACGCTGTGCCACCTCCTCGGGATTCCCCTGTCCGAGTACCGCAGGCGCTTCCCCGTCATCCGCAATTGCAGCCTGAACGAGATACGCCTGCTGGGCGGTGAGCGGACGGCGCTCCTGCAGTTCAACGCGCCGCTGCGCGCAGGTGAGCCTCTGCTCTGGGCCCCACAGTGCGGCGCCGGGGCGGGGTGACCGCCAGGACGTCGTGTCCAGGCCGGCGCCAGCGCTGCGCCGCCGGAGGGGGGGGCAGGAGGACGGGCGGCCAGCGGGGGCGGGGCTGAGGTCGTCGCGGCCAGGGGCTGCACCGACCAGTGCCGCTGCCTTCCCCCTGCTGGGCAGGACCCTCCACCGGGTCTCGCGTCAGCGTCAGGTGCGAGTTTTCCGCGCGCTCGAGTCGCCCCGATTCGGACACCCCTTGGCAAGGTCTTCCAAGGCCTGGCCGAGGCTTTCACAGTGGCGAGTGGCTCCAGCGGTCCAGGGCCGCCTCCGTGGGGGCTGGGGCGCGCCAGGCCCTCGGCTACCCGGTAGGCCAGCCCGGAACCTTCCCCACGCCCGTCTCGCTTGCCACCTCCCGTCACCCACCGCTACGGACCTGCGGGCCATCTGGCGGCCGTCGGGTGGTACCGGGCGGTCTCTCACGCTGAGCATTCACCCTCGCCGCGTTCCAGGCGGAAGAGCGCCGTCCGGCCCGAATCTCGGTAGAAGTCGACCGTCCCCGGACCGAGTGCCGGCGGCTCGATGAGATCGGAGAGCAGCCTCTGGAAGGTATCTGGGCCAAGGCGTGTCACGAATGCGCCGAAGGCCTCCCCCGGCTGGCGGGCGTCCCGGTAGTGGAGCAAGGTCCGTCGTACTGCCGGAAGCGCGCTCTTGGCCGGGAGCCGGAGCCCGATTCGCCGTCCGAACCGGGTGCCAGGGCCACCTCCCGTGGCTGGGCCGCCGGAGTAGCTGCCGCCGAGATAGAGGTGGTAGCAGGGAACCCAGGCGGTGCCCCGCCGCATGGTCGCTCCCTCCAGGCCGATGCCCGCCACGTGGTGCTGACCGCAGCCGTTCGGGCATCCGCTGACCTTGATGTGGACCGCGTCGAGCAGCTCATCGATGTTCTCAAGGTCGGCCAGGCCATGTGACAGTTCCCGGGCCAGCTCCATGGAGGCGGTGATGGCGAGCTTGCAGCTGTCAGTGCCGGGGCAGGTGGTCACGTCGGTGAGGGTGTTCGCGGTCGCGCCCAGGCCCAATCCCAGCAGGGCGGCGCGCAACTTGGCCAGCTGTTCCTCGTCCACCCAGCGCAGCACGAGGTTCTGTTGTGGCGTCAACCGGACCTCGCCGCGGCCGAACCTGCGCGCGATCGCCGCCAGGCCGATGAACTGGTCCGCCTCAACGTTGCCGCAGGGCAACCTGACCACGACCGCCCGAAACCCAGGCTGCCGCTGGGTGACCGCATTGCGGTGCAGCCAGGTCGCCAGGTCTGGGTCGGGCGGGGCACCGGCACCCGGACCGGGCGCCGGTGCCGTCCCCACTCCGCAGGGCGGCGACTCAGGGCCGGCTGGCAATGTCAGCAACGGCTCCATGTCGACTGGCTGCTGGGCCCACGGACCGTGCAACTCCTGATCCACCTCGGCTCGAAAGGCTTCGAGGCCCACCCGCTGGACGTGGTACTTCAGCCGGGCCCGCTGTCGGTTGTGGCGCAGCTCCTCACAACCGTTGAAGACGCGCAGGACTGCCTCACTGAGGCGCAGATAGTCCCCCGCACTGACGAACTCGGACAGTACCCCCGCGGGCCGGACGAAGATCGAGGTGCCGCCGGCCACCTTGACCATGAAGCCTCGCCTCACCTCGCCTTCGACCGTCTGGACGCGGGGGATGAAGCCCAGATCCTGGATGTCGGCGATGGTGTCGTCCTCCTCGCAGCAGGAGAAGGAGGACTTGAACTTGCGCGGCAGCCGCTGGGTCAGGGGATGGCGCAGAAAGTGGCGGGCGTACGCGGCCGCGTAGGGGGTCACGTCGAACGGTTCCCGCGGGCAGACCCCGGCCAGCGGTGAGCCGGTCACGTTGCGGACAACGTTGCCGCCCGCCTCGCGCGTGGTCAGGCCGACGGCAGCCAGCTGTCCCATGATCGCCGCCGCGTCCTCCAGGGCGGTGAAGTGGAACTGGATGCTTTCGCGGGTGGTGATGTGGCCACGCCGGTGCCCGGCGTGGTCGCGGGCGATCCGGCCCAGGACCTCCAGCATCTCGGTCGTCAGGATCCCAAGCGGGATCTTGACCCGCACCATGTGGGCGTCCGGCTGCCGCTGTCCGTAGACCCCGTGCACTGTTCGATAGGCAACGAAGGCGTCCGGGGCCCACTCCCCGGACCGGAAGCGACCCACCTCGTCCCCGAAGGCCGCCACTTCCTTGGGGTCCCCTGTGAGGATCCCTCCGGGCACTTCAATCATGCTGGGCATCTCCCTGGCCCAGCGCCCGGGGGCATGTCGGCGGCGGCTCTGGGCAACGCCGCTCCGCTGCGGCAGCACCCACGACCCTGCCTGCGACCAAGGTGGCCGGTGCAGTGATTCCGGCTCGCCTCGCAGCCTGGGCCAGTTCGCCGACACCTCCCCTGACCACCGTCTCGTCTTGCCCACGGGCTCGCCCGAGCAGCACCGCCGGCCAGGCGGCGCCGCGCACCGCAGCCAGTCGCGCCAGGATCTCCTGCAAGTGGCGAAGTGGCAGCAGGACCACCAGCGTGTCCACTGCCGCCGCCACCGCCTCCAGTCCAGAGGGGCAGCCTTGGGTGCTGCCCTCCTGACCGGCCACCACGCCCACGGAGGAAGCCACGCCCCCCATCGTGAGCGGGACGTCCGCCGCCGCCGGTACCGCCAGGACTGAGCTGACGTCCGGGACGACGGTCGCTGACCCGCCGGTGCGGGTCAGCTTCCGCAGTTCCTCACCGCCCCGGCTGAAGACGAGGAGATCGCCGCCCCTGGGGCGCACCACGCGGAGACCGGCCCGGGCTCTCTCCAGGAGCGGGGCGGTGATCGCGGCCTGAAGGGGCCCCGGCCGGCCCGGGCGCTGGCCGACATCCACCAGCGTCGCCTCCGGCGGGCGGAGTGCCAGCACGTCAGGAGGCACGCGCGCGTCGTGGAAGGGAACGCCCGCCTTCCCCAGCACCTCGCGCGCCGCCATGGTCGGTAGTGCGGGATCGCCCGGTCCGGCTCCGACCAGGGCCCCCGGCCGGGGTCCGGAAGCATCTCCTGCGGCGAGCCTGGCGGCCAGCGTGCCCACGGCCTCCGCCTGCCCCTGGCGCAACAGCCTCCTGACCTCTGCGGTCATGAGGCGCCGGAACACCTTTCGCTGGAGGGTGGGGGAGGACCCCGACTCTCGCAGGCGACGGCGGACGCGGCCCATCAACGACACCATCTGGCCCCACTCCTCGCCGAAACTCGCCGCCAGGCGTCGGCGCAGCTCCGCAGCCGCATACGGGCTCTCCCCGCAGGTGGAGATGGCGATCAACAGCGGGTGTCGGTCCACCACAGCGGGGGTGATGAAGGTTGATCCGGCTGGCCGGTCGTGGAAGTTGAGGAGGGTGCCCGACTCCTCCGCCTCCCGTCCCATGTCCTGGGCCGCAGGCGCATCATCGCCGGCATCAATTGCCAGCCTGACCCCGGAGAGGTCGCCCCGTCGGTACGGACGCCGCAGCAATCTGATCTGGCCGCGGGCAGCCAGGTCCTCCAGGCCGGAGCACGACTCGGGGCTGATGACGGCGACGTCCGCGCCAGCATCGACCAGCCCCTGGGCTCTCGCCAAGGCCACGCCCCCACCGCCCACGACGACGCAACGGCGACCTCGAAGATCCAGGTAGACCGGGTAATAGCGCGGGCTCCGGTACCCGCGGTCGAAGGCTTGAGCAGACATGGCAACTCCATGCTCAATGGTGGATGGGGTCACCCGCGCTCAGCGATGGCGCGGCCCCACGGCATGGACCGAGGACGTGGGCCGTCGCGCCGACTCGCAGGCCGGCGCTACCGGCTACCTACAGGAGCAGTTCGAAACCGGCCCGAGATCGCGCCCGCGCCACCCCTCGAGCGGCGCGCTGCACCGAGGCCCACCCACAGGTGCCCGCCAGACGTTCAGCGCGAGTAGCTCCACTGGCCCAGAGTACACCCCAGGGGGCTGCAGGGCGGGCAGGACCCCGGCAAACTCGGCTGAGGGGAACCGAAGCCGAGCCAGGCTGCTCCTGGCCGTGATGGGCGGCTTGGCCCATGGGCCCGCCGCCGCCGCTTGGCGGCCACCGTGACGATGGCGGCGGTGGTTGAGGAACATCCCGCCGATGAGGGGATCCCGCCCCCGTCCGTTGCCAGGAACGGAGCCATCTCGCGGGCGCCTTTGTCCTGTTGCCTGCTACGACCCACTGGCGGCCTAGGCGGTTGGCATAGAGACGGGCAGGATCGTGGCGGCCCGCGGGGCTCGCCAGGTGCGCAGCCTGCCGGCGTCGCTCACTACCGAGAGGGAGGAGAGCGCCATTGGCGCGGCGGCGATCATGGGCGACAACAGGATCCCGAAGAATGGGTAGAGGCCCCCCGCCACGGCGGAGCGGATCAGGGTCCCCTCGGTGGCCGCCTTGCCCGCGCCACCATCACCGCCAGCGGGGTCGCCAGTCCCAGGGCGCAGGGGCAGGCGATGACCAGCGCGGCCACCGCCACGATGGGGGCGTCGATGAAGACGGGGGCCAGGGTAGTCATGCAGGGCGGAGCTGACTCGCCGCAGGGAGGCAGGTGAATTCGTAACACGTTAGGCTTGGGCACGGCGGTGGAGGGCCGGCGATAGGGTCCCGATCCACTCGACCGGGGGCGGGGCGGGCGCGATCCTCGGCAGAGATGGGGCGCGCGGTGTGGTCGCCACTCTTCATCCGCTGGCGGAGCTCGCGAGGGCCCACGCCTGTCCGCTCGGAAAAGGCCGGGTCACTGATCCAGGAGTCTGGCCCGGTGACGGCGATGGGGGGCGCCCTGGCGCCCCGCTCCCAGTGGCCGGGCGTCCTCCGGGCGGCGGTCGACCCGCCGGGGCAGTGCTCGTGCGCCATGGACCTGGGCACGGCGCTCCCTGCAGCCGCTTGGCATCACGTCCCCTCCAGGTACTGGTCGGGCAGGTCGTTCTCGAAGAGCACCACGCTGCCGGCGCCGGCGACCTCCGGCAGGAGTCGCTGGACGCTCTGGAGGTCGGCCACCACCGTCACCTGCCCTGCCGGGTAGCCGGCCTCGGCGAGCCCCCTGGCGACCGGGGCCGAGTGGCGGGCACCGACCAGGATCACATGGCTGCAGACGGCGGCCGCCCGCCTGCCCAGATCGCGCATGCTCCGCTCCTGCTCTGAACCGAGCTCGATGTAGCCGGGGGTGACCAGCACCCGCCGCTGTCCCGGCAGGGCCGCCAGCAGCCGCAGCGCCTCTGCAGCCCCTTCGGGGTTGGAGTTGTAGGCGTCGTCGATGATGGTGACCCCCGAGCTGTGGGACACCTGCAGCCGGTGGGGGGCGCCCTCCAGGGTCGCCGCCCGGGCGGCCAGGTCGGCCAGGGGCCGGCCCAGTTCGGCTGCTACCGCCAGGGCGCACAGCAGGTCGGCGACCAGGTGGCGGCCGAAGACCGGCACCTCGAAGCGCACGTCCTCCCCCGCGCTGCCTCGCAGCCGGAAGGAGGTGCCGGTGGGGAGGAGTTGCTCCGCCTCCACCCACCAGCGGTCCTGGGGCGTGCCCACCGACACCAGCCTGGCCCGCAGACCGCGGACCAGGGTATCCCGCTCGGCGATCCCCGAGGGCAGGACCGCGAACCCGTGGCTCGGCAGGGCCGCCAGGAGCTCGGCGTCGGCCGCGGCGATCCGCTGGCGGGTCCCGAAGCGCTCCAGGTGCATGGGGCCGATGGCGGTGACGACGCCCACCTCGGGGTGCGTGAAGGAGCAGATCTCGGCAATCTCGCCGCGGCGGTAGGCTCCCATCTCCACGACCGCGCGGCGGTGCTGGGGCAGCAGGCCCTCGTTGATCGCTCGGCAGACGCCCAGGGTCGTGTTGTAGCTGGCCGGGGTGGCGAAGCACGGCTCGTCGGGCCGGTCCAGGAGTTGGGCCAGGAGCACCTTGGTGGTGGTCTTCCCGTAGCTGCCGGCTATCCCCACCACCAGCGGCCGGGAGGCGGCGAGCCGCGCCGCCGCCCCCGCCATGAACCGGTGGCGCCGGTGGCGCTCCCAGGGTTGGGTGGCTGCGGCGGCGGTGCAGAGCGCAGCCACCACCAGCAGGTCGACCAGGCCCACCAGCACTGCGCCCGCGGGGCCGGTCCCGAAGGCCATCCAGAGGGCCGCCAGCACGAGGCCGCCGGAGATGACGGCCAGCCTGCGGGCGCGGCCGGTCCAGCGCAGGCTGGCCCGGGTGGCGAACGGGCGGAAGAGCACGGCCGGGAGGAGGCAGGCCAGCAGCAGCGGCAGGACCCGCAGGCGCGGGCCGACCGCCACCGAGGCGACGCCCAGCGCCACCCCGCCCGCCAGCAGGGCCAGGTGCCATGGCCACCGGGCGACGAGCCGGCGGCGCGTGGTCCGCCACAGCTGGGAGGCCTCGTACTCGTCCAGTTGGAACAGGTAGACCCAGCCCACGAACTGACGGGTTGCGGCCCCGGCCGCCAGCAGCGCCAGCGCCGCCGCCTGCCATCCCGGCAGGGCCAGAAGGATCAGAGTTCTCCGGCCACTGAGATGTCGAGGACGGCGGCCGACCCGGGCAGCTCCCCGGCGAGAGGGAGCTGCCCGCTGGCCACCAGGACCGCCACCCGCGCGGCCGGACCTCGATGGACCCGATCGGTGGAGGGGCCGAGGGGGCCGACGGCGCACTGACGGCCTCGGGCATCAGGTGCCGGTCGTTGGGGCGGGCGGCGAACCGCCACCCGCGGACCGCAGAGCGGGTAGCTCGGGGCGCACACGTCGACCACGATCACCCGCCACCGGGGGCTCGCGGTCCGAACCCCTCCGCCCGCTTGAGGATGGGGGAGGGTGGGGACGCGGGCGTCACCGAGCGGCGGCGACCTCCGTCCGCCGGCTGGCGGCACGGCCGGGCACTCGGCGATCGCCGGTCTGGTCGGCCAGTCACCCCGGTCCTGGGCCGTGGGTGGCCCCACAGACGCCCACGCGGGGCCGAGCCGGCGGGCGCATGCGCCTCCCGGCCGTCGCCGCCAGGGTCGCGGGTGCCGTCCTCGCCGGTCCGGGCTGGCCCCGTCCTTCCCATGTCGGGGCAGCCGCCGCGCGGTTCGCGGTCGCTGTCACTGTCCCTGGCCCAGGGAGAACCCGGCCTGGCCGTCGAAGGTGAACAGGCCTTCGGTCTTGATGAACGGCAGCCCAGCATTGGCCAAGCGCCGGAGGAGGTCGATGATCTGGTCGTGGGTGACGGGGCTGCCCAGGTCGTGGGCCTGGAAGCGGCATCGCCAGTGGTCGACACAGAAGGTCTCGGACATCCCGCCCGGATAGACCTTCTGCCCTCGGTTGCTGATCATCACCAGTTCGAGGTCCGGTCCGGCACTCGCTTCCAGAACCGTGGCCAGGGCCTCCACCGGCCCGCGCCAGTCGACGAAGACGTCCATTCCCACCAGCTCCTTGTGCGCCGGTGGGCGGGAGGGGAGCGCGATCATGATCGGCTCCGCGGCCGATGGGTAGCTGACGGCCCGCAGGGTGACCGGGGTTGTCCCCAGGCGGGCGATGACTGCCTCGGCGAACTCGGCGGTCCCGACCTTGGCCGTGGAGACGGACGGGTCATAAATGTCGTAGGTGTGGACACCGTCCTCGATCGTGCGCAGCCAGGCGTTGTGCACCAGGGCCGCCGCCTCGCCCTGGCCGATGTGGACCAGCATCTGCACCGCCCCCAGCAGCAAGCCGGAGGGGTTGGCCATGTTCAGACCGGCGCGGCGGGGGGCGGAGCCGTGGATCGCCTCGAACATGGCGATCCCGCTGCCGATGTTGGCACTGCCAGCCAGCCCCACCGAGCCGGCGATCTGCGCCGCGACGTCGGAGAGGATGTCCCCGTAGAGGTTCGGCAGCACGATGACGTCGAAGGCCCCGGGGGTGTCGGCCAGCTTGGCGGCGCCGATGTCGACGATCCAGTGCTCAGACTCCAGGTCCGGGTACTCGCTGGCCACCTCGTCGAAGACCCGGTGGAACAGTCCATCGGTCATCTTCATGATGTTGTCCTTGGTGAAGCAGGTCACCTTGGAACGGCGGTAGCGGCGAGCGTACTCAAACGCGTAGCGGATCACGCGCTCGCTTCCCGGCCGGGTGATCAGCTTCAGGCACTGGGTCACCTCGTCGGTCTGGCGGTGCTCGATCCCGGCGTAGAGGTCCTCCTCGTTCTCGCGGATGATCACGACGTCCATCCCCGGGTGCTTGGTCGCCACATACGGCGCGTACGCCGGGCAGGGCCGGACGTTGGCGAACAGCCCGAGCGTCTTGCGCACCGTGACGTTCAAGCTCTTGAACCCGCCGCCCTGCGGGGTGGTGATCGGCGCCTTCAAGAACACCCGGGTCCGTCGCAGGCAGTCCCACGCCGCCGGCTCAATCCCGGCCGTGATGCCCTGCGCGTAGACGGTCTCGCCTATGGAGATCGTCTCCACCGCCAGCTGGGCGCCTCCCGCGGTGATGATCCGCAGGGTGGCGTCCATGATCTCAGGGCCGATGCCGTCGCCGTGCGCGACGGTGATCGGAACCGCGCGCTTCGGATCAGCAGTCACGTTCAACTCCTTGGTCAGAGGCCGGGCCAGGGCATGGCGGGTGGCCCAAAGGAGCGGCCCCAACGCAGTGACGCCGGATCCGCCAAGCGTGGTCGGTGTGAAGAGTTCGTCCGTCAGGTCCGACGCCCGAGGCCGCACTCACGAACTGGCGGTCAGTATACACCGTCCGGGCCCCCGGTGCGGCGACCTTCCCCGGGGGCACCGCCGAGCGGCGGGCTGGGGGTGCAGGCCCCGGCCCCAGCCCGCGAGCGATGGCTTGGGGGGCGGGTCCAGGCCGCACCCGCAGGCGTTGGTCGGGGCGGGGCCGCGACGTCCGGCGTGATGGTGCAGGGTGCGGTGGAGGAGGGGCGGGTCACCGAGGGTCAGGGGAGGGGCGGTCGCTCGCAGGGCGTGGCCGGCCCTGGTGAGGTCGGGATCGGTGCCTGGTCGGCACCCGGGGGAGTGCCCGGCGGGCCGCCGCCCAGTCCAGTGCCGCCAGGGCGGGGCCGCCTGAACTCTGGCGCGACGTCCGAGCCGCCGCCGCCGCGGATGGCGCTGCCGGGGACCGGGTCAACCTGTGGTCAGGGCCTGCGGGAGGGGCGGGGTTGCGCCGATCCCACCCCTTTCCTCACCCTACCGAGCCGGCGTGGCCCCCGACATGGCGCTGTCCCACCACGACTCCAACTGGTCTGGCGGGAGCGGCCGGCTCCAGTAGTACCCCTGCCCCATGTCGCAGCCGAGAGCGCGAAGCTTGGCGAGTTGGGCCTTGGTTTCCACGCCCTCGGCCACCACCCGCAGGTCCATGGCATGGGCCAGTTGGATGGTGCCCTTGACGATGGCCGCGTCATCGACTCCTTCGCACATCCCGTCCACGAAGACGCGGTCGATCTTGAGGAGATCCACGGGGAAGCTGCGCAGGTACAGGAGCGAGGAGTAGCCGGTGCCGAAGTCGTCAATGCCGAGGCGCACCCCGAGCCCTCGCAGGTCCCGCAGGGTCTGCCCTGCGCGCTCGGGAGCATGCATGACGGCGCTCTCGGTGATCTCGAGGAGGAGGGAAGCCGGGTTGATCCCCGTCTCCTCGAGCGTGCCGCGCAGGTGCTCCAGGAGGGTGGGGTCGGTGAGCTGACGCGCCGAGAGGTTCACCGCCACGGTGAACTGCTCGCCCCCGGGCAGCCGCCGCTGCCAGGCCGCCGCCTGCCGGCAGGCCTCGCTGATCACCCAGCGGCCGATGGGGACGATCAGCCCGGTCTCCTCGGCCAGGGGGATGAACTCCGCCGGGCTGATCAGGCCATGTTCGGGATGCTGCCATCGCACCAGGGCCTCCACTCCCGTCGGACGGTTGGCGGTGACATCCATCTCGGGCTGGTAGTACAGGAGGAAGTGGCCGTCCTCGACCGCCCGGTGCAGGTCGACCTCCCGGTGGAGGCGTTCGGCAGTGCGGACACGCATGCGGGGGTCGAAGACCTCAATGCCCGAGCCGCCCCTGGACTCCACCGCCGCCGCGGCCGCGCCCGCGGCCCGCAGCAGATCCATGGGCACCTTCCCCGGGGCGGCGATGGCGATGCCGATGCTGACGGTCATGGGCACCTCGATGGCGTCCGCCCGGTAGGGACCCCGGAGCCGGTCCAGGACGGCCTGCCCGAACCGCACCGCGTCGACCTCGCTGGGCGCGTCCTCGAGGACCACGGCCAGGGTGTCCGCCGCCAGGCATCCACCGGAGGAGTTGGCGAAGACGGAGCGGGTCGCCTCCGCGGCCAGCACTGCCGTCAGCCGCTCCGCAGCGTCGGCCAGGACCCTGTCGGAGGCGGCCTGTCCAAGCGTCTCGGTCACCACCCGGAGTCGATCCAGCTTGACGACCAGCACCGCGCCCAGTCGCCCGTGGGCCAGCGATCGCTCCAGCGAGCGGACGAGGCGGTCCGCGAACAGGGCGTGGTTGGGGAGCTTGGTCAGCGGGTCGTGGTAGGCGAGGCCGCCGATCTCGCGCAGCATCACCACCACGTCGCCGGCTTCCGGGTCCACCCCCGGCACGGGCACGGCGTGGATGATCACCGGCACCGTCGACCGGTCCGGCCGCTCCAGATAGGTGTCGAAACCGCTCCCCATCTCAACCTGGTGCCGCGCCGTCAACTCGGCACGAAGCGGGAGGAGATCGATCTCCTCCCGGCCCTGGCGGTCGACGAAACGGCAGATGTCGCCGATGCGACGGCCGATCAGCGACGGCGTCGGGCGACCGAGCAGGTGGTGGCTGACCTCGCTGGCCGCGGTGACCGTCCGCTGGCCGTCGAGGATGAGCAAGGTCTCGGGGATGGCGGAGAGCACCGCCTGGAGCCGCTCCCGCTCGGTCTCCACCGCCCGCAGCTGGGCCTCCAGGGCCCGCTGCGCCGAGGCCAACTCCTCTCGCCGGGAGCGCAGGTCGTGATTGGTCTGAACCAGGTCCTCGAAGGTCGACATGAGCAGGTCCAGAATCTGCTGGCGCTCGGCGGTGATGGCGAAGTGGCGCCCGAGGAAGAGCAGCTCCACCCCGACGCGGAGGTGTCCGCTGGCCCGCAGGCTCCGCTGCAGGAGGATGGTGCGCACCCGCTCCAGCAGCTGCTCGGGATCGTAGGGCTTGCGGATGAAGTTGTCGGCCCCCGCGTCCAGCGCATGCACGATCTCCATCGGGTCGGTGAGCGAGGTCAGCAGGACGACCGGCAGGCCCTCCAGCTGGGGATCCTCCTTGATCCGTTGACACAGGGCGAAGCCGTCGATGCCGGGCATGACGATGTCCGACAGGACCACGTCGAAGCTCGCCTGTTGCAACTGGGCCAGTGCCTGCTCCCCGTCGGCGGCGACCGCCACGGTGTAGCCGGCCTCCTCCAGGTGGCCCTGCAGGGCGGCGGCCTGGGTGCGGCTGTCCTCTGCGACCAGCACATGCGGGGCCATCTAGTCCCTCCTCGCCAGCGCGCTCAGCTCGCGCGCCAGCCTCTCGACCGTTCCCACCACGTCGGCCAGCCCGGCGGCGACGACGGCGCCCGGCATCCCGAAGACCGCCGAGGTTTCTGCGTCCTGCGCCATCACCACCCCCCCGGCGTCCCGAACCGCGCGGGCTCCGACCAACCCGTCGATGCCCATGCCGCTCAGGATCACCCCTACCGCCGATGCTCCGTACACCCGGGCCGCCGAATCCAGGAGCACGTCCGCCGAGGGCCGGAAGCCCCCCACTGCCGCCCGCCGCGAGTACACCGCCCGCTCACGCGCGTCGACCTCCAGATGGTGCCCGTCGGCGGCTATGTAGACCGTGGCGGCGCGGAGGGGCTCGCCCCCGACCGCCAGCTTCACCTCCAAGCGGGTCGCGGAGTCGAGCCAGGCGGCCAGTCCCGGGAGGAACCCCGCCGTCATGTGCTGCACGACGAGGACCGGCGCCGGCAGGGCCTCGGGGAGGCGCTCCAGCAGGCCGCGAAGGGCGACCGGTCCCCCCGTGGATGCCGCGATGGCGATGACGCGGGCCCGAGCCCTAGGCCAGGGCCGGGGAGCCGGCATGGCCGGCGCGGAGGCAGCCAGCCAGCGACGTCGAACCACGGTCACCTGGGCGAGGGCCTTCAGCGTCGAGGCAAGGTGCCCTGCGGCTCGACGAAACTCCGGCGCGCCACGGGCGGGGAGCCGCGGCAGCACGGCGAGGGCCCCGAGGCGCACCGCCTGCAGCCCCTCCTCGACCTGTGCCGCACCGCTCCCGGCAGCCAGCACCACGATTGGAGTGGGAACCTCTCGCATGATGACCTGGGTCACCTCCAGCGCGCCCATCCCCGGCAGCTCCATGTCCAACAGGACGATCGACGGGCGGAGGGTCCGGGTCAGGCGGAGCGCTGTCGCCCCATCGGCCGCCTCCCCCGCGACGGCGATGGTGGGGTCGTCGGCCAGCACCTGGGCCAGCAGCCTCCGGGTGGTCCCCGGCCCGTCCGCGACCACCGCTCGCACCGCTCTCTCCGGGGTCACAGCAACCGCTCCAACGACTCCAGGAGGAACGTGGGGTCGAAGGTCGACTTGGGCAGGTAGGCATCGGCCCCGGCGGCCAGGCCATGGCGGCGGTCGTCGTCGCTCTCCAGGGAGGTGACCAGCACGACGGGGATGTCAGAGAACCGCTCGGAGGCGCGGATCGCCCGGCACAGCTCGAATCCGCTCATCCCGGGCATGTCGATGTCGGCCACCACCGCGTCGGCGCCCTGCTCCTGCAGCAGGGCCCACGCCCGCTCCCCATCGGGGGCCGCCAGCACCTCGTACCCGGCGGTCTCCAGGATGCTCTGCTCCAGGGTCCGGACGGTGAGGCTGTCCTCGGCCAGCAGCAGGCGCCGCGCCGACGGGGCGGACCGCTGCGGCCGACCGGCGCTCTCCACGTGGGCCAGGGCCAGCCGGGCGCAGGCGGTGGCGTTGAGCACCAGGAGCGGCTGACCGTCGGCCAGCACGGCAGCGCCCAGCGCCCCGGGCAGGCCGGTGAGACGCTGGCCCAGCGGCTTGACCACCACCTCCTGCTCGCGGACCAGATGGTCCACCGCCAGGGCGACCGCCTTCTCATCGGAGCCGACGACGATCGCCTGGGTCACCTCGGCGCGACCGAATCCCGGGGCGGTGAAGCCGAGGACCGCGGCCAGGGGGACGAGAGGGATGGCGGTGCCCGCCTGGAGGAGCACCCGTCGGCTGCCCAGCTGTCGCACCTCGTGGGGGCCGACCCGCACGGCTCGCGCAGCGTTGGAGGTAGTCAGGGCGACGGTCTCCCCGGCCACGAGGACCAGCAGGACCCGGACGGTGGCCACCGAGAGGGGCAGGGTCAGGATGATGGATGTCGCCTGGCCGGCCTCGGAGAAGGCTCGGACCTCCCCGCCGACGGCCTCGACCCGGGACCGCACCACGTCGAGCCCCACGCCCCGTCCGGCCACGGCGTTGGGCTCCACCACCGTCGACAGGCCGGGGAGGAAGAGGGCCTCCAGGGCCGCCGCGTCGCTGGTGGGGGCGGGCAGGCCGCGGCGCTCGGCGGCCGCGCCCACGGCTGCGGTGTCGACCCCGGCGCCGTCATCGGACACGGTCACCTGGACGGTGCCCCCCCGCAGGGCCGCCTCCACGCGAATGCTGCCGGTGGGGAGCTTGCCGGCGCGCTCCCGCTCCGCTGGCATCTCGATGCCGTGGCTGACCGCATTGCGCATCAGGTGGAGAAGCGGATCGCGGATCGCCTCCAGGACGGTCCGGTCGAGTTCGGTGCCGGCGCCGGTCACGACGACGCGCACCTGCTTGCCCATCCCCCGAGCCAGGTCGCGCACCACGCGGTCGAGCCCATCGCAGGCCTGGCCGAAGGGGAGGAGCCGGGCGGCCCGCAGGGCGTCGGCGAAATGGGTGCGGGCCAGGCGCAGGGTGCGCGCCGCGGCCGCGGTCGAGCGGGTCAGGTCGGCCAGGGCGTCCGCCCCGTGCCCTGCGTCGAACTCGGCCTGGAGCTGGTGGACGCGGCCGTCCAGTTCCTCGACGTGGTGGGTGGCTGCGATCAGCACGTCGGCCTGGTCGAGGAGAGCGTCGAACTTGGCCACCGGCACCTTCAGGACGGTGGCCCGCGCGGCCGGGGCGGGCGCCTCGGCCAGGACCGCGGGTGGGCGGGCCGCGGCGTCCGCAGAGTCC
>JAKABB010000029.1 GCA_021802045.1 bacterium
CCGGGGGGCCTCTCGGGAGGCCGTGCACCTGGCCTTCGCCGCCCTGCTGGCCACGGCCGCCGGCCGCCGCGGTCTGGCCGTCGACCCGGCCTGGACCAACGCCGAGCTCCTGCGGGCCGCTGAGCGCGGCGGCCGCCTGGGGGCGGCGCTGCGCCCGGTGGTGGGCACCGTCGACGCCACCGTCTACGGTGGGCGCGACCCCGGTCCCGAGGGGTGCGCGGAGTTCCTCGGGCGCTGCCGGGACCTGGCCCGGCAGCTGTCGTGATCCGGGCCGCGGTGCCGGGGCGGGGCCTGCCGGCCTGGGGCTGGCTGCTGGCCCTGCTGCTGCCGCTGGGGCTGGTGGCGGCCCTGTCCGTGGCCCCGCCCCCCTCCGCGTCCGGCGATCCGTCCAGCTTCGCCACCGGCACCGACGGCACCTACGCCCTCTACCACTTCCTGCAGCGGAGCGGGTACCAGGCCCACCGCCTGACCGGGGCCGGCTTCGCCTCGGCGCTGGCGGGCACCGACGTCCTGGTGGAGGCGGCGCCCTCGACCCCCTTCGGCGCCGGGGCCCGCCGGGCCCTTGTCGACTTCGTCCGGGCCGGCGGGACCTTGCTCTACGCGGTGCGCACCCCCTCGATCGACCGCCCGGTGCTGGCGGCCCTGGGCCTGCGCCTCGGCCGGATGGTCTCCGGTGCCGGATGGGCGCGGCTCGACCTGCCCCTCGGCCGGGGCGCCCCCACCGGGCTGCGGCTGGGGCCCGCCCGCGAGATCCTGGGCGGGCCGGGGACCCTCCCCCTGCTCGGGCCCCCGCAGGCGCCCCTGGCGGTCGCGCGTCCCCTGGGGCTGGGGCACGTCTACGTCCTGGGGACGCTGCGCCCCCTCAGCAACCGGTGGCTGCGGGTCCCCGCCGACGCCCGGCTGGTCCTGTCGCTGCTGGGTGCCAGCCGCGGCCCCCAGGCGGCCGTGGACGAGATCCATCACGGGTACAACAACGGCGACGGTGCGGGGGCGCTGGTCTTCGGGACCTCCCTGGGCTACGCCCTGCTGGTGGTCCTGATCGTGCTGGGGGGCTTCGTGGCCACCCAGGGCCGCCGCCTGGGCCGCCCCCTCCCACCGCCGGAGTTGGCAACCGTGCGCTCGACCGACGATCATCTCCGGGCAATGGCCGCTCTCTACGCCCGCACCCGCGATCAGCGGGCGGTCGCCCGCCGCTACCATGACCAGCTGTACGCGGCGCTGGCTGGCCGGGCCGGCCTGCCCCCCGAGGCCAGCCCGGCGGTGCTGCGGGCCGGCCTGTCCGGCCTCGGTCCCGAGGCCGCCGAGCGGGCCGCCAGCACCGTCGACGGCCTGCGGGCGGCCGCCGAGCAGGCGGTCCCGCCCCGCCGCCTGCTGGCGCTGGCGGCGGCGGCCGACCGCTGCCAGCGGGACCTGGCCCCCGGGGCCGACCGGCTGTGACCCGGTCCGCCGAGCTCGCGCGGGTCCTCCGGGAGGAGGCGGGGCGGGTCCTGGTGGGCCCCCTGGACGCCTTCGACGCCTGCTGGCTGGCCATGGTGGTCAGCGGGCACGTGCTCCTGGAGGGGGTCCCGGGGACCGCCAAGACCCTGCTGGCCAAGACCCTGGCCCAGCTCACCGACGCCCGCTTCGCCCGCATCCAGTTCACCCCCGACCTGCTCCCGGCCGACGTGGTGGGCACCGTCGTCTACAACCAGGCCACGGCGGCCTTCGAGGTGCGCCGGGGGCCGGTCTTCGGCGACATCCTCCTGGCCGACGAGATCAACCGCAGCCCCGCGCGCACCCAGGCCGCGCTCCTGGAGGCCATGGAGGAGGAGCAGGTGACGCTGGACAACGTGCGCCACCGGCTGGGGGACCGCTTCATGGTCATCGCCACCCAGAACCCGGTCGAGTACGAGGGCACCTACCCGCTCCCGGAGGCCCAGCTGGACCGCTTCCTGCTGAAGGTGGAGATCCCCTACCTGGCCCGCGGCGACGAGCTGGAGCTGGCCCGCCGGGTCGACGCCGGCTTCGACGCCCGCCATCTGGACGCCCAGGCCCTGCGGCCGGTCCTCGACGCCGAGCAGCTGCGCCTGCTCCGGGCCGAGGCCCAGGCGGTCCGGGTCGCCGACGAGGTCCTGGGCTACATCACCGACCTGGTCCAGGCCACCCGGGACTCGCCGGACCTGGCCCTGGGCGCCAGCCCCCGGGGCACGATCGCGCTGCTGCGGGTGGGCAAGGCGGTGGCGGCCCTGGCGGGGCGGGACTACCTGCAGCCGGAGGACGTCAAGGCGATCGCCGTCTCGGCCCTGCGGCACCGGGTGATCCGTCGCCCGGAGGCGGAGATCCAGGGGGTGGGCGAGGCGCTCGCCATCGAGCGGGTGCTGGCGCGCGTCCCCGTTCCCCGCTGAGCCGGCCCGGTGACGCCCCGGGCGCTCGCCCTGGCGCTGGTCCCGGTCGCCTTCCTGCTCGCTGGCACCGCGGACCCGGCCCTGGTCTGGGCCGCCCTCGCCACCGGTCTCCTGTGGGCCGGGGCCTGCCTGCTGGACCGGCTCCGCGCCCGCGGCCCGGACGGCTGGCGGGTCCGTCGGCTGGTCGAGCCCATCCTGAGCCTGGGGGCGGCCAACCCGGTCACCCTGGAGATCACCCCCCTGGGCCGGTACCCCACCTCGGTCCTGGTCCGCGACGAGGGGCCGCCCGAGCTCCCGCCCGACCCGCCGCTGCTGCGGGGCCGGGCCCGGGGCGGGGTCCCGCTCCGCCTGACCTACGTCCTGCGCCCCACCCGGCGCGGCCGCTACGACTTCGCCCGGGTGGTCCTGCGGGCCCCGGGGCCGCTCGGCCTGTGGAACCGGCAGGTGGCGCTGCCCCGGCCCGCCGAGGTCCGGGTCTACCCCGACCTGGGGGCGGTCCGGCAGTGGCAGGGGCTGACCCGGCGGGGCCAGCTGGCCCAGGTCGGCATCCGCAACGCGCGCCGGCTGGGACAGGGCACCGAGTTCGCCATGGTCCGGGAGCACTTCCCCGACGACGACTTCCGCCTGATCAACTGGCGGGCCACCGGGCGCATGGGCCGGCTGATGGTCAGTGAGCACCGGCCGGAGACCGCCCAGACCTGCTGGCTGGTGCTGGACTGCGGCCGTCACATGCAGGGGGGGATCGGCGCGCTGCAGAAGCTCGACCACGCCCTCAACACCGCCCTGCTCTTCGCCTACGTGGCCCTCACCGGCGGTGACCGGGTGGGGGTGCTGGCCTTCGCCGACACCGTCCGGGCCCAGCTGCCGGCGGCGGGGGGGCGGGCCCACTTCGCCCGCATCCTGGAGCTCCTCTACGGGATCGCGCCCCAGCCGGTGGAGGCCGACCACGCCACCGCCCTGGCCCGGCTGCGGCGGATGCAGGGGCGGCGGGCGCTGGTGCTGATGTTCACCGACCTCCCCGACGGCGCGGCCGGGGCCCGGCTGGCCGACCACGCCGCCCTGCTGCGCCCGCGCCACCTGCCGCTGGTGGTCACCCAGCAGGACCCGGCCCTGGCCGCGGCGGCGGGGGCCGCCCCCACCGGGCCCGAGGTCCTCTACGAGCGGGCCGCGGCGCTGGCCGTCCTCGCCGACCGGGCCGGGGGCCTGGAGGCCCTGCGCCGCCGGGGGGTGCTCTCGCTCGACAGCGAGGTGGCGGCCCTGGCCCCGACGGTGATCAACCGGTACCTGGAGCTGAAGGCCCGCGGCCAGCTCTGAGCGCCACCGGCCGGCCCGCCGCGGCCGGCGGCGGCTCCAGCCCCTCCAGGGCCTGGATGACGGCCCGGGTCAGGGGGGACGGGGTCGAGGCCCCGGCGGTGACCCCCACCCGCCGGCAGCCGGCGAACCACTCCGGGCGCAGCTCGTCGACGGTGTCGACCAGGTGGGCCGGGGTCCCGGCCAGCTCCTCGACGACCTGCACCAGGCGCAGGCTGTTGCTGCTGCGGCTGCTGCCCACCACCACCACCACGTCGCACTCCCGGGCGGCGGCCACCGCCGCCTCCTGGCGGTCCTGGGTGGCGGAGCAGATCTCGTTGTGCACCTCCAGGCGGGGGAAGCGCTCCCGGAGGCGCGCGATCAGGGCGTTGGTGTCCCACACCGAGAGCGTGGTCTGGGTGGTCACCGCCAGCTTGTCGGCGTCCACCACCAGCCGCTCGACGTCGGCCAGCGTCTCCACCAGCAGGACCCGCCCCGGGTCGTGGCCCACGACCCCCTCCGGCTCGGGGTGCCCGACCTTCCCCAGGTAGATGACGGTGTAGCCGTCGGCCAGGAGGCGGTCCACCAGGTCGTGGGTGCGCACCACGTCGGAGCAGGTGGCGTCGACCGTGCGCAGGCCGCGGGCCGCGGCCTGGGCCCGGACCTGGGGCGAGACCCCGTGGGCGGTGAAGATCACGGTGCCCCGGTCGATGGCGGCCAGCCCCTCCAGCCGGGTGGGGGCGTCGACCAGGCGGACGCCGCTGGCGGCCAGCTCCCGGGTCACGTGCTCGTTGTGGACCAGGTAGCCCAGCATCGCCACCGGCTCGCCGCCGGGCTCGGCCCCGACGCGGCGGGCGGCCCGAATCGCCTCCACCACGCCGTGGCAGTAGCCGCGGGGGCTGATCCTGACGACCTCCACGGCTCGATCGTAGCAGCCGCTGCCCGGCCGCCTGAGATCAGAGGCCGGCGCCGGGCGCGACCGGCACGGGCGCGGGGCGGCGGGCGTGGGCCCGCCCGGCCCCCAGCAGCCACGAGTAGAGGAGCAGCGCGCTGGTGGCGCCGATGCCGACCTTGACCCAGGGGTTGAGGGCGGAGGGGGTGACGAACCCCTCGATCACCCCGGCCACGATCAGCAGGCAGGCCGCCCCCGCCGCCAGCTGGGCCGCCGGCCGCGCCGCCTGGGCCAGCGCGGCCGTCCGGCGCTGGAGCCCCGGGCGCAGCCAGGCGTCGCCCAGGCGAAGCCCGGTGCCGGCGGCGGTGCAGATCACGCTCAGCTCGATCACCCCGTGGGGCACGATCAGGGCCCAGAACTGCAGGTCGAGCCCGGCCTGGTGGGCCGCCTCCGCGTAGCTGCCCAGCTGGAAGCCGTTGACCAGCAGCACCAGCAGCGTGGGGATGCCCCCCAGCAGCCCCAGCCCGAAGGCCAGCAGGGCCACCCGCAGGTTGTTCTGGATGATGAAGGCGGCCAGGGGCGAGGCCAGGTGGCCGCTGAGGGCGGCCGGGTTGCCCAGGTGGTGGGCGGCGATCCCGGCCCGCAGCCCCGCCGGGATGAGGCCGCGCAGGTCGGGCCGCCGGGCCACGGCGGCCCACCCGGCGGCCATCCCCACCAGCAGGGTCGCGGCCGCCGCCCCCACGTAGGGGCCGTGGGCGCGAAAGCGGCGGGGCAGCCCGCGCCGGAAGAAGTCGACCAGGTCGGACAGCCGCGCCGGCGGGGCCCGGTAGAGCAGGGGCTGGGCCTGCAGCAGCAGGCGGCCGAGCTCGGCCACCAGCGCGTCGCCGGGGTAGTCCCGGGCCGCGACCGCCAGGTCGGTGCTCACCTGCCGGACCAGGGCCGCCAGCCGGTCGATGTCGGCCGCGGCCGCCCGCCGCACCCGGGGGCCGCGCAGGCGGCGGACCACGTCGGCCAGCTGGCGCCAGTTGAGCTCGCGCTCGGCGACGAACCGCTCCAGGGGGACCATGGCGGCAGCGTACCGGGCTGGTGACGCCAGCGCGCGGGCGCCGGCCCCACGGTACGATCCTCGGTGTCGCTGATCGACGAGATGACGATCCGGACCCCGGAGAACGTCACCCTGGGCGCGCCCGTCGCCGGGATCGGGTCCCGCTTCCTGGCGGCGTTGCTGGACACCGTCCTGATCCTGCTCTTGGAGCTGGCCTGCGTCTTCGCCGCCCTCAGCCTGGTGCCCCACACCTTCGGGCTCTCGGCCTTCGGCCCGGCCCTGATCGCGATCGTGGTGGTGGCGGTGGTGATCCCCATCGCCTACTACGTGGTCTCGGAGGTGACCACCGGCGGGCGCTCGCCCGGCAAGGGGATCTGCGGCCTGCGGGTGGTGCGGCTGGACGGCGTCCCGGTCGGCGCCGCCGAGTCCCTGGTGCGCAACACCCTGCGCCTCATCGACTTCCTGCCGGTGGCCTACGGCGTCGGGTTCCTCAGCATGTTCCTGACCCGGCCCGCCCGCCGGCTGGGCGACCTGGCCGCCGGCACCCTGGTGATCCACGACCCGCGCCGGGCGCGGACCCCGGCCCGCGCCGCCGAGATGGGGCGGGCCCCGGCGGCCACCGCCGAGCCCGGGGCCCCCATCCCTCACCTCGACCGCTGCGGCCCCGCCGAGCTGGGCCTGCTGCGCTCCGTGCTCACCCGCACCGGGCTGGCGCCCAAGGCCCGGGCGGCCCTGACCGCCCAGGTGGCGGCCTCCCTCTGGACCCGCCTTGGCATCCCCGACCAGGACCCCATCCGCAGCGAGCCGCCCGAGGCGTTCCTGGAGCGCTGCTACCTGCAGCTCAGCGCTCGGCTCTCCCCCGGCGGCTGAGGCCCCGGGCGGCCGCCGGGGCCGGCCCCGGCGCGACGCCCGCCGGCTCCCGGTCCCCGGCCGGCTCCCCGGCAACCCGGTCCGCCGGGGCCCGGGGGCCGGCCCGGTCCACCGACCGGGTGCGCGGCTCCACCTCCCGCGCCGGGGTCGGTGGCCGGCGGATGGGGCTGGTGCGCCGGGAGGCGGCGACCAGGCGGTCCATCCAGAGCCAGCCCCGCACCAGGGCGTAGCCGGCCAGCCCCAGCAGGGTCAGCGAGCCGACGGCGTTGACCACGCCCGCCAGCGGCGGGACCACGATCCCCACCACGACGCAGCCCCCCACGACCGCCAGACCGGTGCGCATCCTGTGGCCCATGACCGCTCCGGTCCGCCGCCGCCCGCCCCCCGGGGCGGGGAGCCGTCAGCCGTCCTCGTCGATGACCAGGAGCGCCTGCCCCTCCTGCACCACGTCGCCCTCGGCGGCGAGGATCGCCTGGACGGTTCCCGCCACCGGGGCCAGGACCGGGATCTCCATCTTCATGGACTCCAGGATCATCAGCTCGTCGTCGACCGCGACCCGCTGCCCCACCTGGGCCAGCACCTTCCAGAGGCTGCCGATCAGCTCCGCTCGCACCTCGGTCACCCCGCACCTCCATCCAGCCGACCGGGTCGCTGCCGCGAGCGTCCGGGGACGCCGACGCCCCCATCCTAGCGGCGGTCGCGCCGCTCCCGGCCGGCCCGCGGCGGCGGGGAGGCCGTCCCGACCGCCTGCGATAATGCCCGCGTCGCGGCTTGTCTTCGCGCCGCTGGCCTCGGCTGCCGACGGTCGGCGGGGCGTGCCCCATGCGCCACCGAGGGAGGGAGTCACCGTGCTGATCGCCACCACCAACGAGCTGGCCGGCTACGAGATCACCGAGGTGCTGGGGGAGGTCTTCGGGCTCACCGTGCGCTCGCGCAACATCGGCTCCCAGCTGGGGGCCGGCCTGAAGTCGATCTTCGGCGGCGAGCTCCAGGGCATGACCAAGGCCCTCACCGACAGCCGGCTGCAGGTGATCGAGCGGATGGTCCAGGAGGCCGAGGCCAAGGGCGGCAACGCCGTGGTGGGCATGCGCTTCGACACCTCGGAGATGGGGCAGGTGTGGACCGAGATCGTGGCCTACGGGACGGCGGTCAAGGCGACCAAGCGCTGACCGCCGCCGGGCCCCCGGCGGGAGCGCCGTGAGCCCGGGCGGGCCGCCCGGCGTCCCCGGGGACGGGCACCACCACCGCAGCTGGCTGCACCTGCTCCCGCAGGACCCGGCGGCGGTGCCGGTCCCGGCCGCCCTCGACCGGGCCCGGTCGGTCCTCATCGAGAGCGGCGTGGCCCTGGTCTCCCCCGACGGCTTCGGCCTTCGGCCCGGGCCGGCCTTCGCGGCCCTGCTGGGGCAGGCGGAGGCCACCGGCCCCACCGGGCGGGTGCGTCCGCTGCCGCTCGCCGGGGCGCGGGGCGGTCCCAGGCCGGGGCGGGCCCGGGGTGAGGTCCGCGTCGAGGCCGGGGTGCTGCGGGCCTACCCGGACCCGGGGCCGCTCGGCTTCCACACCCCCCAGCCGGTCGCCTACCGCGCCCCCTGCCCGGGCTGCGAGGTCGCGCTGGAGTTCTTCACCCTGCGCTTCCCGACCGGGGATCCGATGGAGGGCGGCTGCCCGCGCTGCGGGGCGGTGACCGCCGTGGACCGGCTGCCGTGGGAGCCGCCCGTGCCCTTCGCGCGCGCGGAGATCACCTTCGGCGACCTGGACGGCCGGCCCTCCATCGCCGGCACCCCCCTGATGGACCGGCTGGTGGCCGCCTGGTCGACCGACCTGCGCGAGGTGCACGTGACCCTGTGAGGCCCGGGGCGGTCCGGTGTCAGGGCGGGGTCGCGCGCGCCGGCCCGGACCCCCGTCGACCCCGTCCCCCGCGCCGCGGGCCGCCTCCACCCGCCGGGGCCGGGCCGCGCTCCGGCGGCCGTCAGCCCCGTCCCGGTCGGGCCGCCCCGGGGCGGCGGCGGGTCAGGGGATCGCGACGTCGAGGCGCAGCAGGTCCTCGACCGTCTCTCGCCGGAGGACCAGGCGTGCCGCCCCGTCGCGCGCGAACACCACCGCCGGGCGGCCGATCCGGTTGTAGGGCGTGGCCAGGGAGTAGCCGTACGCTCCGGTCACGGGCGTGCAGAGGATGTCGCCGACTCGGAGGTCGCTCGGCACGCGGCCGTCCCGGACCAGGACATCCCCCGACTCACAGTGCTTCCCGACCACGGTCACCGTGGCTGTCCGCGCCGCGGTGGCGGCCCGGGGCAGCAGGAGCTCGTACCGGCTCCCGTACAGCGCGACCCGCAGGTTGTCCGCCATGCCGCCGTCCACCACGACGTAGGTGCGGACCCCGGGGATGTGCTTGATCGACCCCACCGTGTACAGGGTGACCGCCGCCGGTCCCACCAGCGCCCGGCCCAGCTCGCACCGGAGCCGAACATCGAGCCCCGCCTCCCGGCAGGCCCCACGGACCAGGTCGGCCCACGTCGAGACCGCGGGCGAGGCCTCCCCAGCCGTGTAGGCGACGGCGACGCCCCCGCCGACGCTGAGCTCCTCGGCCGCCCAGCGCCGCGCGTGCGGGGCCACGACGCGGATGGCCTTTGCGTAGACGGACAGGTCGGTGATCTGAGAGCCCAGGTGCATGTGCAGCCCGCGCAGCCGGCCGACCGTCCCGGAGCGAAGCCGGGCCACCGCCTCCTCCGCGGCGGAGGGCAGGCGCAGCCCGAACTTGGAGTCGACCTGGCCGGTGGAGATGCTGGCGTGCGTGCGGGGGTCGACGTCGGGGGTGACCCGCAGCAGGACGTCCGGGGCAGGGTGGCCCTCGGCCACCAGCTGCTCGATCCGTGCGACCTCGTCGAGCGAGTCGACCACCAGGCGACCCACCCGCTCGGTCAGCGCGAGCCGCAGTTCGTCGCGGGACTTGTTGTTGCCGTGGACGATGATGTCGGCGGCCGGGACCCCGGCGGCGCGGACGGTCATCAGCTCCCCGGCCGAGGCCACGTCGATGGAGAGCCCCTCCTCGTGGGCCAGGCGCGCCATGGCGGTGCAGAGGAAGGCCTTGCCGGCGTAGCTCGCCCCGCCGGGGAAGGCCGCCGCGGCCTCCCGGCAGCGCTGGCGCAGGTGGAGCTCGTCGTAGACGAACAGCGGGGTCTCGAACTCCGCCGCCAGCTCCAGCAGGTCACAGCCCCCGACGGTGAGATGCCCCCGGCCGTTGAGCCCCGCCGTCAGCGGCAGCAGGGACCATTCCACCGGCCCGCCCCGCCCGTCACCGCCGGGCGTCCTCGACGCCGGCCCTATCGTCATCGTCGTGCCCTCCCCGGTCGTCTCGCGCGGGCCCTCGGCCCCGGGGCCCCTGACGGCCAGGACCCCTCGTCCGAGCCGCGCCCGGCGCCACGGCGGCCGCCCCAGGCCCGCCCGCGGCGCCGGGCGTGTGACCGTGATGGCGCTCCCGACCCGGTGGGTTGGCGTGCGCGGGGCCCGGCCGCCGTGCGGGGCGGCCAGCACGCTGCCGGCCAGTCTATCGGGGCGGGGCGGCCCGGGCGGCGGGCGCTGGCGGCGTCTGTCGGCGGCCGGGATCGGTGGGGGCCCGGTGCGCCGCGGGGCCCGGGACGAGCCGCGGGTGGGTCGCGCCGGTGCGCCACCGCGCCGGCCCCGCCTCATGCGGCAGGGGGTCAGCCCGGGGTGATCCCCCACCGTGTCCAGAGCTCCTCGCCGGGCCCGAGCGTGCGCCGCCCCAGCCCGTTCTGGAAGGCGTTGGGCGCGGCCGTCATCGGCTCGACGGCCAGTCCCCGCCGTCGCCGACCCTCCTCCGCCAGGGTGTCGCCGGTGAAGACCATGAGGTACGGATGGTCCGTTGGGACCCACAGCGTCAACCGGCGCCGCGGGTGGCCCCCCTCCAGCACCACCCGGGCCAGGCCGTCGGCGTCCCGGTCCAGCTCGGTGAAGCAGGTGTCGAGCCGCGCCGGGCCGATGGGCCGCAGCTCAGTGAAGTCGAGCGGCGTCCCCGCCACCGGCAGCAGCCGTCCGGTGGGGATGGCCCGCTCATCCATCTCCAGGGTGGCCCGGGCGGGGAGTCGCAGGCGCCACCGGTCCAGGACGCCGTCGTCGAGGCGCAGGTAGGGGTGCGCGCCGGCGGCGTACGGCAGCGGGTCCAGCCCCCGATTGGTCGCCCCCACCGCCACCTGCAGGCCCCCGTCGTCGAGCTGGTAGCGGGCCTCCAGGGCCAGCGTGAACGGGTAGCCCGGCTGGGGATGGACGATGCAGGTCAGGGCGCAGCGGTCCGGGCCCGCCTCCCGCACCGTCCACCCGACCCAGCGGGTCAGCCCGTGGATGGCGTGCCCCCGCTCGGGCTCGGTGAGGGGGAGCTGCTGCCCCCGCCCCGCGAACGTGTAGCGGCCGTCCCGCACCCGGTTGGGCCAGGGCAGCAGCAGCTGGCCCCGCCCCCCCGAGCACCGCTCCTCGGGCCCGTAGCCGTCGAGCACCTCGAGCCCGCCGGCGCGGTAGGTCCGCAGCCCGGCCCCGACCTCGGTGACCACCGCCGCCTGGTCGCCGTGGCGGATCTCGATCTGCCGGCCGGAGGGCGGGCGTGCCCCAGCGTCGGCGGCCACCCCGGTTCCTCCTGCCCCACACTGGCTCCCGATGGATGATAGCCAGCGGCGCCGGCTCGTCCGGGCACCGGGTTGGGGCTGATGGGGCGGGTCGCCGTCTCCCGGCGCCGGGAGACGGAGTCATCGGCCGAGCGGGCGCCGGACCAGTGGCCGGCCACCGGGCGGGGAGTCCCGGCGGGCGCCGAGAGGGCGGAGGACGCCGGGTGACCGGCGCCGGGGCCCAGCTGCGACGGATCGAGCGCTACTACGACACCGTGCCGCGGGCGTTCGCCCGCGCCGAGGCGATCGGGCCCTTCACCCTCTTCGTGTCCCCTCAGCCCCCTTCGTACTACGCCCGTCCCCGGCTGGGCGGCGAGGGGCCCATCACGCCCCGGGACATCGAGGCGGTGCGGGCGCGGCAGCGCCAGCTCGGCGTGGCCCAGACGTTCGAGTGGAGCGACTGGGTGGCCCCGGACCTGGTGGGCGTCGCGACCGCGGCCGGCCTCGAGGTCCACCGGCACCCCCTCATGGTCCTGCGCCAGCCCGTGGCCCCCACGCTCCCGGCAGGTTACCGGCTCCGGGTGCTGGACCCGGACGACCCCGCCCTGCCGCTGGCCGTCGCCGCCATCAACGTCGGCTTCTCCACCCCCGGCACGGCGGTCGGCCCCGGCGGGCCCCGTGACCGCGATGCCGCCGTGCGCGCGGACGACGCCGGGAACGCCCTCACCCGGGACAAGATGCGCCGGAGGCTGATGGGCCTGGTGGTGGTCGAGGACGACTCCGGGCCGGTGGCCGGCGGCAGCCACTCGCCGCGGGACGGGGTCAGCGAGATCACCGGCGTCGCCACCCTGCCCTGCGCGCGCCGGCGCGGCCTGGGGGCCGCGGTGGCGGCGGCCCTGGTGGGCGACGCCCATCGCGCCGGGGTGGACCTGTGCTTCCTCAGCGCCGATTCGGAGGCCGTGGCCCGGGTCTACGCCCGGGTCGGGTTCACGCAAGTCGCAACGGCCTGCACCGCCGTCGCCACCGCTCCCTGAGGTCCGGCGGGGACGACGCTCAGCGCATCGCCCGGGACCGCTCCCCGACGCTCCGCACCGTCCCTGCCCCCATCGGCTCAGCCGCCGGGCCCCGCTTCCGCGGCGGGCGCCGGGCCGCCGCCCCCGACGGGTGAGGGGCGCGAAGGGGGCGGCCCGGGGAGAGAGACGAGGCGCGCCGCTGACCCGGGGAACGGGAGCCGGCGGACGCCCGGCACGTCCAAGCGGGAGGCCCCCCGGGGCAGGGTGGCCGACTCCGAGCTCGGCCTGCCGGGGCCGCCGACCGGAGGCGGCCTGCAACAGCGCTGGCGGGGCCAATCGCTCCCTGTCCTGTGCGCTGGCAGCCGCCCGCCCGGCGCCCGGTGGCTGGCCCGGCCGTTGACTCCGGAGCCCGGGACACCGCGCGGGAACCGAGGCAACGCCAGGCGCTGGCCCCGCCGAGGCGTGGAAGCCCAAGCGAAGCGCTCAGCGGTCACGCCTCTTCTCGCAGTGGCCCGGCGCACGTTCTCACGAAGCCCCCGCCGGCGGGGAGGCTCGCTGTCCGCCATCGTGCGTTCCACTGCGTCTCGGTCAGACCGCCAGGCCTGGAGACCTGGAGACTGACCCCTTTGCCCGTGAGGAGGTGAAGGATGGCGCTCTTCGCACCCACGGGAGGGCATGGGGCTCATGCCGGCTGGGTTGGTCACGGCAGCGTCATTCCCTGGGAGAATGGCCTCAACGTGGCTTCCGCCCAGGGAGCCCCCAGAGTGGCTCTCCGGGCGAGTCCGGGGCGCGGAGGCCGGCAGCAGATGCTCCAGGGGCGGAGGTGCGCAAGCGGGCTCGCTCACCAGGGCGCCCCTGACGACAGGGCACACGGGGCCAGACTCCGGTGACCCGGTTCGGCACCGCCCCGACGTGGGTTGGCCTGGTGATCGTCCTCGCCGGAGGAGTGGTGGCCGTCGTGGCCCTGATCGTGACCTTCATGGCCGGGCTGTGCGCCATCGGGCACAGCTGCACTCGCATGGACAACCTCGTCAGCGGGGCGTCGCTCGTGGTGTGCCTGCTGGCCTTCTTCGGAGCGCCCGCGGTGGCGTCGCTGGCCACGCGGAGGTGGTGGTGGTCAACGATCACCCTGCCCGTGCCGGTGGCCTACCTCGGGTACCTGCTGGCGTCCGGACCAGTCGTGGCATCGGTGTACAACGGCGCGGCCTTCCTGGTCGCCGTCGCGGTGGTGGACGTGGCCGGGGTGGCGCTGGTGATCGCCCTCACGGGGCGTCGACCGGCCCACCGAGCCCCGTGAGCCAAGCACCCACCATTTCCCCCAGCAGCAACGCCCCACGGTGCGGTCGGGGCGGACCCCGACGCTTGCGGACCATCCCCGCCACGGGGTGGCGGCTGGTGGTGGTGGTGGCGGCGGCGGAGCCCAGGTCGGGGCGGCCGGCCGCCGTGGGGGGCGGTCGACTCGATCAGCCCGTGGGGCCGGGCCGGCGGGCGGCGGCGGCCCTCAAGTCGCGATGATGTCCCGATGATGGCAGCGGTGCGGATCTCCGATCACCCGGCGGTTGCCCACCGGCTGGCCGAGCTGCGCGCTGAGACGACTCCCCGGGCCCAGTTCCGCGTCCTGATGGCCGAGATATCGGCCTTTCTCGCCTATGAGGCCCTGGCCGACCTCCGGACCGCCTCCGTCGCGGTGGTGACCCCGGTGGGGGAGGGTGAGTGCTGGGAGATCGTGGAGGCGCCGCTGGTGGTGCCGGTGCTGAGGGCCGGCCTGGGGATGGTGCCGGGGGTGCAGCTGGTGGCCCCCACCTGCGACGTGGCCCACCTCGGGCTCAAGCGGGACGAGGCCACCCTGGCCGCCGTGTGCTACCTGGACGGACTCCCGTCGGACCTCTCGGGGCGTCGGGTGGTGGTCTGCGATCCCATGCTGGCGACCGGGGGCTCGCTCATCGAGGCGGTGGGCCTCATGCGGCGGAGGAACGCGGCCCGGGTCCAGGTGCTGAGTGTCGTGGCCAGCCGGCCCGGCCTGGCGCGGTTCCAGGTCGAGGCCCCTGACGTCGAGGTGTGGTGTGCGGCCGTGGATCCCGCCCTGGACGAGCGGGGCTACATCGTGCCGGGGCTGGGAGATGCGGGCGACCGGCTCTTCGGCCCCCCCGGCGAGGGGCTGGCGGCCCGGGGTTGGACTACCGCCGGCTGACGCCCGAGCGGGCTCCGTCCCAGTCCGCCCCTCCCCGGGGCCCGCCCCGCGGCGGACCCACCCGGCCGGCCCGCGCCGGAGAAGCTTGCGGGCAAGATCGCCGCGTGAGCTGCCGCGGGGGGGCCACCCCGGCCGCTCCTCTGCGGCCGGCAGCGCCTCCGGGACGCTGCCGGCCCCGGTCGACCATGTCCTCCACCAGGGGCCTCGCCGCACTGCCGGTCCCTGCGGTTGGCGAGGGCGGGGCAGCCGGGGTGACCCCGCGGTGAGCCGGCGGCGCGGGCCGGTCGCCGGGCCCGAGCCCCGGCTCGTTCGCCAGAGGCGGACCCCCCGGCGCCGGAGGCTCCGGTCGGGGCCGCCACCCGCTTCCCGGGCCGGCCGGGCATCGAGGCACCGCCGGAGAGGTCGGCCGGCTCCCGGCAGGTCGCCGCCGAGGGCCCGGTCCTCGACGCCGGAGTGGACCGGTTCGGGAGCCAGAGAGGGGTCGCAGGATCCGGGGGCCGACCCCGTGATCCCAACGGGCCCCTGGGTGGCGCCCCTCGGTGATGGCCGGCCCGCCATCCCGCCCGTGATCGAGAGGCTCCCCACGCTCACCGCGCGGGGCGCGACCCCCAGTGCGCCGACGGCGAAGATGCTGCCCGAACCCGGTCCGAGCCAGCGGTGGGGCCGGTCCCGTGGGAGCTGAGGGAGGGCCCGCAGCCGGGGAGGAGGGCCGCCCCCGGCTGGACCGGGATGCTGCCCCCGACCCGCATGGTGCCAGGCGGTGCGGCGGAGCTCGCCGGGGGGCGTCCAGGAGCGCCCCGGCCCGGACCCAGGGGTGGCCCCGGGCGGTCACCGGGCCCGAGGGGATGGGCCGCCGCCGGTCACGGGCGGCGGCGGGTGGGGCCCCGAGGCCACGGCCCCGCCGGAGCAGGCCCGGTCGTGGCCGGCTGCGCTGCCGGGGCCGTCAGCGAGCGCCGGCCCGACGCTGGAGCCGTCCCGCCCCGGGCCCCGGCCCATGCGGGGAGAGGGCCCACGGCCACCCGCTCTTGGACCCGGGCCCGGCCCCTGTCCCCCGTTCAGATCCGCTCACCCGGGCTCCTCCTGGTAGCGGGCCACGGTGAACGCGATCACCGTGGGCACGTCGACCGCGAACAGCAGGAGGGTGGCGACCAGCACGGCCAGCATCGGGCCGTGGGCCCCATCACGGATGAAGACGAAGGCCAGGAGTCCGGCGATGACCAGGTAGGCCAGCAGGGCCCACCGCACCACCTGGAAGAAGACCTCGAAGGGGAACGGCCTGGTCCTGGCCAGCAGCCCCAGGGACAGCGCTGTCAGGAGACCGCCTCCCGCCAGCAGCCCTGCCGGCGGGCCCAGCGGGACCTCGCCGGGGAGGTGGGCGGCGATGAAGACCCCACCCGCCAGCATGAGCGCCAGGGAGCCGACGCAGAGCTCGGCCACCGGAGGCAGTCGCCGGGCGGACCCATCCCACCCCCTGGCCTCGACCGCGCCGCCTGGCCCGAGCGCAGACGGCCCTCTCATGGCGTGGCCAGGTGAGTCATGATCACCAGGGTGCCCACCTGGAGGGCTCCGGTGATCCCTGCCGTGAAGATGAAGCGGCGCATCAGGCGCGCGATCACCTCGCCGTTGGGACGCGGCTTGCGCATCTCGAAGAGCACCGCGATGTTGGCCGGCTCGAGCACCCCCAGAGCGATCAGCGCCATCACCGCCACCACCACCGTCGAGGCCACGACCCAGGCGTGGTCGGGGCTGGCCGGGTAAACGTTGCCCAGGTGGAGGGCGAGCTGCCACCCGGCGGCCAGGGTGCAGACCACGGCGGTGGGCATGATCAGGACCATCTTGGGCATGAATCGGGACGTGAACTCGGCCCTGGCCGGTACCGAGAGCCGGGCCAGGGTCGGTCCCAGGACGAACCCCAAGAACAGGTCCAGCACGGTCCAGACCGCGCCCGCGACCACGTGGAAGAACTCCAGGGCCCACAGCTGGTTGGCCGCGATCGCCCCCACCAGGCCGATCAGGGCGGCAGCCACCAGGGGCAGTCCGCGGACCGGGACTATCTGCAGCCGGGGCGCCTCCCCGGGGATCGTTGGGGCGGCGTCCACCACCGCCCCGGCGCTTGCCTCTGCCATCCATCCCCTCCTGTGACCTCCCGCAGGGCGCGGGGCGGACCCCGGGGGCACCGGGCGGACCGCCTTGAAGGTCGATGCGGCCCGCCGGCCCGGGATCGCGGGCCAAACGGTGGAGGTGCGGCGTATCACCGCCGCATCACGTCAGCCCGAGACCACCTGCGCCGGGCTCCGGGAACGCCACCCCTGGTCTGGATCGCGGGCCCCCTGGTCGCGGCCCGTGGGGGCGGCCGCCCTCAGCTCGCGCTCCATCACCAGGAGCGTCGACGAGGGGCGCAGGCCGCTGGCTCGCGCGGTGGCCACCGCGCGCTGGACGACGTTCAGGGCGGCCAGGGGGCGTCCGGACGAGCGCAAGAGCTCCGCGAGGTCCATGGGACGGCGCTCATCCCACGGGTCCTCCGCGATCCCCTCCCGCAGGTACGACTCCGCGGCCCCCGGGTCGCCGTGACCCCGGGCCCACCTCGCGAGCCCATCCAGCAGCTGGACGCGGAGCGCCGCCAGGTGCTGGCGGGGACCGTCGGCCCACTCCTCGTAGGGATCGCCCGGCAGCAGCGGGCCCGCGTAGGACTCCAGGGCCGACCTCCCCGAGGCCAGGGCCAGGGGGTCGTGGGCGCGCAGCTGCCGCAGGGCCCGCTGGGCCTCGCTGCGGAAGGTCCGGGCGTCAACCGCCACCGTCTCACCGAAGTCCAGCTGATCTCCCCGGCGCACAACCAGCCCCCGAACTTCCCGGCGCAGGCGGGCCAGCACGTTGCGCAGGCGCCAGCGTCCGGCCTCGGGGTCGGCGCCCGGCCACAGGTGCTCCGTGACCGCCTCCACCGGCATCGCGCCATCGGAGGTGGCCAGCAGCTTGACCAGGACGGCCGGCTGGCCGGTGAGACGCAGCGGGCGCCCCGCCCAGTGAACCCGGAACCCGCCCAGGACGCGGACCAGGCCCAGGGCAGCGTCCGAGCCCCGGCTCCCCGGGCCCCCTTCGGCGATGCCCAGGGCCTGGCCCAAGGAGAGCCCCCCTCCGGCCTGGACGGCCCTCTCCGCCTGGTCGCATCCGAGGGTCGCCCGCGCACTGGCCAGGGCCGTCGCCACCCGACTGGCCCACGGCTCCGGCACCGGGCTGCCGATCCGCTCCAGGGCCACTGTCGCGGCGGTGGCCAGCATGAGAGCCGTCGGCGGGTCCCGGGGCTGCAGCACAGTTGCCAGACCCATGACGGCGTAGGCCGCACTTCGCTCGTCGCCCAGCGCGACCAGGGCCGAGCCCGAGCGCTGGAGGGAGGAGAGAGCCTCGCCGGACATCCCTCGAAGGGCCGACACCATCCCCTGGTGCAGGAGGGCGATGGCGTGGGCGTGGGAGTCCTGGGCGACGGCCTCGGCGCCCAGCGCCTCGTCCAGCTGCGCCTGCGCGTCTTCCAGCCGTCCCAGGGCGGCCAGGACCAGGCCGGTGCTGGACCTCACCATCGCCACCTGGCCCAGCTCCCCCGCCCGCAGGTGCCCCTGTTCGGCGAGTCCCAGCAGGCCCAACGCCTCCTGTGGCTGGTTGGCAAACGCCTCCACCAGGCCCAGGTGGTGCAGCAGCCGGGCCTCGTCCCGAGACCCCGGCAGCGGGCCCCCGCTCAGGGCCTCACGGTAGATGTCCCGGGCGGCCCCGTGGTCGCCCTGGCGCCAGGCGAGCATCCCCAGTCCGTCCAGGAGCCTCCAGCGGAGCGCCCGGTCGAGCCGGGGCAGGGCCAGGATCCGGGTGAGCCAGGCCCGGCCCTCGGCCAGTCGGCCGCGCAACTCCCAGAACCGCCACAACTCCGCTCCCAGCTGCGCCGCCGTGCCGCTGTCTCCTGCGTCGATCGCCGCTTCGAGGGAGGTCGTGAGGTTGTCCTCCTCCGCCTCCAGCCGCTCCAGCCAGGCCAGCTGGCTGGAGCCGCAGAGGAGGGAGGACTCGGCCCCGCTCACCATGGCCAGGCTCCAGGAGATGCGTCGCTGGGCGGCTCGCGCCCGGGCCCCGACCCACCGGCCGTCCTGACGCAGGAATTCGGTCAGCGCTCCGCTGACCCGGTAGCGGGCCCCGGTGGGGCCGGGTTGGAGCCCGATCAGGGAGCGCTCCTCGAGGGCCAGGAGCGTCGCCTCCAAGCCCTCCGGCGCCTCGGACCCCGGGGCCAGGATGCCGGCCAGGTGCTCGATCCCGATCCCGGCGGGGAACTCGGCGAGGCAGGCGAGGGCCTCGACCTGGCGCCCGTCCAGCGACCTGATGGAGAGCTCCAGCGCCCGGGCCAGGGGTGCCAGGAGCGGGCCCGCGCCCTCCTGGCGTTGGCCCCGGGACCTCTGGCGCAGGCGGTCGGCCACGAGCTCCGGGCCAAGGCTCGCCACGAGGGGGGCGGCGATCCGGATGGCCAGGGGAGAGCCGCCGAGCTGCCCACAGAGCTGCGCCAGCAGCCGGATGGCCCGGGCGTCCAGGTGAAGCTCGGGGTTGAGGCTCCGGACCAGCCCGGCCATCAACGCGCCGCTCCCGGAAGCCATCAGCTCGCCGGGGGTCGCGCTGTGATTCGGGGGCAGCGAGAGCGGCCCCAGGGCCCAGCGCACCTCGCCGTAGAGACCCAGCGCTCGGTGGGCCGTCAGCAGGACCCTGGCCGGGCCGAAGCCGGAGACCATCCCGGCAGCGAGGCGGGCACAGAGGGCGGAACACCCGTCGCCTCCGTCCAGGACCAGCAGCCCCGGCCAGGATCGCAGGTGCAGCTGCAGGTCGTGCTCGGTGGCCGGGCCCTTGAATCCGACCGCCCTGCCCACGCGCGCCAGCGCGGCGCGGGGCCCCAGCCCGGACAGGTCGGCCCAGGCGCTGTCGCGCCTCTCCGACACCGCCGCGCGGGCCAGGGCCGTCTTCCCGATGCCGGGGGGCCCGATGACGGCCACCAGCGAAGCGCACCCCAGCAGGCCGAGGGCCGTCTGCAGGTCGGGGTCGCGACCGACCAGGCCGCTGGCCCTCGCCTCAGGTGTGCCACCGGGGGACGACGCCCCCATGCTCAGCCCCGCCCGCCCCGCGGTGGTTGCACCGTGCCACCTCCGGCGCGCCACTATACCCGGACTGCGCAGGAGAGGGGGGCGAGGGCGGGGCCTGGGACAGGGCTTGAGGGTTGCCGGAGACCGGGGACGATCCTGGCCACGGGGCGGCCGTGGCCCGTGACCACGGTCGCTCCCCCTGGGCCGGCTCGTTCGACGGCCCGGCTCAGGCTGCCGTCCTGGAGCTCACGGACTCCAGAGCGCACGGCGGCCCCATTCCGGCAGAACGCGGCCCCGATGCCACCCGTCACCGACGCCCAGGCGGTGGCGGCGGAGGGGCTGGTGGAGGAGCACCTGGCGAGCAGGTGCCGGCGGGCGCTCCCGCCGGCCGTTCAGCGGGCGCCGGGAGGGGCAGCCTCAGCCGAGGAAATCGCGCGCCAGGGTCGTCCACAACTCGGTGCAGAGCTGAAGCGAGTCGACATCGACCCGTTCGTCGAGCCCGTGGAACATCGCCGCGTAGTCCTCGAAGGAGATGCGGCGGCTGTGGAGGCCGAACCCGTAGGCGACCGAGCCCAGTGCCCGGTGGAAGCGCGCGTCGGTGGCGCCGGCCGTGAGGAAGGGCACGTTCCGGGCCCCGGGGTAGTGGTGGTCGG
Source organism: bacterium (assembly GCA_021802045.1). Classification (GTDB taxonomy): domain Bacteria; phylum Chloroflexota; class Dormibacteria; order Aeolococcales; family Bog-877; genus JAKABB01. Next base: position 20,048 of record JAKABB010000029.1, read on the forward strand.
TCACGCGCTGCAGCGCATCCCAGAGCGGGGTGTCGACGGGCGAGGACGACGCCTGCTCGCAACTGGGCAGGGCGATCTCCACGTCGTCCGCCAGGTCGCCGATCGCCTCGGCCAGCATCGCTCTCACGTCAGTGGCGTCCCAGCCGGGCAGCGTCCGGATGTCCACCTGCAGCGTCACCCGGTCTGGGATCACGTTGATCTTGGTGCCGGCCGCCATCATCGTGGGCGCCAGCGTGGTGTGGGTGCTGGCGTGGGCCAGGCGGGCCAGGCCGACCGCCGGCAGCTGCTGGCAGAAGGCCCGGACGCGGTCGGGGTCCAGCAGCGGTCCGGACAGCTCGGCAGGAAAGGCCATGCCCTCGATGAACCGCCGCCAGGCGTCGTGCATCTGGGCCGGGGGATGGTGCTCGCTGATCCGCCGGACCAGCTCGGCGGCCTTGACCAGCGCGTTGTCGGTGCGAAACGGCTGCGACCCGTGGCCCGGGGTGCCGCGCACGGTCAGGACGCACCAGCAGAGGCCCTTCTCCGCCACCACCACCGGGAGGCGGGTCTGCCCGTCCGCGGTGCGCATGGGGAAGCCGCCCGACTCGGTGATCACGTAATCGCTGTGCACCTCGTCGGGGACGTGCTCGGTGAGCCAGTGGGCTCCGAACCGGCTCATGGCCTCCTCGTCGGCGACGGCGATGTAGGTGAGGGTCCCCGACGGGCGGAACCCGCTGCGGGCCAGGTGGCGCAGGCCCACCGCCATGGTGGCGGTGAGGTCCAGCATGTCGATGGCCCCCCGCCCCCAGACCTCGCCGTCGATCAGCTCACCGCCGAAGGGGTCATGGCGCCACCCTTGCGCTGCGGCCGGGACCACGTCCGTGTGCCCGAGCCAGGTCAGCGACGGCGCCGAGGCGTCCCGCCCGGGCAGCCTGGCCATCAGCGACGTTCGCCCGGGGGCCGGCACCCAGCTGTGGAGGTCGACGCCGGAGCCCTCCAGGTAGGTCTTCAGCAGGGACGCACTCCGCTCCTCCTGCCCGGACTCCGGCGAGCCGTCGTTGACGCAGCGGTTGCGGATCAGGAGCTGGAGCAACTCGGTCGCCTCGTGGGCGAGCCTGGTGGCGTCGTCGATCACGGCAGCACCTTACCGGGAATCGACGCGCCCGGGCGGCGGGTGTCGCGGGGAGCGGGTGCCGGCGGCGCGCCACCCATCACGGCGGGGTGGGACCGGGGCTGGAGCCGCTGGCGCGGACCGAGCACGGAGCCCGTCCGCTGTGCGAGACTGCGCCCGTGATCGCGTGGGAGGCTTCGGGGGCCGGGGACCCGTTGGTCCTGGTGCATGGCATCACCGAGGACCGACACGCCTGGGATCCGCTGATCCCCCTGCTGGAGGACCGCTTCCGCTGCGTCCGCCTCGACCTGCGCGGGCACGGGGAGTCGTCGCCTGCCGATGACTATGCCGCGCTCAGCATGGCCCAGGACGTCGCGGCGGTGGTGGCGGAGGCGGGTCTGGACCAGCCCCCGCTGCTGGTCGGGCACAGCCTGGGGGCCATCGTGGCGACCGCCTACGCCACCCAGGGTCCAGCCCGGGGCGTGATCAATATCGACCAGTCGCTCCGGTTGGGGGATTTCGCCACCGCCCTGCAGCCGCTGGCCCCGATGCTGCGGGGCCCCCAGTTCGCCGACGCGGTGGCGGCGGTCTTCCAGTCGCTGGGGATCGATCGGCTGCCCCCGGCCGCCAGGGCGTACGCGGATGCCAGGCATGGTGCCGCCCGTCCGGAGGTGGTCCTGGGGGTCTGGGACCTGGTGCTGGCCACCCCGGCCGAGGAGCTGACCGCGGTGGCGGAGAGCCTGCTGGGCGCGGTCTTGGTGCCGTACCTGGCGATCCACGGGTCGGACCCCGGTCCCGGGTACGCGGGCTGGTTGGCCCGGTCCTGCCCCCAGGCGGCGGTCGAGGTGTGGGCGGGCGACGGCCACTACCCGCACCTGGTCGAGCCGGGGCGCTTTGGGGACCGGGTGCGCGCGTTCGCCGCAGCCTGAGTCCGCGCCGGGCTCCCCTCACCCGGCCGGCCTGAGCCCACCCGGGGCGCCGCCGCGGCATCGTGCCTACGCCGGGCGCGGGGCCCCGGGTGGGCGCGGCAACCCGGGTTGCGGCCTGCCACGGAGGGCGCCTTCGGCCCAGGACCGATCATCGGGCTGAGCGCACGCCGGGCCTGAATGGCGAGCGTGTGCGGAGCCGGGCCCGCTGAGGGGACCGCACTGGCTGGTCCTGCAGACAGGGGCCGTGTCACCTGGATCAGTTCCAGGAGGTCCGGTTGGAGCCATTCGGCCCGGGGCCGCCCGCTGTTGGTGTCCGAGACGGACAACGGCGGAGCCCCCATGACTGGCAGGCGAACATGGGACCACGCCGCTTGTGCGCCGGACCCAGCGCCCGGCAGCGCTACCGCGGGGATCTCGTCCCTGCTCCTCGCTCGGCCTGGGCCGCCATCGGCCGCACGGCCACCGGGGACGGTCAGCCGCCCCTCAGCCGCAGCCCCTCGACGTGCCGGAAGTCGCGCCGGTTCCTGGTCGCCAGCGCCACCCCGTGGGTGAGCGCGGTGGCGGCGATCAGGGCGTCAGGCAGGCGCAGGGCCGGAAGCGCGTGGCGGAGGAGGCCGGCTCGGTCGGTGATCCGCCGATCCACCGGAATCTCCTCCATCCGAGCCAGGAATCGCCGCACGCCCGCTTCCTGGTCGCCGGCTCCCGCCATGAGTTCCGCCCGCGTGATGATCGAATAGGCCAGCCGGCCCGCAGTGGTGGGGAGCCTGCGGAGCCCGGCCAGCTGATCGATGCAGACGTCGGTCGACCAGGAGGTCAGCTGGGTACGGAGCACCCAGGGCCTCTCTCCGTATCAGAAGACCTCGTCGGCCGATCCAGGCGACGGGGGTTCCCGGGCCGGTCCGGACACCGGACGGGCGCCGCGGATGTGCGCGGCTGCTTTCCAGCCGGGGCTGAATGGCGATGAAGCCATCGGGGGCGCAAAATCACCCACATGGGCCAAGAGTCCCGGGACCAGCGGATCCGGGCTGCGGCCTTTGAGCTCCTGGGCCAGCTGACGGCCCGGTACGGTGAGACCCTGCCCGCGACCCAGCTCAGGGCCGGATTCGCCTACGAGGGTCACCGAGTGCCGCTGATGGGTCCACAGGGGATCTTCAAGCCGGCTCTGCTCGAGCTGCCGCTCAGCATCACCACTGTCCCGGTGGTCGCTGGCAAGGTCAGGCCCTACCAGGACGAGCTGGGTGGAGACGGTTTTCTGCAATACAAGTACCGCGGAGTGGATGCCAACCACCGCGACAATCGGGGCCTGAGGGAGGTGATGCGGTGCCGGTTGCCGCTCATCTACTTCCATGGCGTCGAGCCGGGCCAGTACCTCCCCGTGTGGCCGGTGTTCATCGTTGGAGACGATCCTCAGGGCCTCACCTTCACGGTTGAGGTGGACGATCCCCTGGCCAGCCAGGTCGAGCTCGCCTACCAGCTGCCTGACGTGGGGCGGCGGGCCTACGTGACGCGCCTCGCCCGCCAGCGGCTCCATCAGGTCGCCTTCCGGCACCGAGTGCTCCGTGCCTATCGGGAATCGTGCGCGATGTGCCGTCTGCACCACGCCGACCTCCTGGACGCGGCCCACATCCTGCCCGACGGCCACCCGGCCGGCGAGCCGATCACCGCCAACGGCCTGGCCCTGTGCAAGCTTCATCACGCCGCCTTTGATCGCAACATCGTGGGGGTCCGTCCCGACTCTGTCATCGAAATCCGCCACGACATCCTTGATGAGATCGACGGGCCGATGTTGCGGCACGGCCTGCAGGACCTCCACGGCCGCCGGCTGATGGTGGTTCCCCGGGCCGAGGCAGACCGGCCCAAGGCCGAGTTCCTCAGCGAGCGCTACCACCTCTTCCGAGCGGCCAGCTGACCGGTTGGGCTCGGAATCAGTCGAACCGGCGGACCCCGAGTGATCGCCAGCGCGTGGCCAAAGGGCCCGGACGGCTACCGTGCGGGGTGCTGGGGGATTGCATTGGCGTTGGCTGGCAGTGGAGTCTCACCGCGGCCGTCCGCGGCAGCAACCACCGCGAGCCAGGGGAGGCTGTCGGGCTGTGGCACGGCAATCCACCCCTCTCGCTGAGCCACCTCCATCTGCTCGGCTGGGATCGGCTCGCACAAACCCAAGGCTGCGGCCCGCGCCACCAGGGCTGCGATAAGAGCGTCGGCACAGTTGTCGTTCTCGGTGAACTGGGCCCGCCGGTCACTCGTCAGGACCAGCCACGGCGCCTGGTCGAGGAGGGCTGTCAGAAGCTCCGCCAGCCTGGGACGGTTCGCTGGCCCCTTGTACCCTTGGTGGGGGAGGTCCCACGCACGCAGCGCGGCGGCTGGGTAGACCTCGACCACGCGTCCCCGGCCGGATCGATCGACGCCTCCATCGATATCTCCAAGCAGGCAGGCGGCCCGCATCGCGGGGTAGGCGATGCGGTCGGCGGACACGCTGAGCGGCCAGCCCCGACCGGCCTCCCCGAGGGCGCGGTCCGTTGCGCGGTGGGTGAGCTCCTTCGGGCATCGCACCGACGCGCTTGCAAACGGTTGGCCGTTCGCGTGACGGGTCACGGCCTCCACGAAGGCAGTTGGCCAACCGAGCGGTACGTCGATCCCGATCTTCTCCGCCGGTGCGCGGATCAAGGCTCGGAACCCCTCGTTCGAGACGCTCGTCGGGAGCTCCAGGACGGTGGCGCGCCCCGCGGTCCATTGCAGGCGGCAGGCGCCGGTGCGCTCCGGCTGACTGGCGAGGTCGATGCCGACGGTGATCATCGCCGCGGCAGTCTACGCGCGCGGCACCGGCGCTGATCCGCCCGAGCCTCCGATGGCGCCGGTCCCCGGTCGCCGCGGACATGCGGTCGTCGCACCCGACGAGCCAGCCGCGTTCCGGCCGCCCTGCCGACAAATGTGTCGAGGGTCAGCAGTATTGATTCTAACACGACAATATCTAATTTGTCGTGTTAGAATAATTCTCGATGCGGCACAACACTTCTCCGCGTGGCCGTCCCTCGCGGCACCTGGTTCACCAGCGTCTGGAGGAGGCGCTCACCCAGCTTCGCCAGCGCATGGGCGGGCTGCCATCGCCTGTCGAGGCAGACGGTATCTGGACCGCGATCTGGTACCAGGAAGCGCACCACTCGACAGCGCTCGAGGGCAACACGCTGGTCATCAGGCAGGTCGAGTCCCTGCTCGCAGAAGGCCGAGCTGTCGGGAACAAGGAACTTCGCGAGTACCTGGAGGTCACGGGATATGCCGCTGCGGCGCGGTGGGTCTACGGACAGGCCCTGAACTCGGGCGGCTGGAGGGCTGAGGCCCCGATCACCCTGACCGAGGTGCGGCATGTCCACGAGCTGGCCTTGGGTCCCGTGTGGGGGGTGGCGCCCCACCCCAATGCCATGCCGAGTGAGGGACCGGGGAGCTTCCGACAGCATGACATCCAGCCCTTCCCGGGCGGGATGGTCCCGCCTTCGTGGGCCGAAGTGCCGGCAGCCATCGCGGACTGGACGACCTCGCTCGCGGCAGGTGGCGCCGTGGCCCGTCCCGTCGAGGCGCTGGCCGCAGCGCATGGCGCCTTCGAGAGGATCCACCCGTTTCTCGACGGCAACGGGCGCACCGGTCGTCTCCTTCTCAATTTGCTCCTGGTGCGCTCCGGCTACCCGCCCGCCGTCATCTACACCCGGGACCGCCACCGCTACCTGGGGGCGCTGCACCGGGCAGACGTCGGCGATCCGGGTCCGCTCGGCGAGTTGATCGCCAGGGCCGTCACCGACAACCTCTACCGCTTCGTGGTCCCGGCGGTGGCTGGCCCGCATCGGCTGGTGCCGCTGGCCGCGCTGGCCCATCGGGGGCAGACGGTTACCGCCCTGCGGGCGGCGATCGAGCGGGGGCGGCTGCATGCTCAAAAGGGGTCGGACGGACAGTGGCGCAGCACTCGGGCCTGGGTGGAGGAGTACCGGGCGAGCCGGTATCGGCGGCGCTCCTGACAGCTGGTCAACGGGCCGCGAGAGAGGGAGCCTCAGCCGAGGAAGTCGCGCGCCCGGCCCGAGAGCGAGCGTGTGCGGAGCCGGGCCCGTCCCCCGCCCGCTCCCGGTCGACCGCACCGGGAGCGACACCAGGACGGCTCGATGTCCAGCGCAGCACGGCGGGCGGACCTCCCCCGGCCGCCGGAGCCAGCGCTGCGTCCTGGACAGGGCGCGCCTATGCTGGGTGACGATGAATCGTCTGGACCGGACCCAGTTCTTCGCGAAGCTGGCGCCACTTGACGAGGAGCGTCTGAGAAAGACGCTGTGGAGCCTCTACTGGCGCGGTTCGGCGCCGATGCGAGAGCGCATCGAGACGGAGCTGGACCCACAAGGGGGCCAGCGCGGTAGATCGCGGGTCGAGGAGGCCGTCGACCCACAGTGGGTGCTGGGCGAGGTGAGCGACTTCGTCGCGCTGGCGCGCTCGGGCGCCTACCTGGGTGGTGACCGCCGCGTCAAGCCGCGCGAGCGCACGCGCTGGCGGTTCACGTTCCGGAGCCTGTGCTCCGCGGCGGAGAAGGCCCTGCGGGCGGACGACATCGGTGGCGGGGCGGCGGCGATGGAGCAGCTCATCGATCTCGCCTGCGAGCTCGGGCGCTACGACTACTTCCGTTCCGAGGACCCCATCGAGGCCGCGCGCTTTGTGGTGTCGGACGCAGTGGAACTCCTTTGGACTCGCGTTCGAGACCAGCTCGGCTTCTTGGCGTTTTCCCAGCGGGCGGCCCCACAGTTGGCCCGCTGGGAGTCCCGCTACGGGTGGACCCGCACCGGGATGGGCCCGCTCAGCGAAAGGGAGGTCACGCTGGCCAGCGTGCTCGGGCGGATGCTGCGTGCTCACGACGCGTGGGAGCAGTTCACCGACTGCTACCTCGGGGCGCTCGACGGGATGGTCCCACGCCGCCCGACGCACTCGATGCGCCCAACGTCGGGATCCGACGGCCGCCGCCCCGAGGAGCGGACCGCCGCCCTGGCGGAGTGGAACCGCCTGCTGCTGGACCGGCTCCATGGACCGGAGGCGGAGGGTCGCCTGGACAGGCTGGCGCGGCACCCGGCGCTGGCCGGACCCGAGCTTCGTTTCTTCCAAGCGCAGCTGGCGAGTCGGCGGGGCGACCTCGACAACGCCCGGCGCCTTGTCTATGCAAGTTTGGAGGAGCTCCCCGGGCACCCGGGGTTTCTCGACTTCGCAGCCAGCATCAAGGCCCCCCTGCCACCGCGCGCCGAGCGGATCGCAGGTCAGCGCCGCTGACCCTGGCGGGGAGCGCAGCCAAGTGCGCGCAGCCGGCCTGGCCCGCGCCGCCCCTGCTCCGAGCGGGCCGCTGGCCGCTGCTGTGCCCCGGCCCGCCGCCGACCGGGAGCCGAGCACCGCGAGCGGTTCCGTCGTGTGCTGGCCTGTTGGCGAGGCGTCCGAGCGATCGGTGCGCCGCCGGGGCGCGGCGCCTGGCACGAGGCGGGGCCGGCGGAGCGTGGCCCTTCGCTGCCGGGGAGGTCCTACTCCGACGACGGGGTTGGAACTGCTGCGCCGTGGGGGTCCATCAGGCACTACACGGGTGTACGCGTATCGGGGCCGGCCCCGCACGGAGTGGGCGCGACGGCCGGGTGGTGATCCCCACCCGGCCGACCGCGGGTGTGCGAAGAGGCCCTGGCTGGTGCCGGCCGAGCGGGTCGGGGCGCGGACGCTCCGGGTCCCGCCGGCGGCGGCGAGCGCAGCCGTGGCGGGGCGCGGCCGTGACGCGCGCCGGGCCAGCCCGAATCCGACGGCCGCTCGGGAGGCCCCAGGGGCTCGATGGACCCCGTGGGTCAAGCGCACGGGCCGGAGGGCCGTCCGGGTCGCGGCCGCGGGGGGCTCCGGGCGGAACGGCCAGCGCCCACACGGAGCCGCCCACTCTGGGCCCGCAAGGGGACAACCCTGGTGGTGCAGTATCGAGAGCGCCGGGGCCGGAGGCACGCGGAACAGGTCGCGGCCGCCCGGCGCGCCCATGGACGCCCGCGGGGGGGGCTCGACGGGGGGGAGG
>JAKABB010000137.1 GCA_021802045.1 bacterium
ACCGTCCTCTACTACTCCCGGCGCGCCACCATCACCACCTTCCCGGGCGGCCTGGCCGCCGCCGCCCGGGCGCGCGGGCTGTGGCTGGTGCTGCCGGCGGCCCAGCTGCCGGCGCTGCGCCGCCGGGTGGCGGTCACGGTCCTGGCCCGGGCGGCGCCCCTGGTGCTGGTGGCGCTGCCGGGGGCGCCCCAGGGCCAGCCTGCTAGGCTGGCGGCCGACATGCGCAGCCCAGCGCCACGGAGCGGCCAATGAGGGGGCTCATCCTGAGCGGCGGCCGGGGCACCCGGCTGCGGCCGATCACGCACACCGGAGCCAAGCAGCTGGTGCCGGTGGCCAACAAGCCGGTGCTCTTCTACGGCATCGAGGCGCTGGTGGCGGCCGGGATCACAGAGATCGGGGTCGTGGTCGGGGACACCGCCGAGGAGGTGCGCGCCGCCGTCGGTGACGGGGCCCGCTTCGGGGCCCGGGTGACCTACCTGCCCCAGGCGGCCCCGCTGGGGCTGGCCCACGCGGTCCAGATCGCCCGGCCGTTCCTGCAGGACCACCCGTTCGTCATGTACCTCGGGGACAACTTCATCCCCGGCGGGATCACCGCCGTGGTGGCGGAGTTCGCCGCCCGCCGTCCGGACGCCCTCATCCTCCTGAAGCGGATGCCCCACCCGGAGCGCTTCGGGGTGGCGGTGCTGGACGGCGAGCGGGTGGTCCGCCTGGAGGAGAAGCCGGCCCGGCCCAGCTCCGACCTGATCCTGGTCGGGGTCTACCTCTTCCAGCCCACCATCTTCGAGGCGGTCGACGCCATCGAGCCCTCCGCCCGGGGCGAGCTGGAGATCACGGACGCCCTCCAGTGGCAGATCGACCACGGCCGGGCGGTGATCCCCCACCTGATCGAGGGTCCGTGGATCGACACCGGCAAGATGGACGACCTGCTGGAGTGCAACCGGGTGGTCCTCGACATGCTGCCGGAGCGGCGGGAGGGGACGGTCAGCGAGGACTCGCGGCTGGTGGGCAAGGTGATCCTGGAGGCGGGCAGCGAGGTCCGGGGCAGCAGCCTGCGCGGTCCGTGCATCATCGGGGAGCGCACCCGCATCGTCGACGCCTACGTGGGCCCCTACACCGCCATCTACCACGACGTGGTCATCGAGCGCAGCGAGGTCCAGCATGCGATCGTTCTGGAGGACACCGTCATCTGCGACGTCCCCAAGCTGGAGGATTCGCTCATCGGCCGCTCGGTGCGCATCGCCCGCTCGCAGCGTCGGCCCCAGGCCTACAAGCTGATGCTGGGGGACCACTCCCAGGTGGAGCTGCCGTGAGGGGCCGGGCCCCGTCGCCGCGCCGCGCCTGATGGCCTGGCAGCCGCTGAGCCCGGACCTGGAGCGGGTGCTGGAGGCGATGCGCCCGCGCCCGCTGGCTGAGAAGCTGGGCCCGATCGCGGGGGTCAAACTCAAGACCCTGACGGTGCGCGCCGACCAGCGTGGCTACTTCGTGGAGCAGTTGAAGCGCGGCGACCGCAGCGACGACGGGCAGCCCTTCATCCCGGAGCAGCCCTTCGCCCAGATGTCGCGCTCGCTGGCCTACGCCCGCGGGGGCAACCCCCCCGAGCTGATCAAGGCCTTCCACTGGCACCGCCGGCAGTGGGACTACTGGGACTTCGTCCAGGGCAACGTCCGGGTGGTGCTGGTCGACCTGCGCGAGGACTCGCCCTCCGCCGGCCGCATCCAGGTGGTCATCGCCGGCCAGCACGCGCCCCGGGTCATCGCCATCCCGCCCCTGGTGGCCCACGGCTACCAGGCCCTGGACCTCCAGGACGTGATCCTCACCTACTACGTCACCGAGCCCTACGACGCTGACGACCCCGACGAGGGCCGCATCAGCTGGCGGGACCCTCGCATCGGCTTCGACTGGACCGTGGAGAACATCTGATCCCGATGCCGCCCCCCGCGCCGACCCCGGACCCGACCATGGCCCAGCTGGCGCCCGCCCTGCCCCGCCGGCTGCTGGTGACGGGGGGGGCCGGCTTCATCGGCTCGGCCTTCGTGCGCTCGCTGCTGGCCGCCCCCGACCCGCCCCAGGTGACCGTGCTCGACAAGCTCACCTACGCCGGCAACCCAGCCAACCTGGCGCCGGTGGCCGAGCATCCCCGCTACCGCTTCGTGCGGGGCGACATCTGCGAGGTGGCGGTGGTGACGGCGCTGGCGGGGGAGGCGGACTGCATCGTCAACTTCGCCGCCGAGACCCATGTCGACCGCTCCATCCTGGAGCCGGGCGGCTTCATCCAGACCGACGTCTTCGGCACCTGGGTGCTGCTGGAGGCGGCTCGCCAGCACGGGCATCGCCGATTCCTGCAGGTCTCGACCGACGAGGTCTACGGCGACATCGCCGCCCCCGCGCGCTCCACCGAGGACGACCCCCTGCGGCCACGCTCCCCCTACTCCGCCAGCAAGGTGGGCGGGGAGATGCAGTGCTGGGCCTACCACGAGACCTTCGGGGTCCCGGTGCTGGTGACCCGGGGCTCCAACACCTATGGGCCCTACCAGTACCCCGAGAAGATCGTGCCGCTGTTCATCACCAACGCCCTCGACGATCGCCCCCTGCCGATCTACGGCGACGGGGACGCGGTGCGGGACTACCTCCACGTCGACGACCACGCCCGTGGCATCGCCCACGTGCTGGCCCAGGGCGAGCCCGGTCGCGCCTACAACCTGGGCCAGGGGGACCAGCCCATCGACGGGCTCACGGTCGCCCGCACCGTCCTGGGGCTGACCGGGCGGCCACCGGAGCTGATCCAGCACGTCGCCGACCGTCCCGGGCACGACCGCCGCTACGCCCTCGACACCGCCCGGGCCCAGGCCCTGGGCTGGCACCCGCAGACCCAGTTCGCGGCCGGCATGGCCGCCACCGTCGCCTGGTACCGCGAGCACCGCCCCTGGTGGGAGCCGATCAAGTCGGGCGCCTTCTGGGACTTCTACCAGCGCAACTACCGGCCGCGGCCCCTGGCCAGCGCCTAGGGGGCGGCGTGCGGGTCCTGATCCTGGGGGCGGGCGGCCAGCTGGGGCGCGCGCTGGGCCCGGCCCTGCGGGCGCGCGGCCACGAACCCATCGGGCAGCCGCGGGCGGCGGTCGACCTGACGGTGGCGGAGCAGGTGGTGGGGGCCCTGGACCGCTACCAGCCCTCGGTGGTGGTCAACGCCGCCGCCTACACCGCCGTCGACCGCGCCGAGCTGGAGGCCGAGCGGGCCTTCGCGGTCAACGCCTACGGCCTGCGCCCGCTGGTGCACGCCTGCGCCGCGCGGGGCCTGCCCCTCTGCCACGTCAGCACCGACTTCGTCTTCGGCGGCCCGGGCCCCACGCCCCGGCGCCCCTGGCGGGAGACCGACCCTCCCCAGCCCCTTGGGGTCTACGCGCGCAGCAAGCGGGCGGGCGAGCTGGAGTACCTGCACGGCGGCGGGCCCGGCTACCTGGTCCGGACCGCCTGGCTCTACGGCGAGCGGGGGCCGAACTTCGTCCTGACCATGGCCCGCCTGGCCCGGCGGCACCCGCGCCTGCGCGTGGTCGCCGACCAGGTCGGGACCCCGACCTGGACCGGGCACCTGGCCCCGGCGCTGGCCGAGCTCATCGAAACGGGCGCCTTTGGCGTCTACCACCTGACCAACCAGGGCCAGACCACCTGGCACGGCCTGGCCCAGGCCGTGGTCGCGGGCCTGGGCCTGGACGTCCCGGTCGACCCGATCTCCACCGCCGAGTTCGGGGCTCCGGCTCCCCGGCCGGCGTACTCGGTGCTGGACAACGCCGCCTGGCGGCAGCTGGGCCGTCCCCCGCTGCCGCCGTGGGAGGCGGGGCTGCGGGCCTACCTGGAGGCCGAGCGGGCGGGTGCGGTCGCCGACGCCCTGCGCGCCGGCGACGCCTGAGCACCTCCCCGATGGCGGACGGCGGCGGGGCGGCCGTCCGCTCGACGGCGGAGGTGCGGGTGGTGATCGCCACCCACCGCTCCGCGGCCGACGTGGCCGGGGCGATCGGCTCGGCGCTGGCCCAGGGGCTGGGCCCGTCCCAGGTGACGGTGGTGGACAACGCCTCCCCGGACGGCACCCTGGCCGCCGTCCGCGCCGCCGCCCCCGGGGTGCGGCTGCTGGCGGCGCCGACCAACCTGGGCTTCGGCCGGGCCTGCAACCTGGGGGCGGCGGCGGCGGGCGGCTCCGCCCTCCTGCTGCTCAACCCCGACGCCACCCTGCGCCCGGGCAGCCTGGCGGCGATGCTGGCGGCGCTCGACGCCGACCCCCGGCGGGGGGCGGTCTCCCCGCGCATCGACCGGCCCGACGGGCGCCTGGACGCGGCCTGCCGGCGCACCTTCCCCTCGCCGGCGATCGCCTTCTACCGGCTCAGCGGCCTCAGCCGCCTCTTCCCCCGTCACCCCCGGCTGGCGGCCTACAACCGCACCCACCTGCCGGTGGACGCCCCCGGTCCGGTCGACAGCGGCAGCGGCGCCTGCCTGCTCCTGCGGCGGAGGGCCTGGGACGCCGTCGGCGGCTTCGACGAGCGCTACTTCATGTACGGGGAGGACCTCGACCTCTGCTGGCGGCTGGCGGCCGCCGGCTGGACCACCTGGTACGAGCCCCGGGCCCGGGTGGTGCACCGCAAGGGGGCCAGCAGCGAGCAGGCCGCGGTGCCGATGCTGCTGGAGTTCCACAAGAGCATGTGGCGCTTCTACCGCACCCACTACGCGCGGGGCCCGGCGATCCTGCTGGCCCCCCTTGTCGGGGCCGCGATCCTGGCCCGGGCCGGGGGCCTGGTGGCCCTGAACCTGGTCCGCCGCCACCCCCGGGTAAGCCCGTGACCGCCGCGCCGGGGGCGGCCGCCGGCCCCGTCGCGGGCGCGGTCTCGGTGGTCCTGGTGAACTGGAACGGGCGGACCTTCTGCGAGCCCTGCCTGACCGCGCTGCGGGCCCAGCGCCCGGCGCCGCTGGAGCTGATCGTGGTGGACAACGGTTCCAGCGACGGCTCGGCGGAGTGGCTGGCGGCCCAGCCCGACGTGCGCCTGGTCCGCAACCCCCGCAATCGGGGCTTCGCCGCCGCCAACAACCAGGGGCTGGCGCTGGCGCAAGGGGAGTACGTCCTCTGCTGCAACCTCGACGTGGTCCTGGACCCCGGCTTCCTGGCCGCCGCCGCCGCCGTGCTCCGGGACCAGCCGGGCGTGGGCAGCGTCGGGGGGCGGCTGCGGCGGCCGGCCGGGCCCGGCGCGGTGGCCCGTCTCGACACCACCGGCCACGTGGTCCACCGCTGCGGCTGGGGGCGCAACCGCGGCCAGGGGGAGCCGGACGACGGCCGCCAGCGCATGGCCCAGGAGGTCTTCGGCGTCTCCGCCGCCGCCGCCCTCTACCGGCGGGCGATGCTCCTCGACGTCGCCGTCGCCGGCGAGGTCTTCCCCGAGCCGTTCTTCGCCTACATCGAGGACCTGGACCTCGACTGGCGGGCCCGCTGGCGGGGCTGGCGCGCCTGGTACGAGCCGGCGGCCACCGCCACCCACCACCGCGGCGGCAGCGGCCTGCACGCCACCGCCGCCATCGAGGCCCACGTGCTGGCCAACCGGCTGCTCTGCCTGCTGCGCAACGCCGACGGCCCCGCCTTCTGGGGCCGGGACTGGCCGGCGGTCCTGGCCTTCACCGCCCTGCGCTCGGCATGGGCCGCCCGCCGCCACCCCGGGGCCCTGCGGGGGCTGTGGTGGGCGCTGCGCCGG
>JAKABB010000138.1 GCA_021802045.1 bacterium
GGGGGGGGGGGGGGGGTGGGGGCGGCGGTGGTGGCGCGGCGGTGGGGCCTGGTGGGGGTGGCCCGCGCCCCCGCCGTGTGCCGCGGGGAGTGACGGGTCCGGGGCGCGGGGTGGTGCCGGTGCCCGCGGTGGCGGTGGGAGGCCCCCGGGTGGACGGACGGGCCCGGGCGGGCGGGGCCGGTGACGGTCGCCCGGGCGGTCGGGACGGGGCGCGTCGGAGCCGAGATCAGGGGGACGACCCAGGCGTGGATCGCCGCCACGCTGACGATGGCCGCGGTGGCGAGGGCGGCGACCGTGGTCGCGGTCCCACCGGCGCCGTGGCCGACGGCGAGCTGGAGCAGGGCTCGGGGGCTGGTGGCCTGGCGCACCGCCACCAGGCCGGCGGCCAGGGCCGGCCCCACGCCGAGCGCCAGGCCGGGCCCGGCCCCCATGAGCGCGACCGCCGCCACCTGGAGATCGTCGAGGTGCTCCTGGCAGGCTCGGCAGACCCGCACGTGGGCTCGGGCCCGGGCCGTCTCCGCCGCCGCCAGCCGTCCGTCCTGATAGTCGGAGAGCTGGGGGTGGACGGTGCAGCAGTCCCGCAGGAAGGGTGAGTCGTCCTGGGCCCGGGCGCACTCCGCGCAGGTGTCCATGTGCTCCAGCGCCGCTCCCCACCGCAGCGGCGCCGTGGACCGGCCGTCGGCGCGGGCCAGGGCCGTGGCCCGGACCCGCAGGCAGGCGTCCCCGGTGGTGCGGGGGCGGGCGGTGAGCTTGGCGGACGTCAGCCAGCTGCCGATGGTGGTCGGGGCCACCCCCAGCCGCTCGGCGGCGGCCTCGTAGGTGAGCCCGGCGCCGTACACCAGGCGGACCGCCCGCCCCCCGGGTCCGCGCCGGCCGCTGCGGGGGCGCGCGGTGCCGCCGTGCGAGGGGGGCGAGCGCCGCCGGCCGCGCTGGCGCACGGAGGCCACCGTCAGCGGTCCCAGGGAGGCCTCCAGCTCGGCGGCGGTGGTGGCCGGTGGGCGCTGGGCCAGGGCCTCGGCGACCGCACCGGCGACGGCGGCGTCCCCGGTCACCCGCAGCACGCGCTCGGCCACGCCCCGGCTGGAGTCGTCCGCCCCCGGTGGACCGCTCCCGGTCGATGGTTGGCGATCGGTGGGCATGATGTCGATCGTCTCTCCGTGCGCGGCGCAGGCCACCCGAGCGGGCATTTCCCATCGTAGGTAGCGGCCGCGACCGTCGGCTGAAGAACGCGTCACACTTTGGTACCGATCCCTTGTCGGGGGTGGCGGTCGCCTGGCGACGGCCATCCTGCTACCGTCCCCGAGGTGCCCATCCCCCAGCCTGCCGGCCTCCGGGGCACCCCCGAGACGATGCCCGAGCCGGCGCGCCTCGCCGCCGAGCTTACCGAGCTGGCGGCGCTGCGTGAGCCCGACCGGCCGGGCTGGACCCGGCGCGTCTTCTCCGACCCCGACCGGGCGGCGCGAAGCTGGGTGGCGGACCGGATGCGCCAGGCCGGCCTGCGGGTCGAGGTGGACGCCGCCGGCAACGTGGTGGGGACCCTGCCGGGGGCGGTGGGCGGGGGCGCGGCCCTGGTCAGCGGCTCCCACCTGGACACCGTCGACGGCGGCGGTCGCTTCGACGGCATGGTCGGGGTGCTGGGGGCGCTGGAGGCGGCGCGCTGCCTGCAGGCCGGCGGGCGGCCGCTCCGCCACGACCTGCGGGTGGTCAGCTTCTGCGGCGAGGAGCCCAACGAGTTCGGCCTCAGCTGTGTCGGCAGCCGGGCGGTCGCCGGCACCCTGACCGCTGAGCACCTGGCCCTCACCGATCCCCGGGGCCGCACCCTGGCCGCGGCGCTGGCCGGGGCCGGCGGCGACCCGGAGCGGGTGGGGCAGGCCGCCTGGCGGCCGGAGGCGCTCCACGCCTACTGCGAGCTCCACATCGAGCAGGGCCCCCGGCTGGAGGCGGCGGGCGTGCCCATCGGGGTGGTGCCGGCGATCGCCGGGCTGCACCGCTGCCGGGTCAGCTTCACCGGGCGCGCCGACCACGCTGGCACCATGCCCATGACCCGCCGCCGCGACGCCCTCTGCGCCGCCGCCGAGTGGATCCTGGCCCTGGAGGCGAGCGCTCAGGACGGGGTCGGGGTCGCCACCGCCGGCCGGGTGATGGTGGCCCCGGGGGCGGTCAACGTCGTCCCCCAGTCGGCGGTGGTCTCGGCCGAGGTGCGCAGCGTCGACGCCGCCTGGCTGGCCGCGCGGCACCCGCGCCTGGAGGCCGCCGCCCGGGCCGCGGGCCGGGCCCGGGGGGTGGAGGCGGTCCTGCGCTGGCTCTCGTCGGAAGCGCCCACGCTGTGCGCGCCGGCGGTGCAGGCGGCGGTGCGGGCGGCGGCCCAGCACCGGGGCCTGCAGACCCTCGACGTGCCCAGCGGGGCCGGCCACGACGCGGTCCCGCTGGCCCACCTGGGGCCGGTGGGGATGCTCTTCATCCCCTCGCGGGAGGGGCGCAGTCACTGCCCCGAGGAGTGGACGGACCTGGGGGACATCGTGACCGGGGTGGCGCTGCTGCTGGACACCCTGCGGCAGCTGGACGGGGTGCCCGACTGCCGCGCCCCCCGGCCCGCGGCCTGACCCCGGGGGCGCCGCCGGCTATGCCCCGGGTGCTGGCGGCTCAGGCCGCGGGGGTCCCGGCCGAGCGGCTGGTGGCCGGGCTGGCCGCCATCGGGCTGCGGGCCCAGCGCTGGGGCAACGGCCCCGGGGAGCGCTATCCCTGGCACCGGCACGCCTACGACAAGGTGCTCTACTGCCTGGCCGGCAGCATCGTCTTCCACACCGCCGCCGCCGACCTCCCGCTCGCTGCCGGGGACCGGATGGAGCTCGAGGCCGGGGTGGCCCACGCGGCCACCGTGGGTCCCGCGGGGGTGGAGTGCGTGGAGGCGGCGCGATCGGGGGCTGGCCCTGGGGGAGCGGGGACCTCGGCGCCGCCCGGCCGCCGCCCGTAGCCGCCCGGGCCGGACGGTCACGGCGGGGAGCGCCATCCCGCCGGTATAGGCCGGTTGCCGGTGGCGCGCCTGAGCGGGCGGCCGGAGGATGCCGGCCGACGTGGCCGAGGAAGACGGCGAAGACCAGGAGTCGCAACGCGCCGCACAGGACCTGGCCGGTCGCGAGCGCGGCGGGGCCGTCGCGGCCATCGGCCAGGTGGCGCCGGGGGCAGGGGGAGGTGAGCCCGCAGCCGGCGACGGCCAGGAGGCCGGCACCGGGTGGAGTGCGTCGGCGTGGCCGGGACCGAGGGCGGGCCCCAGGCCAAGGGCCACAAGGCGAGCGGCCGGCCACCCTCCTGGCGCAAGGCCCGAAACGCCGACGGCATGCTGGGCCCGGCCCAGGTCGGGAAGGACCGCTGGTCCCGACCCGGGGTCACTGGTGGGCACTCAAGTTGGCACTCCATTAGGTAAGGGTGAGGCGGCGGACACGCCAGCCGGCCCTCGCCGCCGGCGGTGGCGGCATCCACGGCGGCGGGTGCCACGACCCGCGTCATCCCGGGATCAGGGCCGACGCGGTGCGGATGCGCGGCCCCGTTCGGGGTGGGCCCCTCGCCGCTCGTGGTCGAGCAGCCACGCCTTGCGGTCCACTCCCCAGCCGTAGCCGGTGAGGCCGCCATCGGCGCCGATGACGCGGTGGCACGGGACGACGATGGAGATGGGGTTGCGTCCGTTGGCCCCGCCGACGGCGCGGCCCGCGCCCGGCCGCCCGAGCGAGTGGGCGATGTCCCCGTAGCTGGCGGTCGCTCCGTAGGGAATGCCCTGCAGGGCCGTCCACACCGACAGCTCGAAGGGAGTGCCGCCGAGCGCCAGGGGGAGGTCGAAGCGGGTGCGGCGGCCGGCGAAGTACTCGTTCAGCTGGCGCCGGACGCCATCGAACGCGGCCTCGTCCCGGACCCAGGCGGGGCCCGTCCGCGGGCTCCTCCGGTGGCCGGTGAAGTGCAGGCCGGTGAGGCGGCCGCCCCGCCCGCTCAAGAGCACGGTGCCCAGCGGGGTGTCGGCATGGCCGTACCGGACGGGCAGGGGCGCGGTGGAGGACGCTGTCGGGTCCCGAGGGGGCATGCGGGCATGGTGCGGCAGGGCGGGGGGCACGGTCTGGCCACATCCGGCCAGCCTGCGCGGGTGGCCGGATCCGGCCGGTGCCGCCGGCCGGGACGGCCCATCATCGGGTGCGATGCACGGTTTCTCCGCGGTGGTCACGACCGGGATCTACTGCCGGCCCGGGTGTTCGGGGCGGCCCCATCCGCGCAACGTGCGACGGTTCGGGACCGCCGCCGCCGCCGAGGCGGCCGGGTTCCGCGCGTGCTTGCACTGCCGGCCCTATCGCAAGGAGCCACCGGTCAGCTGGGCCGGCCCCGACCTCGTCTGCCGGGGCGTGCGGCTCATCCTCGATGGGTGCCTGGACGGGGGCACGGAGGTGGGGCTCGGGGCCCGGTTGGGCGCCTCGCCCCGGCACCTCCGGCGCCTGTTCGGCCAACACCTCGGCGTCACCCCCGACCATCTGGCCCGCTCCCGCCGGGCCCACTTCGCCCGGCGCCTCCTCGACGACACCGACCTCCCCATCACGGAGATCGCGTTCGCCTCGGGGTTCGGGAGCCTGCGCCAGTTCAACCGGGCGATGCGCGACATCTTTCGCGCCGCGCCCGGCGAGCTGCGGGCCCGTCGCCGCGTCACCGACCGGCTCGTGGCCGACGGCGGCCTCCCGCTGCGGCTCGACTTCGAGCCCCCCCTGGACTGGGAGACCATGCTCGGCTACCTCCAGGCTCGAGCGATCGTCGGGGTCGAAGAGGTCGCCGGCGGCACCTACCGCCGGACCGTGGCGATCGACGGTGATCCCGGTGTGCTCGAGCTGTCCCGGGGTGGTCCCGACCACCTCCTGCTGCGGGCCCACCTGCCGCACTGGGAGGGCCTCATCCACCACGTGCAGCGGGCTCGCCGCATCTTCAACCTCGATGCCGACATCGGCGCGGCGAGCTCCCACCTGGGTTCCGACGCCGTGATCGGCCCCTTGCTCCGGGCCCGCCCGGGCCTGCGGCCGCCGGGTACGTGGGACCCGTTCGAGACCGGGGTGCGGGCCATCGTGGGCCAGCAGGTGAGCGTCGCCGCGGCCAACACCCTCATCGCGCGGGTGGTGCGGCGCCATGGGGCCGCGGTCGCCGGCCTGGGGCCGCTGGGCCTGACCCACGTCTTCCCCCCGGCCGAAGTCCTCGCCGGCGCCGACCTCACCGGCCTGGGCCTCACGGGCGCCCGCCAACGGGCCGTGGGCGCCTTCGCCCGGGCGGTCGACGACGGGGAGATCGACCTCGATCAGAGCCGGCCCCTGGAGCAGCTGGTGGCGTCCGCCACCGCCACCGTCGGGTTGGGGGCGTGGACGGCCCACTACCTGGCCCTGCGCATGGGCGAGCCCGACGCCTTCCCCGCGACCGACCTCGGGCTCCGCCGAGCCCTCCGCAGGTCGACCGGCCGAGGCCTCACCGGTCGCGACTGCGAGGGGCTGGCCGGACCCTGGCGACCGCACCGTGCCCTCGCCGCCACCCACCTGTGGCTGGCCGCGCCCTGAGTGCCCCTGGCCGGGATCGGTACGGGGATCGCTGGAGCCCCTGGCGCCTGAGGGGGACGGGTGTGCGCCCCGCCCGCGGACCCGCCCGGGCGGCGCTCCGCGCCGAGGGGGCGGCGGGCGGCGGCCCGCTCTCGCTGC
>JAKABB010000030.1 GCA_021802045.1 bacterium
GGCGCCGGGCCGGGACCGGGGGCGGGCGCGGCAGGGGCGGGCCGGACCGCGCCCGCCCCCGTGGCGCCGTTCCCGGCCTGGGGCTCCGGGCTGGTTCCGGCCACCCGGCCGAGCACTGCGCGCAGGGCCTGGGTGGCCCCCACCAGCCCCGCGGTCTCGACCGGCACCACGACCTTGGAGTTGGGGCTGGCCGCCACCTGGGCCAGGGCGTCCAGCTGGAGCACCGCCAGCAGCTCGGGGGTGGGGTGATGGCTCTGGATCGCCTCGTAGACCGCGGCGATGGCGGCCGCCCGGCCCTGGCCGTCGAGCTCCTGCGCCTGCCGGGAGCCCTCGGCCCTCAGGATGGCCGACTGCTTCTGGCCCTCGGCGATCTCGACGGCGGCCTGGCGCTGGCCGCGGGCGCTGTTGATGGCCGCCTGCTGCTCGCCCTCGGAGCGCAGGATGGCGGCCCGCTTCTGCTGGTCGGCCTCCTTCTGCAGGGCCATGGCGTTGAGGATCTGCTGCGGCGGCACGATGTCCACGATCTCGATGCGGTTGAGCCGGACCCCCCACTTCTCGGCGGCGGGGGCCATGTGGCGCTGCAGCTCGGCGTTGATGCGTTCCCGCTCGCTGAGGGCCTCGTCGAGGGTGAGGCTGCCGAAGACGGCGCGCAGCGCGGTGCGGGCCAGCTGCTCCACCGCCACCTGGTAGTCGCTGACCTCGTAGAGGGCCTGCTTGACGTCGACCACCTGGCTGAAGATGGTGGCGTTGACGGCGACCCCGACGTTGTCCTTGGTGATGACGTCCTGGCGGTCGCCGGTGCGCGGGACCTCGCGCATGTCGACGCGGGCCATGCGGTCGATGAAGGGGGCCAGGAACACCAGGCCCGGCCCGTGCACGGCGCGGAACTGGCCCAGGCGCTTGATCACGCCGTCGTTGCCCTGCTGCACCACTCGCACCGAGCGGGAGAGGATGAACACGGCGGCGACGGCGATGACGATGGCGACGATGGCGGGCACGATGGGACCCTCCGAGTGCGGGCCTGGCCCGCGATGGGGGCCGGCCTACAGGGGCGCGACCACGAGCTGG
Organism: bacterium; assembly: GCA_021802045.1. Lineage (GTDB taxonomy): Bacteria > Chloroflexota > Dormibacteria > Aeolococcales > Bog-877 > JAKABB01. The sequence goes on from JAKABB010000030.1 coordinate 1,069, forward strand.
CTGTGCTGGCGGTCGACGACCAGCACCGACTGTCCGGGTTCGATGACGGTGCCGTCGGCGGTGATGGCCGGCCACTCCTCGCCCCGGATGCGCACCTGGCCGGCCGGGGACGAGCCGCGCACGGCGGTGACCACCAGGCCCTGCTCGCCGACCAGGCCGTCGGCGCCGGAGATCAGCGCCGGGCCCTGGCCGCGGCGGGCGAGCCGCATCAGGGGGCGCCGCCCGGTCCCGATCCCGGCGCCGAGGGCCACCACGAAGACCGTGGCCTGGACCACGACCGGCGCCCCCAGCACGGCGGCGACGGCGGCGGCGGCGGCGGCGGCGGCCACGAACAGCGCGTAGAGGGCGGTGGTCACGACCTCACCGACGGCGAAGGCCGCTGCCACGATGAGCCAGATGATCGCCACCGGTGGATCTCCTCGTCCGCCAGCGGGACCGCTGGTGACCGGCCTAGCCTACCGCGTTGGTGGCGGGGCGGCGCCCGCCCGCCCGATCGGGTCCGCCGCCGTGGCCGCCGGCCGGTCCGGGTCCTGGCTCCACTCGCTCCAGGAGCCCGGGTAGAGGTCGCCGTCGGGGAGCCCGGCGTGGGCCATGGCCAGCAGCAGCGCGCTGGCCGTCACCCCGGAGCCGCAGTAGGCCACGGCGGGGGGGAGGTGGGCGGCGGCGGGCAGCCCGCAGGCCGCGAACCTGGCCCGCAGCTCCGCCGGGGGCCGGAGGCGGCCCTCCTGGCAGAGGTCGGTCCAGGGCAGGTTGCGGGCGCCGGGGATGTGCCCGGCCCTGGGGTCGATCGGCTCCACCAGGCCCTGGTACCGCTCCGGGGCCCGGCCGTCCAGCACCGGGACCCCGGCGCCGGCGCGAGCCCCGGTGGTGGCCGCGTCGACGGTGCCGGCGAAGCCCGCGACCGGCAGCGTGCCCGGGGCCGGGTCCGGCACCACGGCCGTCACCGTGCCCCCGGCCGCCACCCATCCCGGGAAGCCGCCGTCCAGGACCGCCACCCGCTGGTGGCCGGCCGCCCGCAGCAGCCACCACAGCCGGGCGGCCGCCCCGGTCCCGGCGTCGTAGGCGACGATCGTCGTGTCGGGGTGGGCCCCGGCCCGTCGCATGGCCGCCGCGAAGACGGCGGGGTCGGGCAGCGGGTGGCGGCCGCCGGGCCCGGGGGGCCCGGCCAGCTCGCGGTCCAGGTCGATGAACACCGCGCCGGGGAGGTGGCCCTCGGCGTAGGCCCGGTGCTGGGCCCCGCCGGCCAGCGTCCAGCGCACGTCGCAGCAGCGCAGGTCGGGCGCGCTGAGGTGGCGCCGCAGCCAGGCGGGGGGGACCACCACCCCGGGCACTTCGGTCATGCCCGCATCATGCGCCCGGGGCCCGCCCGCTCGCGGACCGGCGTCGGGCGTCCCCCGGCCGGGCCCATCGGTACGATGATCCAGTGATGATTGGAGAGTCGGCCGTCGCCGGGGCCCCCTCGGAGGCGGCCCGCCTCGAGGGCCCGGCCCGGGTGGCGCGGGCCCTCGGCAGCGCCCACCGCCTCCAGCTCCTTCACCTGCTGGCCCAGGGGGAGCGCAGCGTGGAGGCGCTGGCGGCCGAGGCGGGGCTGCGGCTGACGACCGCCTCGGCCCACCTGCAGGTCCTGCGGGCGGCGGGCCTGGTGACCGTGCAGCGCGCGGGCCGGCGCCGCCTGCACCGGCTGGCGGGCTACGACGTGGCCGCCCTCTGCGTGATGCTGCGGCGGGTGGCGGAGGCCCGGCCGGCGGGCTCCGCGGCGGCGCCACCGGACGCCATGCCCCGGGCGGAGCTGCGCCGACGGCTGGGCGCCCGGGGCCTGGCCCTGGTGGATGCGCGGCCCGCCCTGGAGTACGCCGCCGGGCACATCCCCGGGGCCGTCTCCTGGCCCGGGCCAGGAGACGCCCGCCCGCCCGCCCCCTGGCCCGCGGGCGCGACCGCGATCGTCGTCTACGGCCGGGGCGCCGAGTGCCGGTTGGCCGGCGAGGCCCTGCGGGCCATCCGCGGGAGCGGCCGGCAGGCCCGGCCGCTCCAGGACGGGATGCTGGAGTGGCGCCTGGCCGGCCTGCCGGTGGAGCCGGGGGCGACGGCGGGGGCCGCCGGTCAGTTGGGGATGTAGTCCCGCCGCAGCCCCAGCCGCTCCGGGGCGTGCATCTGCAGCATCTTGGCCCCCACCGCCGCCGGGGGCCGGGGCCGGGCCAGGGAGATGGCGACCATGCAGAGGAAGGCCAGGGGCACGGTGACCACCGCCGGCTGGGCCAGGACCACCGCCAGCTCCGAGTGCCGGGCCAGGAAGGCCTGCAGCGGCGGGGCCCCGGCGGCCACCATGGTGGTGACGATGGCGCCGGTGGCGCACCCCCCGCCGACCGCCACCCCGATGGCGGCCGCCGGCAGGGTGAGCCGCCGCCACCACAGACCCAGCACCAGCAGGGGGAAGAACGAGCTGGCCGCGATGGCGAAGGCCCAGCCCACCAGGATGCTGATGTCGAAGGGCGCCACCAGCAGGCCCAGCCCGGCCGCCACCAGGGCCGCCAGCGCGGCGCCGACGCGGAAGGCCCGGCGCCGGGCCCGCGGCCCCGCCTCCGGGTGCCACCAGCGTCCGTAGATGTCGTGGCCGAGGGCCCCGGCCAGCGAGACCAGGAGCCCGCTGAGGGTGGAGGCGAAGGCGGCGAAGGCGCCGGCGGCGATGACCGCCGAGAGCAGCTGGCCCAGCCAGGGGGGCGGGACCTGGCGGGGCAGGACCAGGACCACCGCGTCGGTGAGGTTGCTGGTGTACAGCTGGGGCGCCCGCAGCCGGCCGATGAGCCCGTAGAGCGGCGGCCAGAGGTAGAAGCCCCCCAGCAGGACCAGCACCAGCAGGGCGGTGCGGCGGGCGGCCCGCGCGTCGGGGTTGGTGTAGAAGCGCACCAGGATGTGGGGCAGCCCGATGGTCCCCAGCAGGATCGCCATGATCAGGGAGTAGGTGAAGAGCAGGGGGTGGCCGCTGCCCCCGGCCAGGGGCCCGAACGGCTGCAGCCAGCGGGCGGTGGAGCTGGGGGGGGTCGCGTCCCCGAAGGGCACGGGGGCCCCGCGGGCGAGCCGGACCGTGCCCGAGCCCTGCCAGAGGATCCGCCCGGCGGGCAGCACCATGCGCCCGCGCACGGTCAGGGCCCGGCCGCTCCCGGCCGGGGGGAGGGCGCTGGTGGGGGTGCCGACGAACCCCGACGGCGCCTGGCTGCGGAGCGCCGTCGGCGGGCGGCCCAGCCAGCGGGCGGCGATGGGGGAAGAGGCCCGGACGGCGTCCGCCGCCGGCAGGACCCAGAGCTCGCCGGGGCGGACGCTGAAGGTGGTGGCCTGTGGGAGTCGCGGCAGCGGCTGCCGGCCCGCCTCCCGGAGGAGGGTCTGGGGCCCGCCCAGGACCGCCAGCAGGGCGAAGATCGGCACCGTGATGGCGAACAGCTTGACCGCGAACTGGAAGCCCTGGACCAGGGTGATGCCCCGCATGCCCCCGGAGATCACCGCCGAGACCACCACCACTGTCACCACCCCGATGCCCACCCCGTAGGGCAGCCCCGAGGCGGCCTGCACCGTCAGCCCGGCCGCCTTCATCTGGGGCAGGGTGTAGAACAGCCCGATGACCAGCACCAGCCCCACCGCCAGGCGGCGGAAGCGGGGGCTGTCGAAACGGCCCTCGGCGAAGTCCGGGATGGTGTAGGCGCCAAAGCGCCGCAGGGGCCCGGCGATGAAGAGCAGCAGCAGCAGGTAGCCGGCGGCGTAGCAGACCGGGTACCAGAGCACGTCGTAGCCGAACTGCATCACCAGGCCGGCGATGCCCAGGAAGGAGGCGGCGCTGAGGTACTCGCCGCTGATGGCGGCGGCGTTGAAGTGGGGCCGCACCGCCCGGGCCGCCACCATCAGGTCGGAGGTGGTGTGGCCCCGCCGCCGGGCCAGGACCCCGGCCCACAGGCTGAGCGCCGCCATGGCGGTGAGCCCGGCCACCGCCGCCAGGGAGGGGGTCACCGGGCCCGGCCCCCGGCCTCAGCCCAGCAGGTCGCTGAACTCGTCATCGATCTGCTCGGCGCGGCGGACGTATAGGAACCCCAGGGCGACCATGACCGGGTAGGAGCCGACGCCCAGCACCAGCCAGGCCAGGGGCAGGCCCAGGAGCTGGAGGCGGCCGTACCGCGGCCAGAGCGCGGCCAGCAGCGGCTGCACCCCCAGCAGGCCCATGAAGCTGGCGGCGATGGCGCAGCTGAGCCGGAGCTGGCGCCGCATCAGCGCGCGCAGGAAGACCTGCCCGACCTCGGTCTGCTCCTCCAGCTCCCGCAGGGATCGCCTCCCCCGCCGGCGGGGGGGCGGCGGCGGGGGGGCGCCGGCGCCGCCCATCAGAGCCGGATCGCCGCCCTGAGGGCGGCGCCGTGGCGCCGGGAGACCGGCACCGAGTACCCGGCCAGCCCGTGCATCTGGAGCAGGTAGGTGCTGTTGAAGAAGGTCTGGACGGCCAGCACGTGGCGCAGGTTGACGATGTAGCGGCGGTGCACCCGCAGGAAGCCCCGCCCCTCCAGCCGGCGCTCCAGCTCGCTCAGCGTCACCCGGGCCGGGTAGTGCCCGGTCGGGGTGCGCACCACCACCCGGTCCCCGCCGCCCTCGGCCACCCGGATCTCCTCCACCGGCACCAGCAGCACCTGGCCCCGGTGGGACACCGCCAGGCGGTCGTCGAGGCCCGCCTCCTCGGCCGGCGGCCCGGCCCCGGCGGCCACCGGGGCCGGGCGCCGGGCCAGCGCCAGGCGGTCCAGGGTCATCCGCAGCCGCTCGGGGCGGACCGGCTTCAGCAGGTAGTCGAAGGCCGCCAGCTGGAAGGCGTCGACGGCGTACCCCTCGAAGGCGGTCACGAAGACCACCTGGGGCGGGGCCGGGGCCCGGGCCAGCACCCGGGCCAGGGCCAGTCCGTCCAGGCCCGGCATGCGCACGTCGAGGAAGACCACGTCGACCGGCTCCCGCTCCACGGTGGCCAGGCAGGCGGCCGGGTCGCCGGCCTCCAGCACCCGGTCCACGCCCCGGGCGTGGCGGAGGAGGTAGGCCAGCTCGCCGCGGGCCGGGGCCTCGTCGTCGACCACCAGCACCCGCAGGGGGGCCGGGGGCCCGCTCACGAGGCCTTCACCCCGGGCCGGTACTTGGGCACCCGGATGCGCACGCTGGTCCCGCCCCCGGGGCGCGAGGCGATGTCCAGGCCATGGCCGGCCCCGAAGGTGTGGCGCAGGCGGCGGTCGATGTTGCCCAGGGCGCCCGGCTGCTCCAGGGGCTCGACCGCCTCCGGGATCCCGGCGCCGTCGTCGCGGACCTCGATCCAGCACTCGTCGTCCTGGTCCTCGGCGCTGATGACGATGGTCCCCCGCCCCCGGTCGGACTCGATCCCGTGCTTGACCGCGTTCTCCACCAGGGGCTGGACCACCAGCGTCGGCACCACCGTGCTCAGCACCTCCGGGTCCACCCCGTAGCGGACCGTCAACCGGTCGCCGAAGCGGGCCTGCTCGAAGAGCAGGTACTGGTGGACGTAGACCAGTTCGTCGGCCAGGGTGGTGAACTCGCTGGCGGGGTCGCGAAAGGCGCGCCGGGTGAAGTCGGCGAACTCGTGGAGCAGTTCGCGGGCCCGATCGGGGTCGACCCGGACGAAGGCGGCGATGGTGGTCAGGGTGTTGTAGATGAAGTGGGGGGCGATCTGGGCCCGCAGGGCCCGCAGCTCCGAGCGGGCCAGGGCCGCCTGCTGCTCCTCGGCCTGCTGCAGGCGCAGCTGGGTCGCCAGCAGCTCGGCGAGGTCGCCCGCGATCTGCAGGGCCGACGGCCCCGGCGCCTCCAGGTGGTAGGTGACCAGGGCGGCCACCACCCGGTCCCCGACCAGGAGCGGGGCGACCACCCCCGAGTGCAGCCGGCAGCTGGGCACGGGCACGTCGGCGTGCACCCGCCACAGCTGCAGCCGCTGGCTGGCGGCCGCGGCCAGGACCGCCAGGCGCTCGCCCGCCAGGTGGCGGTGGTGTCGGTCGGCGGGGCTGCCGGCGGCGGCCTGGAACGCCAGCGGCCCGTTGGGGTCGTAGAGGGCGGCCGCGGTGACCCCGGTGTGGGTCACGATCGCCCGCAGCACGCGCTGGGCGCTGCGGGTGGAGAGGCCCTGGCGCAGGGTCCCGATGGCGGAGGTCGCGAAGGCCAGGGTGCGCAGGGTGGCCCGCTCCTCCAGGGTGCCGAAGCTGTGCCGCTGCCGCCGCAGCAGCACGAAGACGAAGGCGGCGGCCAGGGCGGTGGCGCCCAGCTGGACGAGGAGGGTCGCCTCCCAGGGCATGGCCGGAAGCATGAGCCACCAGCCCGCCCTATGGGGAGGGGGTGGGCCGCCGGAGCCGCCGGTGGCCACCGCCCAGGGTGCCCTGGGGACCGCTCGGTCGCCAGTTTCGACCGTTCGGCGGAAGGTCCTCGACGGCCCGGCGCCCGCTGGGTATAGTCGCCGCGAGATGGTCGGCCGGGACCTGCGGGCCCGCCACACCTCGCCGGCTTGGCTCCGGCCGGGGAGGTGCGTCGGGGATGCATGCGAGCGGGGGCCACGTAGGGCGCTGCATGTCGGAGGAGACCGGATGGCGAAGGAAAAGGAAGAAGAGGCCGGAGAGGTCTCGGAAGCTGAGATCGCGGTTCACTGGCGCGAGGAGGGCTACTACCAACCTCCCGCCTCGTTCGTGGGGCAGGCCAACGCCGCTGACCCGGCCATCTTCGAGCGGTTCAAGGAAGAGCGTTTTCCCGAGTGTTTCAAGGAGTACGCGGACCTGCTCAGCTGGGACGCCTATTGGCACACCACCCTAGACACCAGCAAGGCGCCCTTCTGGAAGTGGTTCGTGGGCGGTCGGCTGAACGCCTGCTACAACTGCGTCGACCGCCATCTCGCAGGCAGTCGCAACAAGGCCGCCATCATCTGGGTGCCCGAGCCGGAGAGTGAGGAGCCCCAGGCCATCACCTATCAGGACCTGTACACGCGCGTCAACGAGGTGGCGGCGCTGCTCAGGGACTTTGCGGGGGTGAAGGCGGGCGATCGGGTGACGCTGCACCTTCCCATGGTCCCCGAGTTGCCCGTCACCATGCTGGCCTGCGCGCGGTTGGGCGCGATCCACAACCAGGTCTTCGGGGGGTTCAGCGGACCCGCCTGCGGCGAGCGGATCGTGGACTCCGGCAGCCACATCCTGATCACGATGGATGGCTACTATCGCAACGGCGAGATGCTCGACCACAAGGTCAAGGCAGACCAAGCCGTGGCCAGGGCGAACCAGGACGGGACGACGGTGGACAAGGTTCTGGTCTGGCGCAGGCATCAGGGACAGTACGCCTCCAAGACCCCGATGGTTGAGGGTCGGGACTTCTTCATGGACGAGCTCCTTCCCGCCCACCGGGGCGCGGTGGTCGAGCCGGTGTCCATGCCCGCCGAGGCGCCCCTCTTCCTGATGTACACCAGCGGCACCACGGGTCGCCCCAAGGGCGCCCAGCACAGCACCGGTGGCTACCTGGCCTACGTCGCCGGCACCTCCAAGTACTACCAGGACATCCACCCCTCGGACACCTACTGGTGCTTCGCCGACATTGGCTGGATCACCGGCCATTCCTACATCGTCTACGGGCCCCTGGCGCTGGGGACGACCACGGTGATCTACGAGGGTGTGCCGACATATCCGGACGCTGGTCGTCCGTGGCGCATCGCCGAGCGGCTGGGGGTGAACATCTTCCACACCGCGCCCACCACCATCCGGATGCTCCGCAAGGTGGGTCCCGACGAGCCCAGCAAGTACAGGTACCACTTCAAGCACATGACCACGGTGGGTGAGCCGATCGAGCCCGAGGTGTGGCGCTGGTACCACGACGTGGTGGGCAAGGGTGAGGCGGTCATCGTCGACACCTGGTGGCAGACCGAGAACGGGGGGTTCCTGGGGAGCACCCTGCCCGCCCTGCAGCCCATGAAGCCGGGCAGTTGCGGTCCCGGAGTCCTCGGAGTCTACCCAGCGATCTACGATGAGAACGGCGAGGCGGTCGGGGCCGGGAGTGGTCGAGCCGGGAACATGTGCATCCGCAACCCCTGGCCCGGCATCTTCCAGACCATCTGGGGCCAGCCCGAGCGGTTTGTGGACATCTACTACAAGAAGTACTGTCGGGACAAGGCCAGCACCGACTGGCGCGACTGGCCCTACTTCGCTGGGGACGGGGCGGTCCAAGCGGCCGATGGCTACTACCGGATCCTCGGTAGGGTCGACGACGTGATCAACGTCGCTGGCCATCGGCTCGGGACCAAGGAGCTGGAATCCGCGGCCATCACCGTCCCTGAGGTGGCGGAGGCGGCTGCCGTCCCGGTGTTGGACGAGTTGCGCGGGCGGGCGGTCGAGATGTACGTGGCACTCAAGCCGGGAATCCCAGCGAGCAAGGAGCTGGAGGACAAGGTGTCCATGGCGATCGAGACCGAGATCGGCAAGATGGCCCGGCCCAAGAACGTCTGGATAGTGTCGGACATGCCCAAGACTCGCTCCGGCAAGATCATGCGGCGCGTCATAGCCGGGATCTCCAACTTCACCGACGTTGGGGACATCGCAACGCTCGCGAACCCGGAGATCGTGGAGGACGTCCGCCACCATGTCCAGAGCGAGAAGGTTGCCCGAGGTGAAGTCCCGCGCGAGCTCACCGCTGAGGAAGCCGCCGAGATAAGGGCGTTTGGACAGGCCGAGTAGCCGGCGGTAGAGCGAGAACGTTGAGTCCATCGACTCTTCAGGGAGGCTTGCAAGACCAGTCATGGCCACTAACAGTCCCGCGGCACCCGTGCCGTCCGAACCCGCGTCCTCGATCGCCGACCCGGCCCCTCTGGGGCTGATCGGCTTCGGCATGACCACGATCCTGCTCTCGTTCATCAACGCCGGCGTGATCGGGGCCGGTGCCACCTCCTCGGTGCTGCCCATGGCGGCCGCCTACGGCGGTCTGGCCCAGCTGCTGGCCGGAATGTGGGAGTTCAAGCGCGGCAACACCTTCGGCGCCACCGCCTTCACGTCCTACGGATGCTTCTGGTTCAGCTACTACCTGCTGGTCGATGTCTTTCTGGCCAAGACCACGCCGGCCACGATCAGCCCCTTCGTGGGCCTGTACCTCTTCATGTGGGGGGTCTTCACCCTGTACATGTTCGGCGCCTCCCTGAGCGGGGTGCGGGCGCTCCAGGTGGTCTTCCTGCTCCTGTTCCTCACCTTCTTCCTGCTCGCCTTCGGGGCGTGGGGCTGGGCCGGTGGCACCGCTCTCACCAGGCTCGGCGGCTGGCTCGGAGTCCTGACCGCCATTGCGGCCATCTACACCTCGGCCGCGATCGTCATCAACGCCAACTTCAAGCGCACGGTGGTGCCGGTCAACTTCTGACCCTCGAATCTGCGGGAGGGGGCCCCGGCGCCAGCGCCGGGCCCCCCTCCCTTCCGTCATCTCCTGCGGTTGCCGTGGGTTCCTCAGCGACGGGGAGCGGTGGAGAGAGTCCACCCAGGCTGAGCTTGGCGATAGCGATGAGGGCCTGGCGCATGACGAGGTCCACGGGTCGTCGCCAGCGCCGGTACCGCTCGGCGAACAGGCGGTACCGGTAGCTCTCGGGGAAGCGGTCCTCAAGGTGGAGTGGTTGCAGGGGCACCCCCTTCCGGCCCCGCCGGCGATGGACCGTGGCCCAGCGGCGGCGGGTCCCTGGTGCGGCGCCAGCCCTGGTGGGCGATGCCGCGCGCCATCCACCAGGACCATGAGCGCTGCTTGGCGGCCTCCTGGAGCCGCTGCCCAGGGGTCCGCTTCGCGGGCGACGGGCCCCGCATCGACGCCGACGGGGGCTCCTGGCTGATGGGCCGGGTCGACGACGTCATGAACGTCTCTGCCCACCGCGTCTCGACCATCGAGGTGGAGAGCGCCCTGGGCGACCACTCGGCGGTGGCCGAGGCCGCGGTGTGCGGGCGCAACACCCCGTCACCGCGCGGGCGACCGTGGCCCACGGCACCCTCAAGGCGGGGCACGAGGAGTCGGTCCAGGGGATGTGGGAGCTGCGCCAGCACGTGGCCACCAGGATCGGCAAGATCGCCATGCCGGCCAACGTGGTCTTCACCCCCGAGCCGCCCAAGACCCGCTCCGGCAAGAGCATGCGCCGCCTCCTGCGGGACATCGCCCAGAACCGGGCCCTGGGCGACCCCACCACGCTGGCCGACCCCCGCGTGGTCGCCGAATTGCGCGCGCGCGCTGGGGAGGAGGGCAAGGAAGAGTGGGGTCGTCGTTGGGGCCCCGCCCCTCCATCGGAGCGCGGGCGGTGCCGCTCCGGGGTGTGCGGGGGTGTGCAGGCCGGACCGGGGTGGTCATCCCTGCGAAGGCCCGCGGGGCCTGAGCCGGACCGCAGGCCGGGGCTGGTGGGAGCCGGTCCCGGGGCGGCCATGGTCTGGGGGGCATCGGCCCGCCCCGGGACCGGGCGCTGACCCTGGTGGGTCTCGCCCCCCGGGTCTGGCCGGATGCGGCATCACCACCCCGGGGCTCGCCTGCATCGCCGCCGACCTCGCAGCGGCGGCCGCCACGCCGGCGGTGCCGGCGCCGCCCCCGCCCTTCCCGACCCTGGCCCCCGCGCCCCTGGGCCCACAGCCCCGGGCTCCCCCTGGCGGGCGGCTGCCTCGCCATCCACCTGGGTCCCGGGCGGGCCCGGAGCCACGGTCAGGCTCCCGGGCCGGCCGCCCGGCCTCTGGCCGGTGACCCGGGTCACCGGCCGCCTCAGGTTGAGGGGACCACGCCCAGCGGGGCCGCGCGCCAGAGGACGGGCAGGCAGAGGGCCATCAGCGTGGCCACCACCGCCACGCCGACGAACGGCTCCCAGATCCCGTAGGCGAAGAGGGCGCCGGCGACCACCGCCCCCACCGCCGAGGCCCCCGTCTGGGCGCTGCCGGCGGCCCCCTGGGCGCGGCCGGCGGCCCCGGGACCGGCGGCCTGCATCAGGAGCGAGAGCAGGGCCGGGAAGCCCACCGCCACCGAGGCGGCCTCGACGCATCCCAGGGCCATGAGGGCGGGGGGCGAGGGCAGGGCCGGGTAGAGGGCGGCGCAGCCGGCGTCGACCAGGACCGAGAGCCCCCCGAGCCAGCGCCGGTCCCAGTGGTCGGCGAGCCATCCGCCGGGCCAGCTGAGGAGCACCAGGGGCAGGGCGAAGAGGGTGAAGGAGAGCCCCACCTCCCAGCTGGTGGCGCCCTTGGCCCGCATCAGCAAGGACCAGTCGGCCTCGTACATCCCCACCAGGAGCCCGATCGCGGCGCTGGCCAGCAGGACGCCCACCACCACCGGGTTGGCCGCCAGCCGCCCTCCCGGCCCCGGGAGCGGCCCCGGTCGGGGCCGGCGCGGCACCAGCGCCACCACCGCCGCCGCGGCGCCCAGCGACCCCAGGGCCGAGGAGACGAAGATCGCGGGCGGCGCCAGGGCGAAGAGGATGCTGCCGATGACCGGGCCCACCACCATCCCGGTCATCTGGGCCCCGTTGAGCAGCCCGTAGGCCCGGCCCTGGCGGGCGGGCGGGACCAGGTCGGCCACCAGCGCCTGGCTGGTCACCTGGACCGCCCCGGCCCCGGCCCCCTGGGCCGCCCGCAGGAGGATGAAGGCCAAGGGCGGGATCGGCAGCAGGAAGCCCAGGGTCGCGGCCGCGTACAGGAGCAGGCCGGCGATGACCAGCCGGCGCCGCCCGATGCGGTCGGAGAGGCGGCCCAGCGGGTACTGGACCACGAAGCTGGCCAGCAGGAAGGCCCCCATCACCAGGCCCACCAGGGCGTAGGAGGCGCCGCTGTCGCGCAGGTAGAGCGGCAGGAAGGGCAGGACGCTGGTGGCCCCGGTCCACTCGATGGCCACCGCGGCGATCAGGCCGGCCAGGGGACGGCTGGGCCCGGCGCCCCTCGGACCGGCGCTGCTGGGCATCGGGCCATTATCGGGGGCGGCCCTGCGGCCGCCCCCGGCCACCTCGGTAGAATGGGTGGGGCCTGGAGGTGCCCACGACATGGTCGATGCGACGCAGGTCGCGCTCCCGCTGGCCGTCCTGGTGCTGGTCGCCGGCGGTTCCCTGGTGGCCTGGACCGTCCTCTTCTGGCGCGCCGCGCGCGTGGACGCGTCCCTCTCCCGCGAGGCCGGTCCCGGCCACGATGGCTGACCCCCGGGGCGCCGGCCGCCGCGTCAGCGGGTGAGCCTCGGGGAGGCGTCGCGCCCCGGTCGCGCGCGCGGGCGCGCGCGCGCGACCGGGATCGGTTGTGCCACCATGAGCCGCGGCGCGGCCGGCCGCAGATGGGAGAGCGCATGAGCAGCAAGATGCAGGTGCGGGAGCTGATGCATCAGCCCCCCGTTCTGGCCCACCCGGGCATGTCCGTCTCCGACGTGGCCCAGGTGCTCGACGCCAACAAGGTCGGAGCGGCCATCGTGCTGACCGGCGACCGCATCGTCGGCATCATCAGCGAGCGGGACCTGCTGCGGGCTCTGGGGCGCGGGATGGACCCGGCGGCCTCCATCGAGAGCCTGCTCACCAGCGACCCGGTGACCGTGCCCGCCGACTCGCCGGTGGCCGAGGCCCTGGACCTCTTCCGCACCCACCACTTCCGCCACCTGCCCGTGGTCGCCGATGGCCGGGCGGTGGGGATGCTCTCCATCCGTCACGTGGTGCGCGTCGCCCACATCGAGGAGGTCCGCCCGGCCGGGTCCGCGCCCACGGTGGCCCCGCCGGGGCTGGAGGGGGTGGCGGTGGCGGAGACCGCCATCGGCGACGTGCGGGGCGAGGAGGGGTTCTTCCACTACCGCGGCTACGACGCCACCGAGCTGGCGCGGACCTGCTCCTTCGAGCAGGTGTGGCACCTGCTGCTGCTGGGGTCGCTGCCGGACCCGGACCAGCTGCGGGCCTTCCGCCAGCGCGCCGCCCGGGCCCGGGAGCTGCCGGCCGGGGTGGCGGAGCTGCTCACCCCCATCGCCCAGGTCGATCCGTACGTGCCGCTGGACGCGCTGCGCACCGCGCTCTCCCTGGCGGCCAGCGCGCTGGGGCTGCGGCCGACGCTGGACGCCACCGCCCCCGAGATCGAGGAGGCGGCGCTGCGCATGGTGGCGCTGACCCCGGTCCTGCTGACCCACCAGTTCCGGGCCCACCGCGGCGAGGTCGCGGTGGCGCCCGACCCCGACCTGGGCTTCGCCGGCTCCTACCTGCAGATGCTGACCGGGGTCCACCCCACCGCCGAGGCCGCCCGGGCGGTGGAGCAGTACCTCATCCTCACCATGGACCATGGCTTCAACGCCTCGACCTTCACCGCCCGGGTGGTGGCCTCCACCGGGGCCGACATGGGCGCGGCCGTGGTCGGCGCCATCGGCGCGCTCTCCGGGCCCCTCCACGGCGGGGCGCCCTCGCGGGCCCTGGACACCCTGGACGCCATCGGGACCCCGGAGCGGGCCGAGGAGTACCTGCGCGACAAGGTCGTCGCCGGGGAGCGGTTGATGGGCTTCGGGCACCGCGTCTACAAGACCGACGACCCGCGCTCCACCCTCCTGCGCGAGGTGGCCCTGCAGCTGGGCGGCGCCCAGGCGGCCTTCGCCCAGACCGTGGAGCAGACCGCGCTGCACGTCCTGCACGAGCTGAAGCCGGGCCGTCGCCTCTACACCAACGTGGAGTTCTACGCCGGGGTGGTGATGAACACCGCCGGCATCCCCCGGGAGATGTTCACCCCCACCTTCGCCGTCAGCCGCATGGCCGGGTGGACCGCCGCCATCTGCGAGCAGGCGGCCCACAACCGCCTGATCCGGCCCTCGGCCGTCTACGTCGGGCCGGCGGCGCCGCGCCCGCTGCCGGCCGGCTACCAGTACGCCTGACCACCAGCCGCCCCGCCGGCGGGGCGGCGCCTAGGCACCCAGCCGCTCGCGCAGGAGCGCCGCCAGGGCCACGGCCTGGTTGTGCTGGCGGTCGCGGGCCCCGAACACCAGGGTCAGCGGTGCCGCCGCCGCCAGGTCCAGCAGCTGGGCCACCGCCGCCGCCCGCGGGGGGCGGGCCAGCTCGACCCGGTACCGCTCCACGAACGCCGGCCAGCGGGCCCCATCGTGGCCGAACCAGCGCCGCAGCTCGGTGGAGGGGGCCACCGCCGGCAGCCAGAGGTCGCACCGCAGCGCCTCCCGGGTGACGCCGCGGGGCCAGACGCGGTCGACCAGCACCCGGGCCCGGCCCGGGACCACCCGGTCGCCGTAGGCCCGGGCCACCGCGACCCGGTCCGGCACCCGGCCCTCGTCGTCGAGGAGCGGCTCCAGGCACGGGGACTCGCCGCCCTGGGGCTCGTCGCCAGCGGCCATCGCCTCCTGACGATACCGCCGCCGCGGCCCGGGCACAGGAGAAGCCGGGACCCTTGTCAGAGCCCCGGCTCAGGGAGGATGGTGCCGGCCCGGGGCGGCCCGGGCCGGGGGGGAGGACGGGCGGCTCAGCCGCCCGCGGTGGGCGAGCCGCTGAAGCCGGTCTCGAGGACCAGGCGGGCCAGGTACTGGGTGGTGTTGATCCGCTGGGCGTGGAGGGTCACGATCGCCCCGGCCGGGACCGCGGTGGGGGACACCTTCAGCGGCTTGACGCCGCGGCCCTGGTAGCGCCGGGCCGCGGAGAGGCCGTCCAGGCTGGCGGTCACCGTCTTGCCGTCGGGCATGCGGATGGTGATCTGGCCCTGGTTGAACACCCCCCCGCTGGCGCTGTCGCTCACCACCTCGCCGATGGCGCTGAGCCCCACGAAGGGGCGGCGCCGGCGGGGGTGCCGGCTCCCGGCCCGGTGACGGGTCGCCGGGGTGGTGGTGGTGGTGCTGCTGGGCTGCGAGCTGATGGTGACGGTGGGGGTGCTGTTGACGGCGGCCGACACGGCCATCGCCCCCCCGGCTCCGCCGACCAGCAGGCCGGCGCCGACGAGCGCGCCTTTGACGAGCAGGTTGGGCATCACGTCTCTCCTTGTCCATGCATGGCCCCGCGGGCCGGCTGGGGTGGTTCGGGTCTGGAGACGAGCCTAGGCTCCGGCCCGGGCGGGCGCCTGAGATCCACCTGAGAAGTGCCGGCGGTGCCTATCCGGCCCGGGGCCCGCGGGCCGGTGCCTCAGGCCCAGCCCCGCAGGAGCGCTTGGAACTGCTCTGGGCTCAGGCGAAGCGCGGCCTCGTCCAGGTCCCGCAGCGGGGTGGCGGGCAGGTGCTCGCGGGCGCACAGGTCGGGGACCTCGGGGTTGATGTAGAGCAGCCCCGTCACCAGATGGCCCGCCTGACGGGCCTCCTCCATCACCCGCAGCGTCTGCAGCCGGTCGCTGGGGTCGTGGTCGGGGCCCAGCTTGCGCAGCACGATCTGGGAGCCGTCGTGGAGGTGCACCTCCACCGAGGTCCCCTCCGCGTAGTCGACCGTGACCTCCTGCTGGGCGGGGATGAAGTCCAGCTCCTGGAGCGGGCTGTCGTGCTCCTTGACCCAGTTGTAGCTCTTGGTCGAGCCCTCGTGGTCGTTGAAGGTGACGCAGGGGCTGATGACGTCCAGCACCGCCGTGCCCTCGTGCGCCAGCGCCGCCTCCAGCAGGGGCACCAGCTGGTGCCCGTCCCCGGAGAACCCGCGGGCCACGAAGGTGGCGCCGAGCTCGATGGCCAGCCCGGCCACGTCGATGGTCTGGAACTCGTTGACCTGGCCCCTCTTCTGCACCGAGCCGATGTCGGCGGTGGCCGAGAACTGCCCCTTGGTCAGGCCGTAGACCCCGTTGTTCTCGACGATGTAGGTGCAGTCCACGTTGCGCCGGATCATGTGGCAGTACTGGCCCAGCCCGATGCTGGCGGTGTCGCCGTCGCCGGAGAGGCCCAGGAGGACCAGGTCCCGGTTGGCCAGCTTGGCCCCGGTGGTCACGGACGGCATCCGCCCGTGGACCGCGTTGAGGCTGTGGGCCGACTCCACGAAGTAGGCGGTGGCCTTGGAGGAGCAGCCGATCCCGCTCATCTTGGCCAGGCGGCTGGGCGGGACCCCGTACTCGTACAGGGCCTTGATGATGTGGTTGGTGATGGAGTTGTGGCCGCAGCCGGCGCACAGGGTGGTGGGCAGGCCCTTGTAGGTGTCCCGGCCCAGGCCCAGCCGGTTGCGGGCTGAGCCGGCCACCGGGGGTCGGGGCAGGGTGGGCGTGCTCACAGCGCGGCGCCCCCGGCGGCCGGCGCGGGCTCCGCGATCGCGGTGCCCGCCAGCTCCCGCCGGCCGTTGGCCGGCGCCTCGGTCCCGGCCTCCCCGCGGCGGACCCCCTGGACCACCACCTCGGCGGGCAGGGGGTGGCCGTCGTAGTGGCGGATCGAGCGCAGCCGGCCGCCCTCGCCGGGGGGCAGGGCCAGGCGCACCAGGTCTCGCATCTGCCCGTCGCGGTTCTGCTCCACCACGTAGGTGCGCTGGTGGCGGCCGACGAAGTCGGCGACGGCGGGGGCCAGCGGCAGGGCCCGCACGCGCAGGTAGTCGGTGGGGAGCCCGTCGGCCGCCAGCGCCGCTCGGGCCTCGACGACCGCGGCGTCGCTGCTGCCGTAGGCCAGCAGGCCCACCGGGTGCCCCTGGTCGTCGACGACGGGCGCCGGCACCAGGGCGCGCGCCGTCTCCTCCTTGCGCCTGAGCCGGTCCATCCCCTCCACGTAGGCGGCGCCGTCCTCGGTGTAGCGCGCCTCCTCGTCGTGGCCCGAGCCACGGGCGAAGTACCCGGCCGCGGGGTGGTCCGTGCCCGGCAGCGTCCGCCAGCCGATGCCATCGCCGTCGGTGTCGCGGTAGCGGGCCCAGCGCCCCTCCAGCCGCTCCAGCTCCGCCGCCCCCAGGACCTTGCCGCGGTCGAAGGGCGCCGTGGGGTAGTCGAAGGGTGGCGACATCCAAAGGTTCATGCCCAGGTCGAGGTCGGAGAGCACGAAGATCGGCGTCTGCAGCCGGTCGGCGAGGTCGAAGGCCTGGCGGCCGAACTCGTAGCACTCCAGCACGCTACCGGGCAGCAGCACCGGGTGGCGGGCGTCCCCGTGGGAGAGGGTGTGGACGAAGCCGAGGTCGCCCTGGAGGGTGCGGGTGGGCAGGCCGGTCGAGGGCCCGATGCGCTGGACGTCGAAGATGACGGCCGGGATCTCGGCGTAGTAGCCAAAGCCGACGAACTCCGCCATCAGGGAGATGCCCGGTCCGGAGGTGGCGGTCATGGCGCGGGCCCCGGCCCAGGCGGCGCCCAGCACCATGCCGATGGCGGCCAGCTCGTCCTCGGCCTGGACGACGGCCAGGCGCCGCTCCCCGGTGGCGGGGTCGGTGCGGTACCGCTCGCCGAGGGCGATCACCTGCTCGCAGAGTGACGACGACGGGGTGATGGGGTACCAGCTCAGCACCGTGCACCCCCCCATGACGGCGCCCAGGGCCGCGGCCTGGTTGCCGTCCACCAGCATCTGGCCGGCGGTGGCGTCCATGGGCTGGACCCGGTAGGGGTCGGTCTTGGGCAGGTGCTCGCGGACGTACCGGCGGCCCACCTCGATCGCCTCCAGGTTGGCCGGGCGGGCCTGGGGCTTGCTGCGGAACTGGCCGTCGACGGCGGCGGCGATGGCCGCCGGGGGGATGCCCAGGATCTCGGCCACCACGCCCACGTAGAGCATGTTGGTGAGGTACTTGCGCTGGTCGGGGTTGGCCACGTGCTCCTTGGCCAGCTGCAGGAAGGGCACCGGGTAGCGGTGCAGGTCCTCGCGCAGGGCCGGGCCCAGGATGGGGAAGCTGGCCTCGTGGACGACGACCCCGCCCGGGGCCACCATCCCCGCGTCACCGGGCCAGGTCTGCCGGTTCAGGGCCACCAGGATGTCGGTCCGGGCCCGCCGGGCCTGGTACCCCTCGGGGGAGCAGCGCACGTGGAACCAGGTGGGCAGCCCCTCGATGTTGGAGGGGAAGACGTTCTTGGGTGCCACCGGGATGCCCATCGCGAAGAACGCGCGGGTGAGCACCAGGTTGGCCGACTGGCTCCCCGAGCCGTTCACCGTCGCGGCGGTGCAGGTGAGGTCGTTGACGATCTGGGGGCGCACCGTGGCGGTGGCCACCCGTTTGCTGTCGGACACCGCCCCCATCGTACGGCGCCGTTGCCATCCGCCGCCGCAGGGGCCGCGGTGGCACGATGCCCCGATGAGCGGACGGCTCCTGGTCGGCACCTGCAACTGGGCCGACCACACCTCCTTCTACCCACCGGGGCTGCCGGCCCGGGACCGGCTGGCGCACTACGCCCGCTTCTTCCCCCTGGTGGAGGTGGACAGCACCTTCTACGGGATCCCCAGCCCGCGCACCACCGCCCGCTGGGTGGCGGTCACCCCCCAGGCCTTCCGCTTCAACGTCAAGGCCCACCGCAGCCTCACCGGCCACGAGCGTCAGGACGGGAGGCCCCGGGCGCCCACCCTGGAGGAGCTCGGCGCGTTCGAGGAGGCCCTGCGCCCGCTCCGCGAGGCGGGGCGGCTGGGCGCCATCCACTACCAGTTCCCCCCCTGGTTCCCCGCCGGCCCGGGGGCGCTGGCCCAGCTGGCGGCGCTGCCCGAGCGCCACCCGGAAGACCTGGTGGTGGTCGAGGTGCGCCATCGCTCCTGGGGCCAGCCGGCGGCGTTCGCGGGCCTCACCGACCTGCTCCAGGAGGCGGGCCTGGCCTACTGCTGCGTCGACGAGCCCCAGCTGGGCTCGGGGTCGATGCCGCCGCTGACGGCGGCGACCAGCCCGCGCCTGGGGGTGGTGCGCTTCCACGGGCGCAACCGCGCCACCTGGTACCTGCGGGGGCGGACCTCCGGCGACCGCTTCAACTACCGCTACCGCCCCGACGAGCTGCGTGAGTGGCTGGCCCCCATCGCCGCCCTGGCCGTCGCCTGCGATGAGGTGCACCTGCTCTTCAACAACAACCGGGAGAACTTCGCCGTCCTCAACGCCCTGGAGCTGGCCGCCCTCCTCGACCTCGGCCTGCCCCCACCGGCCGCCGCCCTCCCCGCCCCGGCCGGCGGGGCCGTGCAGCCCCCGCTCCTCGGGGAGGAGCCGCCCGGCTGAGCCCCGGTGGGCGGGGGACGCTCCCCGCGCCCCCTCCCGGGCGCCCCGGGGCGAGGTCAGCCGCCGGGCGGCTCCCCTGGCAGCACCGCGACCTGCCCCGGGTCGAGGAGGACCAGGCGGTCGGCCAGCCCCGCCCGCGCGAACGCCTGGCGCAGGTCGCCGGCCCCCTCGGTGAAGTGCCGCCAGCTGTCGCAGTGCACGGGAACGACGCGTCGGGCCCCGAGGAGCGCGGCCGCGCGGGCGGCCTGGACGCTGGTCAGCGTGAGGTATCCGTCGACCAGCGGGGTGCGGGCGGCGCCGGCGAAGATGAGGGCCACGTCGATGACGGGGAACCGTTCCGCCACCCGGGCCACCACGTCCAGGGAGGCGTTGTCCCCCGACACGTAGACCGTCGGCAGCCGGTCGCCCCAGAGCACGAAGCCGGTCACCTCGCCGACCAGGGCCTCGGTGCCGTCCGGGCCGTGCTGGGCCGGCGTCCCGGTCACGTGCAGCCGGGTGGCGCCGGGCCCGCGCAGCACAACCTCATCCCAGTTGGGCAGGGCGGTGGTGTGGGCGATGCGGGTGGCGGCGCTGGCGGTGGTCAGCACCCGGGGCACGCGGGCCAGGAACTCCCGGCCCAGGCGGTCGAGGTTGTCCCAGTGCTGGTCGTGCGACAGCAGCACGGCGTCGACCGCGCCCACCTCGCCCGGGCTGAGGGCCGCCGGGGCCGTCTTGGTCAGGGTCCGATCGCCGATCGGGTAGTCGCCGGGCGGGTCGAAGGTGGGGTCGGTGAGCAGGCGCAGGCCACCGATCTCGATCACGGTGGTGGGCCCGCCGACGGCCCGGATGGTCAGGGGGTGAGGCATGGGGCTCCTGGCCTGGGGGATGGCGGGGCGCCGCGCGCCCCGGTGGTGGCTCCCGGCTGGGTCCGGGCCACTGTACCGGGGCCCGGGCCCCCGGGCCTGGGCCGCGGGCCCGGGGCGCGTCGTCCGCCCACCTTGGAAGCGCAGAATGCCCGGTGGTGACGGCGATGTCGGGTCAGGCGGTCGGCGGCGGCGAGAGTGACCGCGCTCCTCGGGGCCCGGTCGCCCGGCGACAGACAGGGGAGCGCATGGCCCCGAGCGGAGAAGACCCGGGGCCCGCCGCGGACGGGGCGGGCCGCACCTGCGACGGAGGGGCCATCCCGCCCCGCGACCTGCGCCTGACCCAGCTGGCCCTGACCACCGGGCTCTCGCCCCAGGTGATCCGGGTCTGGGAGCGCCGGTACCACTTCCCGCAGCCGACCCGGACCGCGGGCGGGCACCGCCGCTACTCCCAGGCCGACGCGGTCGCCCTGCTCCAGGTCGCGGCCCTGGTCCACGCCGGCTTCCGGCCCCGGGAGGCGCTGGCCCGGGTGCGGGACGGGCGGGTGTCCCCGCTCAGCCCGGGCACGCTGACCGAGAGCCTGCAGCGGCTGCTGACCGCCGGCGACCCCGGGCCCTACCTGCAGGACCTGCTCCGCGCCGACGCGGTCATGGGCTTCGAGCAGACCCTGGAGGCGATCGTCCTGCCGACGCTGCAGACCTTCAGCGAGGCGGCCGAGCAGGGGGGGATCGCCGTGGCCCAGGAGCACGCCCTGGCCCAGGTCATCCTGGTCTGGCTGGGGGCGTCCCGGGCGGCGCTGCGGACCCCGCCGGCGCGCACCGGCCGGGTGGTGCTGGCGGCCCCGGGACGGCATCCCCACCCGCTCACCCTGACCGCGATGGAGCTCGCGCTCACCGCGCGCGGCGTGCCCGTGACCCTGCTGGGGTCGATCATGCCCCCCGAGGCTGTGGGGGAGGCGGTCCGGCTCTGGCGCCCGGCGGCGGTCTTCCTGTGCTGCGCCAGCCGGTCGGACCGGGCATGCGTGATCCGGGCGGCGGCGGGCGTGCGCCAGCTCGACCCCGCCCCCCTGTGCTTCCTCGGCGGACCGGGGCTGGGCTCGCCCCCCGCCTGGGCCACCCCCCTGCCCGAGCGCGTGACCCAGGCCGCGGCCTGGGTGGCCGCCGCCCTGGGGGCGCGGTCAGGGGCGGCGGTGGAGCCCCCGGCCGAGCTCCAGGGCTGACCGGAGCCGGTCGGGCCGGAACCGGCGGGCCGCGGTGCGCAGGCGGACCAGCTCGCCGGGGCTGAGGGCGAGGTCGGCGGCGGCGACGTTGGCCTCCAGCTGGGCCAGGGAGCGGGCCCCGGGGATGGCCACCACCTGGGGCTGGGCGATGAGGTAGGCCAGCGCCACCTGGGCCGGGGTGGCGCCGTGGGCCGCCGCCACCTCGCGCAGCGCCTCGCGCACCGGCGCGGCCCGGCGGTAGTTGGCCGCCGTGAACAGGGGGTTGGCGCGGCGGACGTCGCGGGGGAAGGTCTGGGGGGTGTAGCCGCCGCCGAGCAGCCCCTGGGCCAGGGGGCTGTAGGCGATGAGCAGCCGTCCCTCCCGGGCGGCGAACGGCACCAGGCGCCGCTCGGGACCGCGCTGGAGCAGGTTGTAGCGCACCTGGTTGGCCAGCACCGGGCGCCCCAGGGCCCGGTCGGCCGCCCGCCACCGGGCCAGGGAGAAGTTGCTGACCCCGGCGTGGGCCACCAGCCCCGCCCGCATCACCTGGCGCATCCCCGCCATCTGCCAGCGCAGCGGCACCAGCGGGTTGGGCCAGTGGATCTGGTAGAGGGCCGCCTGGGGCACCCGCAGGCGCTGCAGGCTGGCGGTGCAGTGGCGCACCAGGACCCGCGGCAGCGGCGCCAGCGGGGTGAACTTGGTGGCCAGGAACCAGGGCGGCGGCCCCGCCGGCGGCCGGTGCTCGGCCAGCACCCGGCCCAGGATCAGCTCGCTGCGGCCGTGCCCGTACATCTCGGCGGTGTCGAGCAGGGTGACGCCGAGTTCCAGGGCCCGCTCGATGATGGCCCGGGCGCCGTCCTCGGACAGGACCCGGTCGAAGTCCCAGGCGCCGGCGCCGAACTGCCAGCAGCCGAGGCCGATGACCGAGACCCGGCGGCCGTCGACGTCGAGGTATCGCATCGCGCCATCATGGCCGATCGTTCCGGGGGCCGGGGCCGGGCGCTGCGGCCCGGTCCGGGGCCGGTGCTACCCTCTGCTGTCGGAGGGGGATGGATCGCCGTGCCCCTGGAGGTGGATGCTGATGGTGCTCTCGATCGTGGCGGCGGTGCTCGGATACCTCTTCGCCCTCACCGTCGGCCGGCGCTTCTGGCGCAGCCGCCAGCCCTCGCTGGGGGCCTGGACCATCGGCCTGGCGATCTTCGGGGCGGCGGCCACCACCCAGGCCATCGGCGCCGCGGGCGGCTTCACCCCGGCCCTCTTCCGCGCCTTCTACCTGCTGGGCGGGGTGCTGGGCGTCATCTACCTGGCCCTGGGCACCGTCTTCCTGCTGGCGCCGCGCCGGGTGGCCTGGACGGCGGCGGTGGTGCTGGGGGTGCTGACGGTGCTGCTGGCCGTCGACGCCGCGGTGGTGCCGGTGGACGCCGGCCGGCTGCACACCACCGCCGGGATCCTGGGCCTGGCCCTGGTGGGCCACGGGACCCCGCTGTTCGTGGCCGCGGTGACCTTCAACATCCTCGGCACCCTGGTGCTGGTGGGGGGATCGGGCTGGTCCGCCTGGCGGCTGATCCGGGACCGCCAGGGGGTGGACCGGGTGCTGTGCAACGTCCTCCTGACGGCGGGGGCCCTGGTGGTGGCCGCCGGCTTCTCGGCCGCCAAGCTGGCGGGTGGCACCCTGACCCAGCTGGGCCTGGCCGAGTCGATCGGCATCGCCGTGATGTTCGCCGGCTTCCTCAGCCTCGGCCGCGTCGGCCAGCGGGCCCGGCGCCCGGTGGCGGCCCCGGGCGCCGGGCGCTCCCCCACGGCCTGAGCCGGGCGCCCGGCTGGCCGTCCCCCCGGGGGCGGGTCAGCCGGCCGGGGCGGTGGTCCGGACCGGCGAGGGGTGGCGCGCCTCGAAGGCGGTCACCGCCTCCTGCTGGGAGAGGAGGTAGCCCAGCTCGTCGGTCCCGGTCAGCAGCAGGCGGCGCACGAACGGCTCCAGGGTCAGCGGGACCGCCGGGTCGTCGGGCAGCTCCACCCGCTCTCTCTCCAGGTCGACCGTCACCTCGGCGTCCGGGTCGGCGGCCAGCCGGGCCGCCAGGCGGGCGTGGACGTCGGCCGGCAGGGGCACCGGCAGCAGGCCGTTCTTCAGGGCGTTGCTGTGGAAGATGTCGGCGAAGGAGCGGGCCAGCACCGCCTGGAAGCCGCAGGAGCGCAGGGCCCAGACGGCGTGCTCCCGGGACGAGCCCGAGCCGAAGTTGGCGCCGGCCAGCAGGAGGGGACGGCCGACCATCCCCGGCCGGTTGAGGATGAAGTCCGGCCGGGGGCTGCCGTCGGCGGCGTAGCGCCAGTTGGCGAAGCAGTGCTGGCCCAGCCCCTCCCGGTCGGTGACCTTCATGTACCGGGCCGCCAGCACCTGGTCGGTGTCGATGTCGTCCAGGACCAGCGGCACCACCGGCCCCCGGATGGCGCGGATCGGCTCCACGGTCAGGCCTCCCCGGGGCGGACCGCGCGGGCGTCGGCGATCCGGCCCGTCAGGGCGGTGGCGGCCGCCGTCAGGGGGCTGGCCAGGAAGGTCCGGCCGCCCAGCCCCTGCCGCCCCTCGAAGTTGCGGTTGGAGGTGCTGACGGCGTACTCCCCGGGCTGGAGCTGGTCGCCGTTCATGGCGATGCACATGGAGCAGCCCGGCTCCCGCCACTCGGCCCCCGCGTCCCGGAAGACCTGGTCCAGGTGCTCCGCCTCCGCCTGGCGTTTGATGGCCTGCGACCCCGGCACCACCAGCACCTGCACCGAGGGGTCGACGCGGCGGCCCCGCAGCACCGACGCCGCCTGGCGCAGGTCGCTGAGGCGGGAGTTGGTGCAGGAGCCGATGAAGACCACGTCCACGGGGTGGCCCAGCAGCGGCGTCCCCGGGGGCAGGGCCATGTAGCCGAGGGCCTGCTCCAGCGCCCGGCGCCGGGTGGGGTCCGCCACCTGGGCCGGGTCCGGGACCCGGGCCGTCACCGGCAGCCCCATGGCCGGATTGGTGCCGTAGGTGACCATCGGCTCCAGCCCCTGGGCGTCGAGGTGGACGGTGCGGTCGTAGGCCGCCCCCTCGTCGCTGGGCAGCCGCAGCCAGCGCTCGGCGGCGGCCGCGAAGGCCTGGCCCTGCGGGGCGTGCGGCCGCCCCGCCAGGTACTCCACGGTGGTGGCGTCGGGGGCCACCATGCCCGCCCGGGCGCCGCCCTCGATGGACATGTTGCAGATCGTCATCCGCTCCTCCATCGACAGCTGGCGGATGGCGGAGCCGGTGTACTCGAACACCGCCCCCGTGCCCGCGCCCACCCCGATCTGGGCCAGCAGGGCCAGGATGATGTCCTTGGCCGTGACCCCGGGCCCCGGCGTGCCCTCGACCCGGACCTCCATGGTCTGGGGCCGGCGCTGGAGCAGGGTCTGGGTGGCCAGCACGTGGGCCACCTCGCTGGTGCCGATCCCGAAGGCCAGGGCCCCGAAGGCGCCGTGGGTGGCGGTGTGGGAGTCGCCGCAGACGATGGTCATCCCCGGCTGGCTCAGGCCCAGCTCGGGCCCGATCACGTGGACGATGCCCTGGTGGGGGCTGTCGGCGCCGTGCAGGGGGATCTGGTGGCGGCGGCAGTTGTCCGCCAGCTGCTGGATCTGGGCCGCCCCCTGGGCGTCCGCCATCGGCAGCCGGCGATCGGTGGTGGGGATGGAGTGGTCGACCGTGCTCACCGTCAGGTCCGGCCGCCGCACCGGCAGGCCCCGCTCGTGCAGGGTGGTGAAGGCCTGCGGCGAGGTCACCTCGTGCACCAGGTGCAGGTCGATGTAGAGCACCGCCGGGTGCCCCGGCTCCTCGACCACCACGTGGGGCTCCCAGAGCTTGTCGAACAGGGTGCGGGGGCCGGTGCCGGCCTGAGCGTGCATGGGGTCCTCCGGGTGCGGCCGCCGCCGGTCCTCCCGCCGTCCCCCGGCGGTTGACGACCGGCGCCGGTCCGGCTAGGGTCAGTATTGTATACAAGACCCTGGCTCGCGGGCAACAGCGGGTGATGACGGAGGGGACGCGGTGGGCAGCGCGACGGAGCTGGCGTACACCAGGATCCGCCAGGGCATCCTCGACGGGGCCCATGGCCCCGCCAGCCGCCTGCGCGAGGAGGACCTCGCCGCCGGCATCGGGGTCAGCCGCACGCCGGTGCGGGAGGCGCTCCGCCGCCTGGGCGCCGAGGGCCTGGTGGAGTTCACCCCCAACCGGGGCGTGCGGGTCGTGGCCTGGTCCGAGCGCGACCTCCAGGAGATCTTCGAGCTGCGGGCGCTGCTGGAGGGCTACGGCGCCCGGCTGGCGGCGGGGCGGGCCACCGCCCCGGCCCTGCGGGGCCTGACCGTGCTGGCGGAGCGGATGGAGGAGGCCGTGCGGGGCCACGCCCCCGACCGCCTGGAGCGGGTGGCGGAGATCAACAACCGCTTCCACCAGGGGGTGCTGGCGGCCGCCGCCAGCGACCGCCTGGTGGCCATCCTGGGGCACGTGGTCCAGGTCCCCCTGGTGCGGCACACCTTTCGCCGCTACGCCCCCCGGGAGCTGGAGCGCAGCCTGTCCCAGCACCGCGAGATCCTGGAGGCGCTGCGGCAGGGGGACCCGGAGTGGGCGGCCTCGGCGATGCGCTCCCACATCCTGGGCGCCCGCAACGTGGTGGGGCGGGCGCCCACCGGCGGCGGCGCCGCCGCTACATGATGTCCATCACCCCCAGCGCGGCCATCAGCCGGCTCTGGGGCCGCCAGTCGGTGGCCACGTCGATGACCACCGGACCCGGCCGGTCCAGGGCGGCGGCCACCGCCCCCGGCAGGTCGCGCTCACGGCGGACCCGCACGCCCTCGGCCCCCAGCGCCCGGGCCACCCGGTCGTAGCGCACCGCCCCCAGGCGGTTGGCCTCCAGCTCCAGCCCGTCCAGCCACAGCGCCTCCAGGTGGCGCAGGTCGCCCCAGCTGCCGTTGTTGGCCACCAGCACCACCAGGGGCAGCCGCTCGCGCACGGCGGTGGCCAGCTCCATCGCCGCCAGGCCGAAGGCCCCGTCGCCGCTGATGACCACGGTGGCCCGGTCGGGATGGGCCAGCCGGGCCGCGCAGGCGAAGGGCAGCCCCACTCCCAGGGTCCCCAGGGTGGTGCTGGTGGTGAGCAGGCTGCCCGGGGCCTCGGCCCCGGCCCAGCCCAGGCTCCAGCCCAGGATGTCGCCCCCGTCGACGATGAGGGTGGCGGGCCGGTCGGCCAGCGCGTCCCGCACCGCCCGCCCCAGCGCCGCCGGATGCACCCCGCGGGCCGCCGGGACCGGTGCGACCTCGGCCGCCCACAGCTGGTGGCTGGCCGCCACCACCTCGCGGGCGCTGCGGTCCCACTCCGGGCGGGCCCTGGCCGGCGTGGCGCCGGCCAGGGCCGTCAGGACCCGGCCGGCGTCCCCCTGGACGAAGAGCTCCGCCAGCCGGTTGAAGCCGCGGGCGGCGGGGTCGCAGTCGACCTGGATCACCCGCTGGTCGTCGGGGAAGAGCGGGCCCCGCCCGAAGAGCAGGTTGCCGTTGAAGCGGCTGCCCACCAGCAGCACGGTGTCCGCCATCTGCAGGGCGGCGCCGGCATGGACCAGGCCGCCCAGGCAGCGGGGGTGGCCGTCGGGGAGGAGCCCGCGGGCGGCCCCGGTGGTGGTGACCGGGATGCCCGAGCGCTGGGCCAGCTCTTGCAGCGGGCCCCCGGCCCCGGCCCAGTAGGCCCCGCTGCCGCAGAGGATGAGGGGCCGCTCGGCGGCGCCCAGCCAGGCCGCCGCGGTCGCCAGCGCCGCCGGGTCCGCCGCCGCCGCCGCCGGGGGG
>JAKABB010000031.1 GCA_021802045.1 bacterium
CACCGGGTGGCGGGGCCCGGCGCGGTGGGCGCCCCGCCCGCTACCAGCCGAGGCCGCCCGGGAGCCGGCGCCCGCGGGCGGCGCTGAGGAGGTAGGCACGCTCGAAGGCGCGCTTGGCCCAGAGCCAGTGGCGCCCCTCGGAGACGGTGGGGATCCGCCGGCGGGGGGGGCGCACCGGGTCGACGGAGAGGTAGACCGCGCGGTCGCCCATGTCGAGGATGCAGCGCGCGGCCAGGTCCCGCACCAGGGGCGGCGGCCCGCCGGCGCGGGCGGCGATGTCCGCCGCCGCCACGGTGGCCATCTGCTCGGTCATGTCCCCGGTCTTGGGAAAGTTCACCGGCACCGGGGTCGCCTCCACCGGGGGCAGGGCGACCGCCACCCCGACGGCGTAGATGTCGGGGTGGACCGGGTGGCGGTAGCGCTCGTCCACCACCACGAAGCCCTTGGGGTTGGCTAGCTGCCCGCTCTCGGCGACGGCGG
Organism: bacterium; assembly: GCA_021802045.1. Taxonomy (GTDB): domain Bacteria; phylum Chloroflexota; class Dormibacteria; order Aeolococcales; family Bog-877; genus JAKABB01. The sequence continues at coordinate 481 of JAKABB010000031.1, forward strand.
CCACGCCGGCCAGGGGTGGGATGACCATGGCCAGGCGGGCCTCGAGCTGGCCCAGCCCCTCCACCTCCACCGCGCTCGGGGTGATCTGGGTGATCGCCGCCGAGGTCCGGTAGCGGATGCCCCGGTCCTCGAAGGCGTCCTCCAGGAGCCGGCGGACGTGCCCGGCCCCCCCCATGCCCATGTGGCCCAGGTGGGGCTCGGGGGTGACGAAGGTGATGGGGGCCCGGTGGCGCCGGTTCCGCCGGCGCAGCAGGTGGTCGACCTCGAAGGCGAACTCGTAGGCGGGGCCGATGCAGCTGGCCCCCGGGGCGCAGCCGATCACCAGCGGCCCCGGGTCGTCGAGGACGGCGGCCAGCGCCTGGCGCAGCTCCACCGCCTCGGCGGGGGACATCAGCGAGTGCCCGGGCCCGTCGCCGGGGCCGAGCCCGGCCACGGCCTCGTTGGCGCTGCGGTGCCCGGTGGCCAGCACCAGGACGTCGTACGGCCGCTCGCCGTGGTCGGTGACGACCACCCGGCGCTCGGGGTCGCAGCGCAGCAGGGTCTCCTGCGCGAAGGAGACCGCCTGGCGCCCCAGGGCCGGGGCCAGGGGGAAGGAGATCTGCTCCAGGCTCCGCCGGCCCAGGGCCACCCAGGGCAGCGAGGGGATGAAGGTGAAGCGGTCGGTGGCGGAGATGAGCGTGATCTCGCAGTCGCGGGCGCTCAGCCGGCGCCGTAGCTGATGGGCGGTGGTGAGGCCCCCGAAGGAGCCTCCGACGACGACGACGCGCAGCGGCATGCCCAGTCCTCCCCGTGGCCGGCCCCCGCCCCGGGGGCCGGGGCGATCAGAAGCTCACGACCTTGTCCGCCCACAGGGTCCAGTCGGCGGCCTCCTCCAGGGTCGACCGCCGGGCCCCGGCGACCAGTTCCGCCGCTCCCAGGCCGCGGGCGTCGAGGCAGGTGCCGCAGCATCCGGCCAGACCGCCCCGGCGCAGCACCGCCAGCAGCATCCGGTCGAGGTGGTAGTAGCCGTCGGGGAGCGTCTGGTTCGCGACCGCGCAGCCGACGGCGTCGCCGAAGAGGAAGACCCGCACCTCGGTGCCGTCGCGCCGGGCCAAGGCCCCGGCCAGGCGCAGGCCGTTGTAGCAGCGCTCGGTCCCGTACGGGGGGTCGTTGAGCACGACCAGGATCTTCATCCCGCCAGCGCCAGCTGCCCGGGGTCCGGGCCCACCGCCACCGGCAGGCCGGCCTGGCGCCACTCCGGCATGCCGTCCTGGAGGCGGGCCGCGCGGACCCCGGCCCGGCGCAGCCGCCGGACCGCCTCCGCCGCCAGCAGGCAGTACGGACCGCGGCAGTAGGCGACGACCGTCCGCCCCGGTCGGAGCGCGGCCAGACGCTCCGGGAGCTCGTCGAGCGGCACCGAGACAGCCCCCGGGACGTGGCCGGCGTGGTACTCGTCGGCCGGGCGGACGTCGAGCACCACCACCTCGCCCCGGGCGGCGCGGGCCAGGAGTTGCTCGCGGGTCACCGGCTCCAGGGCCCAGGGCTCCCCGGCGGCGGCCCGCAGGATTTCCCGGACCTCCACCAGGCGCGCGCGGCCGAGGTCGCCGAGGGTGCCGACGAAGCGGCAGACCTCCTCGCCGGCCGAGCGGTAGTAGACCCGCGTCCCCTGGCGCCGCGTCTCGACCAGGCGGGCCTGGCGCAGGACCTGCAGGTGGGTGGACGCGGTCGTCAGCCGCAGGCCGGCGGCCCGGGCCAGGGCCTCCACCGGGCGCTCCCCCTGGCAGAGCAGCTCCAGGAGCTCGATGCGCTTGGGGTGGCAGACGACCTTGCCGATCCGGGCCAGCTCGGTGTAGAGGGCGTCGCGGGCGGACGGACTCGGCGGTATATCCACTATTCCCAGGATACCCGAATGAAGGCGGAGTCGCAAGAGCCGAGGCGCGCGGCCTGGCCGTGGAGCTGGTCCCGCCCGCCGCCTGCCCGACTGGGCGGGCTCAACTCGGCGACCCGGACGGCCCGGCCACCCCCCGACGACGGCCAGCGGCGTCCGATCCACCGGCTCGAGCCCCAGGGTGCACGCGCTCCTGGGGACCCCTCCAGCGGCCCGCCGGAGCGCCCGAGCGACCCGTCCGGGCCGCTTTGCCGGCCTCTTGGCAACAACCCCCGGTTCGGCGTCCGCGGTTGAGCGCGCGGCGTGGCCAGGGGACCCGCGCGTCGCCCTCCCCGGCACCGCGGCGGGCCGTCGCCCCGCTGGGGCGTCTGGCGGTCGAGCGGTCACGGCGGGGCCGGGCGGCCAGCCTCCCGAGCCACGCCCTCCCGCGCAGCGTGCGCCACCAGCTCGCCTCCCCCGCGGTCGTCGTCCGCCCCACGCCTCCACGGGGGATCGCCCTTGACGCGCGGCCCCTCCAGACGGGAGCATTCGTGCCCCAGCCGGATCGGCAACTGGAGGACTCCTTGGCGCGGCCGCCCGATCCGAAGCGGCGGGCCTGGCTGCTCGGGCAAGTCCGCGAGTGCTTCCTGCGCCGCGGTCTCGCGGACACCTCGCTGCGGTCGGTCGCGGCGGAGATCGGGGTCTCGCACCGGACGCTCCTGCACCACTTCGGGACGAAGGAGCGGATGCTGGTCGAGGTGATCGCCGACCTGCGCCGCGCCAGCCGGGCGGTGATGGAGGCCGCCCCGGACCCGCAGGGCGCTGACGACCTTCGGGCCGGCTTGGAGCGGGGATGGCGGTCGATCACCGACCTGGAGGCCGGGCGGTTCCTCCTGCTGTTCGAGGTGTGGGTGCTGGCCCTGCGCGACCCTGAGCGCTGGCCGGGTTTCGTGGAGCACGTGGTGGCGGACTGGCTCGTGCTGATGCAGGCCCGACTCCGGCGCGCGGGCGTGCCCGAGGAGCGCGTCGCGCCCGCCGCCACCCTGGCAGTGGCGGCGATGCGCGGGCTGGCGCTGGATCACCTGACGGACAGGTCCGTCGGCGCCGCGGAGCGCACCGGTGCCGCCGTGACCCTGCTGGGGCAGGTCCTGGAGCAGATGGCGTCGCCCGCGGCGGGCGGGCGCCCACCGGGCGCTGCGGGCCGACGAGAGGGCTGCCGGGCTCCGGCCGGCGCGGTTCGGCTCCGATCTCACCGGGGAGGGGTGCCGGGCTCGCAGCCGGCGCACCCCACGCCGCTGGCCAGGTGATCGGGTCGGGGCCCGTGGCTCCGCGGTCACCTGGGCCGCCCGGCGCGGACCCGCCCGAAGGGCCGGGGCGGCCCGTGACCCGGGGCGGCGCATGTCCCGACGGGCGAGGACGGCGTCGACAGCAGCTCGGGCCCCCGGGCCGCACGCGACGCCCCGTGCCCCGGACACCCGATCAGGGGGGCATCCCGAGGCGCCCGGGTGGCGCGTTTACGGCGCTGGAGACGGGGAGTACGATGGGGCCTCTGAGGGGAGCCACCGACGCTGGAGGGCATCGTCATGAGCGTGCAGGCTGGACGGCTGACCGAGCCCCTCGTCCGTGAGAACGGCACCCTGCGCCCGGCCTCCTGGGAGGAGGCCCTGAGCCGCGCCGCCGCCGGCTTCGCGACCGCGCGCAGCCAGGGGGGGACCACCGCCTTTGGGATGTTCAGCTGCTCCAAGGCCACCAACGAGGTGAACTTCATGGCCCAGAAGTTCACCCGCCTGGTGATGGGCAGCAACAACATCGACAGCTGCAACCGAACGTGACACGCGCCTAGCGTCGCCGGTCTGGCGGCAGTGTTCGGGGCCGGAGGCGGCACCAGCTCCTATCAGGAGATCGAGGACACCGACCTCATCATCCTGTGGGGTTCCAACGCCCGCGAGGCCCACCCCATCTTCTTCCACCATCTGCTGCAGGGGGTCCGGCGCGGGGCCCGGCTGTACGCCGTCGATCCCCGGCGGACGACGTCGGCCCAGTGGGCCGATGTCTGGCTGGGGCTCGATGTCGGTTCGGACATCGCCCTGGCCAACGCCATCGGGCGCGAGATCATCGACGCCGGGCTGGTCAACGAGGCGTTCGTGCAGCGGGCCACCACGGGCCTCGCCGCCTACGCGGCCGCGGTTGAGCCCTACACCCTGGAGCGGGCCGAGGGCGACACCGGGGTGCCGGCGTCGGTGATCCGGGAGCTGGCCCATGCCTACGCCCGGGCCGACCGGGCCCAGTTGTGCTGGACGCTGGGGATCACCGAGCACCACAACGCCACCGACAACGTCCTGGCCCTCATCAACCTGTCCCTGCTGACCGGCCACGTCGGCCGCTACGGCTCGGGCCTGGTGCCGCTGCGGGGGCAGAACAACGTCCAGGGCGGTGGCGACATGGGGGCCCTGCCCAACAAGCTGCCGGGATTCCATGACGTGGAGACGGACTTGCCCGCCCGGGCCCGCTTCGAGGCCCGCTGGGGGGCGCCGCTGCCGCCCAAGCGCGGCTGGCACCTGTCGGGCATGTTCGAGGCCATGGAGCGGGGCGAGCTGCGCACGCTCTATGTCCTGGGCGAGAACCCGGCCCAGTCGGAGGCCGACCAGACCAAGGCCATCCGGCTGCTCTCAGGGCTGGACCACCTAGTGGTGCAGGACATCTTCCTGACCCGCACCGGGGAGCTGGCCGATGTCGTCCTCCCCGCCACCGCCACCTGGGCCGAGGCCGAGGGCACGGTGACCTCCAGCGAGCGCCGCGTCCAGCGGGTGCGCCGGGCGCTCACCCCTCCCGGCCAGGCCCGGGACGACATCGCCATCCTGTGCGAGCTCGCCCGCCGGCTCGGCCACGAGTTCGGCGAGCCCACCGCCCAGGAGGTCTGGGACGAGTTGCGGGCGCTGTCGCCGATGCACGGCGGGATGAGCTACGCGCGCCTGGAGGCGCTGGGCGGGCTGCGGTGGCCCTGCCCCGACGAGTCCCACCCCGGCGAGCTCTTCCTGCACGCCCGGCTCTGGGAGGCGGACCCCCAGCGCCGCGGCCCGGCGGCGCCGTTCACCCCGGTGGAGTTCGCGCCGCCGGTGGACGCGCTCAGCGAGGACTTCCCCATCCGGCTGACCACCGGCCGGCGCCTGGACTCCTTCAACACCGGGGTCCAGTCCGGCCGCTTCTCGTCGCCGCTGCGACGGCCGGAGACGCTGAACCTGGCCCCCGAGGACGCCGACCGGTTCGGGCTCGAGGAGGGGGAGCGGGTACGGGTCTGCTCGCGGCGGGGGGCGGTGGAGGCGCCGGTGCACCTCGACGCCAGCCTGCGCCCGGGGCTGGCCTTCATGACCCTGCACTTCCCCGACCAGGTGGCGACCAACGTGCTCACCATCGACGCCACCGACCCCAAGTCGGGGACGGCCGAGTTCAAGGCCACCGCGATCCGGGTGGAGACGCTGGCGCTGGCGGCCCCGGCCGTCCCGCTGCCCGAGAAGGCCAGCGCCTAGTGGACCTGCGAGTGGCGAGCGGGCGCACCACCGCGGCCGAGCGGGCGGCCGTCGACGCGGTCCTAGGGCCGCCCAGCTCCGGCTGGACCGGGGGTGGGCGCGACCGCCTCGACGGCCACGTCGCCTTCGGTGGGCGCTCCGCCCGCGAGCGGCGCCGCTGGCTGCTCCCGGCGCTGCACGCGGTCCAGGACCGCCTCGGCTGGATCAGCCCGGGGGCCCTCGACTACATCTGCACCCGGCTCACGATCCCTCCCGCCGAGGCCTACGCGGTGGTCAGCTTCTACGCCCTCTTCGCAACCGAGCCCCAGGCGCCGGTGGTGGTGCACCTGTGCGACGACATCGCCTGCCGCTGCCAGGGGGCGGAGGCCCTGTGCGCGGCGGCGGAGGCCCGCTTCGGCCCGGCGGGCGGGACGGGGGCGGGGGACGGCATCACCTGGGTCCGCAGCCCCTGCCTGGGCCAGTGCGAGCGGGGCCCGGCCGCCCTGATCCAGAGCGCGGCCCAGGCGGGGGCGGCCCCCTGGAGCGCCGCCGTGGCCCCGGCCACCCTCGAGGGGATCGCGGCCGGGCTGGCGGCGGGCGCGCCGGGGCCTCCGCCGGTCGGCCCCCTGCCCCCCCAGGCCGTGGACGGTGCCACCGACCGGCTCCGGCTGTTGCGGCGCACCGGCCGTGTCGACCCGGGGCAGCTGGACAGCTACCGGGCCCACGGCGGCTACCAGGCGCTGCGCCGGGCGATCGAGCTGGGGCCCCAGGGCGTGATCCAGGAGCTGAAGGCGTCGGGCCTGGTGGGCCGGGGCGGGGCGGCTTTTCCCACCGCGGTGAAGTGGGAGGCGGTGGCCGCCAACCCGGTCCGGCCCCATTACGCCGTCTGCAACGGGGACGAGTCCGAGCCCGGCACCTTCAAGGACCGGGTCCTGATGGAGCAGGACCCCTTCGCCGTGGTCGAGGCCCTCACCATCATGGGATTCGCCTGCGGCGCGGAGCAGGGGCACTGCTACGTCCGGGGCGAGTACCCGCTGGCCATCGCCCGCCTCCGGCACGCCATCGACCGGGCCCGGGACCGGGGCCTGCTCGGCAGCGACGTCATGGGCCACGGCTTCCGCTTCGACATCGAGGTCCACCGGGGCGCCGGGGCCTACATCGCCGGCGAGGAGACCGCGCTCTTCAACTCCGCCGAGGGCAAGCGGGCCGAGCCTCGCAACAAGCCGCCCTTCCCGGCCCAGGCCGGCCTCTTCGGCCAGCCCACGGTGATCAACAACGTGGAGACCCTGCTCAACGTCCTGGAGGTCCTGGAGCAGGGCGGGGCCGCCTACGCCGCCACCGGGACGCCCGGGTCCGCCGGTACCCGGCTCTTCTGCGTGTCCGGTTGCGTCGACCGGCCCGGCCTCTACGAGTTCGAGTTTGGGGCGACGCTGCGCCAGGTGCTGGATGCCGCCGGCGGGGTGCGGGCGGGGCGTCCGCTGCGGACCGTCCTGCTGGGCGGCGCCGCCGGCTCCTTCGTCGGCCCGGACCAGCTCGACCTGCCGCTCACCTTCGAGGGGGCCCGGGCCGCCGGGGCCACGCTCGGGTCCGGGGTGGTGATGGTCTTCGACGATGGGGTCGACCTCACCGACATCGTCCGGCGCATCGCCCGCTTCTTCCGGGACGAGTCCTGCGGGCAATGCGTCCCCTGCCGGGTGGGGACCGTGCGCCAGGAGGAGCTGCTCACCCGGATCGCCACCGGGCGGGCGCGGGGCTCCACCGCCGACGAGCTGGCCCTGCTGACCGACCTGGGGGCGGCGATGCGCGACGCCTCCATCTGCGGGCTGGGGCAGACCGCGTCCACCGCCGTGGAATCGGCGGCGCGGCTGGGGCTGATCGCCACCGGCGGCGGGGGCGGCGGCTCGTGAGCGTCCGCTTCGCCGATCTGCCCCGCCGGCTGGTCTCCCTCACCATCGACGGACGGGCGGTCCGGGTGCCGGAGGGCACGACCCTGCTGGAGGCCTGCCGTCAGGAGGGGATCGACACCCCCACCCTGTGCTACGTCGAGACCCTTACCCCTGTGAACGTGTGCCGGGTCTGCGTGGTGGAGGTGGAGGGGGCGCGGGCCCTGGTCCCCGCCTGCTCGCGCCGGGCGGAGGCGGGCATGGTGGTGCACACCGACTCCGAGAGGGTGCGCCTCAGCCGCCGCATGGTGCTGGAGCTGCTGGCCTCGTCGGTGGACCTCTCCCTGGCGGCCCCCGAGGTCCGCGCCTGGATGCAGCGGTACGGGGCCGACGCCAGCCGCATGGGGCCGGCGGCGGCGCCCGACGGGCATCACCGCGACCAGGCCCACCCCGGCCACCACCGGGTGGGCGACGGCGCCCGGGCCGAGACCGTGGCCCAGCCGGTCAAGGTGGACAACGAGAACTACGTGCGGGACTATTCCCGCTGCATCCTCTGCTACAAGTGCGTCGGGGCCTGCGGGACCGACGCCCAGAACACCTTCGCCATCGCCGTGGCCGGCCGCGGCTTCGAGGCCCGCATCTCCACCGAGCACGCCGTCCCCCTGCCCGACTCGGCCTGCGTCTACTGCGGCAACTGCATCGCCGTCTGCCCCACCGGGGCGCTGATGTTCCGCAGCGAGCACGAGATGCGCCAGGCGGGCACCTGGGACGAGTCCCGGCAGACGGTGACGACCACCATCTGCCCCTACTGCGGGGTCGGCTGCAACCTGGAGTTGCACGTCCAGGACAACACCATCGTCAAGGTGACCTCGCCGCTGGACCACGACGTGACCCGGGGCAACCTGTGCGTCAAGGGGCGGTTCGGCTTCGAGTTCGTGCAGCGCCGCACCCGGGAGGGCTGACCGGGCCCGGCCCTCGGGTGCTCCCCAGGGCCGGTGCCGGGGACCGATACTGGGCCGGTGGCGATGGACGGCGGCGGCACGGCGGGCTCCCGGGTGGTCTTCACCGAGGTCGGGCCCCGCGACGGCTTCCAGAACCTCAAGGAGACGCTGGCCACCGCGGACAAGCTGGCCGTCATCCGGGGCCTGCTGGCCACCGGGGTGGACCGGGTCGAGGTCACCTCCTTCGTCTCCCCGGCCTGGGTGCCCCAGCTGGCCGACGCCGAGGCGGTGTGCCGGGCGCTGGACCCGGCCGCCCTGCGCGACCGGGTGCGGGTCCTGGTCCCCAACCGGCGCGGGCTGGAGCGGGCGCTGGCGGTGGGGGCCCGGCGGGTGCTGCTGACGATCGGGGTGACCGAGGGCTTCAACCGCCGCAACGTCAACTGCGCCGTGGCGGAGAGCCTGGACCAGCTGACGGAGATCGTGGGGCTGGCCGGGGACACCGTCGAGGTCAGTCTCAGCGTCGCCTTCGGCTGCCCCTTCGAGGGCGCCGTCGACCCGACCCGGACGGCGGCCCTGGCCCGGGCCTGTCTGGACGCGGGGGCCGCCGAGGTCGGGCTGGCCGACACCATCGGGGTCGCCGACCCGGCCCAGGTCCGGGCCCTGCTGGCGGCGGTGGTGGCCGCCGGGGTGCCCCTGGACCGGGTCTCCCTTCACCTCCACGACACCCGGGGGATGGGGCTGGCCAACGTCACCGCCGGTTGGGAGGCCGGGGTGCGCCGGTTCGAGGGCTCGGTGGGGGGGATCGGGGGCTGCCCCTTCAGCCCGCGCGCCACCGGCAACGTGTGCAGCGAGGATCTCCTGCACCTGCTGGCCCGGCTGGGGGCCGGGGTGGCCGCCGACCTCCAGCGCTACTGCCAGGTGGCGACCCAGGTGGCGGAGTTGCTGGGCCGGGAGCTGCCGGGACGGTTGTACCGGGCCGGGCTCTGGGACGGCCGGGCGGTCAGCCGGGCTCCGGCGGGCTGACGGTCTCCGCCACCTCGGGTGGTGCGGGCGCCACGGCTGGGGGCTCCGGAACCGGGTTCGGCGCGGTCGGGACCGGCGTCCCGGCGTCCCGGCGCCGCTCCTCCGCCGCCAGGCCGACGCAATAGCCCAGGACCGTGATCTGGCTGAGGGCGAAGGCGAAGAAGATCAGGAGGAAGAAGAGGGCGAAGGTGCTGCCGTACTGGTTGAAGCCGTGGGCCAGGCGGAAGTACAGCGGGAAGAGGAGGCTGAACGCCTCCAGGAGCAGGCCGGCGGCGAAGGCCGCCGGGAGGGTGGGCCGGATCCGATGGCGGTTGGGCACCACCACGTAGATGACGGTGAACAGCAGGGTGCCGTCGAGGACCCCGACCAGGACCTGGAGGATGAGGCCGCCGGGGCCGGTGCGCAGGGCCTCGGGCACGACCGGCAGGGCCTGGAGCGCGCTCAGCAGGCTGGAGCTGAGCACGATCGGGGCCAGCAGGACGGTGAAGAGCACGATCATCACGGCGGCCATCGCCTTCTGCCGCAGGAAGCCCCGCGGGCGGCAGCCGGCGATGGTGGAGAGCCCCTGGTCCATGGCTCCGAAGAGCCCGGAGCCGCTCCAGAAGAGGCCCAGCACCCCGACGCCGGCCAGGAGCCCGGTGTGGGCCCGGAAGGCTCCCAGGGCCTGCAGCACCGCGGCCCGCCCGCTGGGCGGCAGCGCCCCCGTGATCTCCCGGGTCGCCAGGTGAGCCGCAGCCGGGTTCTGGAGGAGCAGGCCGACAGCCGCCAGGGCGATGAGGACGATCGGGAAGAAGGCCGTCAGCAGGTTCCAGGCGATGAGCGTGGCCCAGGTGGACCCGTTGCCCCGGAGGTAGAGGGCGATGGTCCGCACCAGGAGGAGCTGCTTCAGATGCTTCACCGCCCTCAGCCTAACGCGGGTGTCGGCGCCGAGTTGCACCGCCCGGAGCCGGCCCGCCGCTGTGGCGGGCTCAGCGGCGGGGCCGGCGACCGCTGCAGCCCACGCACTGGGTCGCCCACGGCATCACCTCCAGGCGTCCCGCGGGGATCTCGCCCTGGCAAGTGTCGCACCGTCCGTAGGTCCCGGCCTCGATCTTGGCCAGGGCCCGGCTGACCTCGGCGGCGGTCAGCTCCAGCTGGGCCGCCGTGGCGTCGCGGCGCAGTCCCTCGGCCGCCACCTCCGTGTAGTCCCCGGCCCGCTTGCCGAACGGGACCTGGGTGCCCGGCTCGCTCACCGGGAGGCGCAGGCGCTGCATCTCCGCCGCCAGTTCGCCACGGCGGGCCAGCAGTCGGGCCGCGACCTCTGCGGTGTCAGGGTCTTGGCGACCGGGCATCGGCGGGGTGGTGGGCGGCATGGCCCCTCCAGTCCTGAAGTCCGCGGTGCTCCCGGCACGTTCGGCGAGCCGGTTCAGCGCACGGGGGAGTCCTCAGAGCATAAGGGGCGGCCCGGGTTCGCGGCCCCGCTGCGGCCGCGAACCCGGGGTGATCCCGGTCGTCGGGATGGACGTTGGGCTGCGGGCATCGGCAGCCCCCTAGCTCCGTCTCGAGCGTGGGGGGCTTCCTCCGCCTCCGTCCGTGCGGTACGATCCCGCAAGACTCGTGCCTTCCAGAAGCCGATGCCGCATCTAGGAGGTCTCCGCCGCCCCGAGCGGGTCGTGGTTCTGGGCGCTGGATTCCTCGGATCCCAGATCGCCCACCAGCTATCGCAATCTGGGCGCGATGTCGTGGTGCTCACAAAGTCCGAGCCTCGCGGGCACGCCGCGACCCTGGTTCACGGGTGCGAGGTTGTGTTGGGAGACGTCCGGGACGTGGCCACGCTGGGACCCGTCGCGAATGGCGCTGGTCACGTCATCTATGCGCTTGGGGCGCTCCATCCGTTCGCTTCGAACTTCGACCCGATCGCCGATGTGTCAACGGCGCTGGTGCCACTCCTCTCGGTGCTCGAACAGTTGAGCCGGAGCGCGGGGATGACATTCACATTTCTGTCGTCGGGAGGGACCGTCTACGGGGATGCCGCCCAGACGCCCACTCCCGAAGAAGGCCCGACGGAGCCGCTGTCGTCCTACGGCATCATGAAGTTGGCGGGTGAGAAGTACACGCTGATGCATCATCGCCTCGGGCGTATACAGCCCCGCATTCTGCGGATCGGGAACGTGTACGGTCCGGGCCAGTCCGCTTATCGAGGCCAGGGCGTGATCGCCGCCTTTCTCGACTGTGCCGAGGCCGGAAAACCGCTGCGAGTGTTCGGCGACGGCAGTATCATCCGAGATTACATCCACGTCGAGGACATGGCGGATGCGGTGGTGCAGCTGCTGGATGCTCCAGCAGAGCCGCGCGTCCTGAACGTCGGCACCGGGGTGGGGACGAGCATCCGCCAAGTACTGGACGTGGTCCGCGCCGTCTCAGGCCGATCGGCCACGGTCGAGTACCTGCCGGCGCGAGCCACGGACGTGCAGTCGAGCGTCCTGGATACCGGGCGCATCCGCGAGCTGATCCCCTTCAATCCCCGATCCCTGGAAGATGGCGTGCGTGATACATGCCTCGTGCGGAGCATGCAGGAAGGGTGGCGGGATCCCGCCGTGTCAGGGAGTCCATCCGTAGTTTCGCTGCCAGGCGCCGATTGAAGTTGAGCGGTCGTGATGGGGTTGGCCCAGATCGCTGCGGGGGATACCTGGTTGGGTTGAGAGCGCTGCTGCGACGATTCTCGGCTGCGTCGCACCGGTTGATGGGCTGGTGGGTCATGGAGGGGCACCAGACTCGTGCGTCCGCAACCCCTAACAAAGTGGCCATTTCCCCCCCATCTTCTACTTCTCAACTAGCTCTAGATCACCTGTACTCATTCGGGGCCTCGCCGCTACCCTCCAGTGTGCCAATACGACCTTGTCTTCGCTGCCGTCTCGGCGCGGTCCCGTGACTACCATGGCGAAGGCGCCCCGGCGTTGCCCGACCGCCCTGAGTGCGGCGACCGCCTCCCCTAGGCTCATCGACCCGCGCAGCCTGGAGCCTTCGGCCGTGCGGCCTGACACCGATGGCTGCCGGGGGTGGCTGCTACCCTATCACCGCCAAATGAACATCAGGAGTCACGCACAGCAACTCTCGGACCGATGGGCCATTGCCGCACTGAGGTGGTCCGGGAACCAAGGGCTGGACGAGCCCCTCCCCGTCCAGCAGGTCTCGTCCGCAGCCACACTTGCTCGCACCTGGGCAGACGACGGAAGCGGATCTTTCAGTCGCGCCCGGAATGATTCGCCGCGTGCCCGGCCTCGGGTAGGGCGGGACACCTGCCGCGCCACCTCTGTTTGCCTCCCTGGCCGCTGGCGACCAGGTCTCCGTAGGGAGCCGTGGACAGAGCGGTCAGGCGTTCGCTATCGCAGGCGACTCTGCCACGGGACCGTGTCCCTGACGGCGGGCATGGCGCCCGAGGGCGCGTTAGCCTGCTTCCCCATCCGCGAAGGCAGGTCCCGGTCGCCCAACCGCGCACCTCATCGGTCGCTCGGAGGACATATGGCGCACCGGCGAGTGCTGAAGGCTCCCCCGTCTGTGGTGCCGACAGTGCTCCACTGCGGCGCAGCACAAAGGCCACGGGGTATGGGCCAGATACGCCACGTGGCCTCGCGGCACCCTGCCTCCGCTCCGGGAGCCGGCTGGTGGCCTCCTCGGCAGCCAGGCTCAGTCGCGACGACCAGGTATCGGCATGTGCCGGGCGCGTGGAGTCTGGACGATGCCAGTGGTCTATCAGGTTGGGTCAGCGCGCTTCTCTCAGCTCCGCCACGCCAAGACGCCCTCCGTCCTGACCGGTGCTGACCAGAGCTCGATCGGACTGAGCATGACTGAGGCCCTTATGTCGACTCGTGCAGCCCAGGTGCCCATTCCCACGGCTGCCTGTGCCTGTATTGCAGAAGACGAAGACATCGGTTGCACTGAGGGGCGGCCCGGTACACACATCCAAACCCCTCCTCTCATCCGGCCTCGCCCTTCCCGAGCATCTTGGGGAAGGCTCCGCGCGCTCCGCTCGAGGGGGGGCAGCCCGCTAGAGTCGCAGCCGCGAACGGGGCTTGTGGTCCACCCAGTGGCACTCGCGTTGAATTCCGCGGCGAGGATACCTCCGGCTCTGTTCGAGGTGACCGTCCCTTCGGGCCAACGGTCTCGCGCTGCTTGAGGGCCCGTCTCATCAGATTCCACCCGCGCGCTCTGGTCGCCCATCTGGAGAGGCGGATCGGTCTCCGAGTTCTGATGCGCGAGCGTGCCCGCGGAGACGCCGCGAACTCGTTGATCACCGGGAGAGTTGACTGGCCGGCCGAGGGGATGTTGGTATCACGCGAGCTGCTCGTGCTTCGAGGGTGGGCGGTTGCGGGTATGGACCCGGCACACAGCGTGCTTGTGACGCTGGATGGGCGCATCCATGCCAGCGCCACCGTCGGCCGACGACGAGTGGACGTAGCAGCGCACTTCGCCGATTCACGGCTCCTGGACAGCGGGTTCGAGGTTCAACTCGACCTCTCTGATTATGGCCACGATACTGCGAGTATCAGCGTGGCAGCCCAAGGAGCGGATCTATCGCACGCCAGGGTGATATCCAGCTTCGTAGTGCGCATTACGGACTCGCCTCGCCGAGGAGTCGTGCGAGGCGCCATCGACCTGCCACGCCCTGGCACGACAGTCGCACAGGGTGCGCTCCGCGTGCTAGGTTGGACCCTCACAGACAGTCCTGGTGTCGACATGGTGGAAATCTGGGTGGACCGACAGCGTGTCGGACTGGCTCGACTCGGGCTTCCACGCGCCGATGTTCTAGAGGCATCAAACAGCCCGGCCGCGCTATTAGCGGGTTTTGAGTATCTACTCGATCTGGGCCAGTTCGAGCGGAGCAGTGATGAGCTGATAATAGAGGCTCACGCAATACATCATGGCAATCGCTCGAGCTTGGTAGGTACCGTTAGGATTAACATGCGGCCCCCGAGGCGCGTCCCCCGGCGCGACGATGCGCGGGGGCGAGTACTCCGAGGGCGCACCGAGGCCTTGTCTGGACGCGCAACCCGGTCGCCCAGCCGGGCTCCTTCGGTGCTTGCCTTCACGCACCACCTAGGGTATGGCGGTGGACAGCTCTACCTCTCGGAACTGCTCGAGAAGATGGCGGCCGGTCGTGACTTCCCATGCACAGTCGTCGCCCCGTTCGACGGCCCCCTGCGTCGCATCCTTGAGGGGTCGGGTCTGTCGATCCACATCACGTCGGGGTATCCCCTAGGCAGTCCAGACGAATACGAAGGCAAGGTGGCGGAACTCGTTGCTTACACGCGCATGTGCGGCGCCACCCACATCCTGGTCAATAGCTTGCCGTCCTTCATCGGGGCTGACGTCGGCATGCGCCTGGGACTTCCGGTCGTATGGGCGATTCATGAGAGCTTTCCGCTCCCACTCTTCTGGATGGCCGGATATCCGGAAGACCTCCCACACCCGTACATCAGGGTACGGGCGCAGCAGGCTCTGCAGGCCGCGAGCGCGCTAGTGTTCGAGGCAGAGGCTACTCGAGAGCTCTTTTCCAGCCTTGTGGGGAAGGACCGGAGCCGCGTGGTTCCTTACGGAATCGACAACGCGGCCATAGACCGCTATCGCGATCGCGTGACTAAGCAGGCGGCGCGGCGGAGGCTCGGATTGTCGGGGGGCTCGAGGGTCGTTCTCTGCATGGGGACAATCGAACCCCGCAAGTGCCAAACGCTGCTAGTGGAGGCGTTTGCCCGGACGGCGCCCTCGCTGCAGCAGCCCGTGGTCCTAGCACTGGTCGGCGACCTGATGACACCATACAGTCGGGCCCTTAAGGAGTTCGTGGCCTGGAGTGGTCTGAAGGACCGAGTTCTGGTCGAACCGGTGGTGACGGACACCAACGTCTGGTACCGCGCCAGTGACGCTCTTATAAGCGCCGCGGATGTGGAGTCAATGCCCCGCTCTCTACTAGAGGCGATGGCATTCGGCCTCCCAGTCGCGGCAAGCGCCGTCTTTGGAGTTCCTGAGCTGATTACGCACGGAGAGACCGGACTGGTATTCGAGACGCGATGCAGATCAGCGCTTGAGGTGGCGCTCACACAGCTACTGACGATGCCTGCGACAGATTTGCTGGCGATGGGAGAGCGGGGTCGCGCTCTGGTCCGCGAGCGTCACGACTCGAGTCAGTACGCCTCAGTCTATCGCTCCATGATCGGACTCTAGTCGAGGTGGGCCCTGCGAGAGTGACGGGTGCCGGTAGTCACGTCCGTGAGGCGGACCGGAGGCAGTCGTGGCTGGAGCGGTGGGCACCAGAGGTGATGTTGGGCTGCGCAGCCGTCCTCCTGTCAGCAGCCAACGGGTGGTGGGTATGGACGGTCCGCGCGCGGATGCCGTACTCGATCGACGAGGCGGGATATCTGCAGCGGGCTATCCGCGACGGACAGGCTCTGGTTCACGGGGGAGTAGTGGGATTGGTCGCCGCCGTGAGAAGCCCCGACATCCAAGCCCCGCTTGTCCCAGTCATTGGGGCACTGGCGTATCCCTTCGCACACGGCAGTCTGTTGAAGCTCATGATGAGTCTGCAGTTACTGTACTTGGGTCTGGTTGTCGCCACGTACCTACTCGCGCGGCAGACGATGGGCCGGTGGTGGGCGGTCCTGGCAGCTTTACTTGTAGCATGCAGTGCTGGGATTGTGGACCAGTCTCGCACCTTCCTGTTCGCCGTGGCGGCGACTGCGACATTCACAGCAGCGCTCGGGGCGCACCTCGCGGCGCATAACGGGCGGCGCCGTGGATGGTTGCTGGGGGCTGGAGTGCTGAGCGGCTTGACGCTGCTGGCGCGGACCATGATGATCGCATTCGTGGCCGTCCTATGGATGGTGGGGTTGGTTGCCGTGCTCGCCGAGGCCGGAGACAGACGCAGGCGACTACTGCGGTACCTAGTCACACCGGCGACGGGCGTGGCTGTAGCCGCGACGTGGTACTCAGCGCAATGGTCATACGTGTGGCAGTACCTGACGGAGTACGGGTATGGCCGCGCGTCCGCCCACTACGGCCGATCCTCACACATTCTGCTAATCGGGAACTTGCCGGAACGACTGGGGAACATTCTCTCCAAGGATTTCTACGTGCCTACGACGGCGGTGCTGCTGGTAGGACTTGTCACGCTAGTCAGCAGTACGTGGCTTGAAGCGCGTGGGGCGCGACCGGATGTGGTCCAGATGGTGGCCGGCAGGCGAGCGCAGATGACCCTTGTCGCAGTCGGGTGTCTGGCCGCTCTCTGCAGCACGGGCGACCAGGGATCGGCGTTTGAGTTGCCGATGATCCCTGTGATCGTGGTGCTGGGAGTCGCTGGGCTGGCGTGCTTGCAAGGGAGATGGGTGAGGAGGGTACTGGTGTCGATGGCGTGTCTGTTCGGAGGCGCAGTGGTTGCGCTGAAGACCGTACCGACAGTCCCGCCGACGACGATGGACGTGAGTGTTCTCGGGGTGCCGGCGGTGGTGGCGTCGTCTTCGTCCACCATCTCGCGGTACGTGCATAGATTTGGGGAACCTGGTGCGGGTAATAGGGCGATGAGCGCGACGTGGCTAACGGACTCGAGGCGAGCCGAGGAGTTCATGTACACCTTTGCGGGGAGGCGGGGATACCTTCCAGTCGTCTTCTTCGCCACGGAAGGGCCGCTGTTCAACACCAACACGGTGCAGCTGGAGGCTCAAGTGCAGCGTGGGCAGCTACTCCCCATGGGCGTGTTTCGGAATCCTCGAAGGGTTCACATGGGCTTTGTGCAGCAGCTTGACGCGCACCAGTATGGCATCCCGAATTGGCTGGTGGCGGTCTCCGGCCGAGGGGCAGCTGAGTTCACCGTGACTCCGGACACACGGGCGACGATGACAGCCGAGGGTGCCGGATTCCGGGAGGTGTGGCGGCAGCGGCTGGCTAATGGGACATGGGTGACGTTGTACTGGCGGCGAGTAGGGCCAAGAGTCGCCGGGAGAGGGGCAGTGGCCGGTAGCTGAGCGGATCTGGGTGGGAGCCGCCTCAGAAACAGCTGTGGGGTTTGTAGCGCGCCTCTATTGTCGTCGGCGGGGACGCGATGACGCGGTGCGCGGGCCATTGACGCGGAATTCGTGGTCGGGCAGGGGTGCGCGTGTGGGCGTGGTGGACAGGACCCCGGCATTGTGCGGGAGTTCGCGGTCCGAACGGTGGCCTTCTGGCATAGGGAGAGCGGAGCGCTACCACCCAGAGACGCTGATCGGACTGCTGGGGCAACTGGGAGTCGCCACCGTGGACGGGTTGAGACAGGCGCTCGGCGCCGCCCGGGACGAGACCGTGTGCCGCAAACTGGCCGGGCTGGATTTCAACTACGGCGTCTGCTATCCGCACCGGGGCGGTTCTCCAGCCTCGACGAGATCGCTCGCTTCGACGGGTTGGAGCTGTGGTCGTTTCGGTCGGTGTGGTTCTCCCGGCCCGACACGCTGTTGGCGACCGTGGAAGCGCTGGTCGCGAGGGCCGGGTCCGGCGACGCTGCTGCCGCACTTGGCGCCGCGCTGCAGTGGATCCGCAGGAGGCTCTGGTCGCGCTGGCGCGTGGCGAGCGGCTGGTCCGCGGGGCTCAGGCCAGTCCGCTGCGTGTACCCGGCTCGCGACGCCGTGGCCAGTCGGGGCCAGCTCGTCACCCGGTCCGTCTACGCCGCCGCGCCACGAGGGCAGAGGCGGGGCGGGGGGGGGGATGAGGCCAAGGCCGCCATGACAGGTTATTCCGTTCCGCTTCCTTACTGCCGCTGGCGCTTCAGTGTCGCCTGCACGTCGTACCAAGCGTCGACGCCCCCCGTGACTTGGGAGGGGGGCCCAAGCGCCGCCACGAAGAGCCGCCTAGTGACGGTGGGTTCCGCTCCCACCGGCGTCCACAGCACCGCACCAACCTGGTTCCTAGCGAGGAAGGTGCGCAGACGGCGGATGAGCTTCGGGCCAAACTGAGGGACAGGCCCGGCGGGGTACACGGCTCCCCCGGTCACCCCCCACCATAAGAACCTCTCTACCGGCATGGGGGCGAGCACCGCCGGGAAGTCGCTTGAGGCCCCGTGGTCTCCTCTGAACCATCCGTACCCTCCCAGGATCCGAAAGCGCATTGCTGCGCTGGCCCGCCACAGCATCGGCTGCACCTCTTCGACTGATGGGTAGGGGGAGACCAAGGCGACCGTGCCCTCCGGGATGCGTCTGACAGCGCTCGCCCTGAAGTACGCCGGCACCCCTGTCGGTGCGGAAGGATAAGGCCAATGCGGCAGCCACTCGGCGACGCAGAGAATAGCGACAGTGGCCACAAACCCCAACCAGGCCCACAGACCTACGCGGGAGCGGTTCGGTCGCGCTGGGATATGACCACTTAGGTCAGCAAGCATGGTGTCCATGGCCAACGCGACCATCAACGCCACGTAGAGGTCGACATAGAGGGCGATCCGGACTGTCAGGATGTTGTCGAGCAGAGGAAGATGCTCCAGCAGCGCGAAAGGCAGAGCTACGCCGGTATTCACTCCATCGACAGTCAGTTGCGGGCCGAGGGACAAGACGAAGCAGACTCCGATCATCGCCGCACAGAGGCGAAGACGCCAGGATCGCCAGTACCGAACCAGTAGTGCTACTAGCAACACACAGAGTGCCGGTCCGAGATAGCTCCCGTTCTCCGGGATGTTGGCGCGCACTAGCAAGTCGCCTACGCGCGCCCATCCGCCCGGGTCCAGGAGTTGAGATGAGGTTGGCACGATCGGCCCCAGCAGATCGGCGCTCAACCCTCCGGCGAAAACTGGTCCGTCGTAGTGGAAAGGGCCTGCGATCATGACCCACACCGGGTAGCTGAGGCAGAGCACTGCGACCAGAGCCGCGCGACCCACGGGAGGCAAGCTCCGACGGAGGATCGGCAGGGCACGCCCCGGGCACATCAGTGCGGACGTCCCCAGGGTCAGGGTCGCCACGATCGCCGTTGTTGCCAACACCTCGGGGTTGACGAAGAACTGGGCCACAACGAGCGCACCGAGGATCCATCCGCTGCGTCGCCGGCCCTCCAAGACGCCAACTAGGGTTAGCAGGATGAGCGGTGGGAGCGGCACGAACATGAGATTCAGGTGCACCGCACCCTGCCCGACCATGTAGGGCGAGAACCCGTATATGGCACCCGCCACCCACCCCGCCAGAGGCGAGCGCACGAAACGCCGAGCCAGGGCATACATGGCGCCTGCGGACAGCGGGAAGGAGGCCCACAGAAGGAGGTTCACGCTGGCGGCAGGACCGGCGGTAAGCGTCAGAGGGGTCGTTAGGAGGCCAAGAAGAGGTGCCAGGGTGTTCCTCAGTAGATCAATCCCCCTAGGATAGTTAAGAAAGGTCGTATAGAACGGGTTCTGGTGATGCAGCAACGCGGCTGGAGTCCATGCGATAAACCACGCCGCCTGAGTGAGATCGCCCTGGCGAAACAGCGCGGGGTCGCCAGGGAAGGCAGGCCAATTCGCAGCCAGAGCGGCGACGCCATATGTGAGGACGGCAAGGGGAAGCTCCCAGCCGGCCAGACCCCGGTGAGCGACCGCCGCCGCTGCGGGCAGTGGTTCTTGTGCAGGGTCGTCGGTCGCAGGGCTGGGAGTCATGAAGCTCCTTGGAGGTCGGTCCACTGCCTCTAAAGAGAACCGTGCTTGCGAAGCAGGGCAGCGATTGTTCTCGGCCAGGTCACGGCAGCCCATCTCCGAGTCGGGTTCGCGGTCTGCCAGGAGGCGCGGACAAGATCAGATGGTAACTGGGCGGTGAAGACACCGAGGAGACGAGCAACACCCTGTGATGCAACTACCAGCTTTGGGTGCAGAGCGGGCCGGCCAGCGCAGGAAGCACCACCGTGCGCCATGGTTGGTGCGACGCGCGTCTTGGGCCGACGCGCTGTTGTCCAGCGAGGGGCAGAGCAAGCAGCCGGAGGCCGGTGCCAGCAGCCTGCCCGCCGCCGGCCGTCGGGGAGTCGAGGCTGCGCCCGTGGCGGCGAGTCGTGTCGCTGCAGGGGCGCCGCGGCAGTTGGCAGTGCCGGTACGTCTGGCCCCGCAATGGGCCGGCGTACCCAGGGCCAGGCTGGACGTGGGCTGTCCCGCACCCCGGAAGAACTGCTGCGCCTCCCCAACAGTCATCACCTCTCACCCGCAGACCGCACGGCCTGGGATCCGCGTGCGGACCCTGCAGGCAGCTGGTGGCGACACGGCCCCCTAACCGCAGCAGGGTATCACGGCCCTCGGGCGGGACCACGGTCAAGCCCCGCTTGTGGTGCAAGAGGGAGTGAGTTCCCGGGGACAGGGGAATCGGGAGGTAGGCGGCGAGGCCCTCCGTGAGCGGGTTGTGAGACCGGGCGTCGAGTCGGGGCGCAGCAGGGCCATGGACTGCTGGGAGAAGATGCGGCGGGCGTCCGGCCACTCGTCGTGCTGCTCCTGCAAGACGGCGGTGGTCAGCCGCAAGAGGGCCGCGGCGTTGAGGAAGATGCCTACCACCCTGGTCCGGTGGTCGATCTCTGCGTTGACGCGCTCGATCGCGTTGGGGCTGGAGATCGAGCGCCAGTGTTCGGCGGGGAAACCCAGATAGGCGAGGACATCGGCCTCCATCTCTTGGAACTGGGTGATCGCCGCGGGGAAACACGGTGTCAGCAGCGTCACGACGTGGCGACCGCGAAGTGGACGGTCTCGGCGGTCGGCTGGACGAAGATGGTCTTTGCCAGGGCCAGCACGGCCGGGGCGTGGGTCCGAGGCACCGCGGCCGCGATGTTGCGCAGGAAGTGATTCTTTGCCACGTTGCCAGCTGGCCTCCACGAAGTACTGGGCCACAGCCTTGCGCAGCTGCTGGTGGGCACCGGAGACCACCAGCCGGGTCCCAGACAGGCCTGCCACCCGCAGCACCCGGAAGCAGGCCAGCCAGAAGACCTCCGTCTCACTGGCACCCGCCGCCACACCTAGGACCTGCTGCTCACCGGTTTCGCGGACGCGGATGGCCACCACGACGGCTTGGCTGACGATCCGGTCCCCTTCGCGCACCTTCTTGTCGGTGGCGTCAAGCCACAGGTACGGGTAGGCCCCGTCGTCGAGCGGCCGCTCCCGGAAGGCTGCCAACTCGGTACCCAACTCCCTACAGATCCAGCCCCCCTCGCTCTTCGAGACCGCGCCCCGGCCGCAGGCGGCGGCCAGGGCGTCTACCTTGCGGGTGCTGACTCCGTGCACATCGGCCTCTTGGATCACGGCCCACCGAGCCCGTTCGAACCGCCTGCGGGGCTCGAGGAGCGAGGGGGTGAAGGAACCCCCTCGCGTTGCGTGGGGATGCCCAGCGTCAGCCGGCCCACCAGGGTGTCGAAGGTCCGTGGGCGGTGGCCGTTGCAGAGGGCCTGGTGGTCGGGGGCGCGCTCGTGGCGGTCAGCCCTGATCACAGCGGCCACCTCGGCCTCGATCAGGGTCTGGCGCGTGTGCGTGTTGACACGGTCCGCAGGACATCCGCGTCCGCGCCGTCGAACTGGTCGAGCGCTGACTCGCCCATGTCGAAGACCACGCCTGGGTCGCTGGGCGGCGTTGAGCTTATGCACAGGTGTTCCATCTTCGCTCCCCCCGTATAGAGAGGTACTGCCCCACGCTCCTAGCCGGGGCCCGGCGGCACGACGGCGGCTGCACCCCGGGCAGGGGTTGGAGCCCCACCGGGAATCTGGGCTGTGCCTTTCAGCACCGCTGGGTCCGCCACACCGGCCGTCCGATTCGCGGGGACGGGGCACCAGGCACTCTGGCAGACTGCGGACGTGCTCCCTCCTGCGGCCCCCCTTGCCGTCGACATCCGCGACTTGCGCAAGAGCTACGGCGACGTCGAGGCGGTGCGCGACCTCAGCCTCACCGTGGCTCGTGGTGAACTGGTTGCCCTCCTGGGACCCAATGGAGCGGGGAAGACCACCACCCTGGAGGTGGTCGAGGGACTACGAGACCCGGACGCAGGGTCGGTCAGGGTCTTGGGGCTGTCCCCCCAGCGAGCCCGGCGGCGGGTGGGGGTCCAGCTGCAGGAGGGGGCGCTCTACGAGGAGCTCACCTGCCGGGAGATCCTGGGCTTCTTCGCCCGCCTCTACGGCTACAGCCTGGACGCCGAGCGTCTGCTTCAGCTCACCGGCCTGGCCGGCCTGGGCGGGCGGCGGACCGGGGGGCTCTCCGGGGGGCAGAAGCGCCGCCTCCAACTGGCCCTGGCCCTCTGCAACGACCCGGACCTGGTGATCCTCGATGAGCCGACGACGGGGCTCGATCCCCAGAGCCGCCGGGAGACCTGGGCCCTGGTGCGCCAACTGCACGAGGAGGGGCGCACCCTCCTGCTCACCACCCACTACATCGAGGAGGCGGAGGCGCTGGCCAGCCGGGTGGTAATCGTGGACCAGGGCCAGGTGATCGCCCAGGGGTCGCCGGCGGCCCTCATCGCCGAGCTGGGGGGCGCGGTGACGGTGAGCGTCCTGGCGCCGGCCGGGGCGGCCCTCGGGACCCTGGCGGGGGTGGACGATGCGGCGATGGAGGGAGATCGCTGGCGGCTGCGCACCGGCGACGCCGGTGCGGTGTTGACCGCCCTCACCGCTCGCCTGGGCCAGGCCGGGCTGCGGGGGGTCACGGTCCAGGGGCCGACCCTGGAGGACGTCTTCCTGGCCCGGACCGGGCGGCACATCGCCACCGGGACCGAGACGGCCGCGTGACCGAGCCAGGGGCCGGGCGTCTGGGCCTGGGGGGCTGGGCGGTGCCCCGGGGCGGCGGGGCGGTGGACGTCTTCCGCAGCCTGCTGCGGATGAACCTGGTCATCATGGCCCGCAACCGCCAGCTGCTGGTCTTCAACTTCCTGGTGCCCCTGATGATGATCCTCATCTTCGGCGGCCTCTTCCAGGGCCGGCCCACCCAGGTCGCGGTGGCCGGGCCCCCGGCCCTGGTGCAGGTCCTGCACCGGGCCCTGCCCCGCCATTCCTACCACCTCACGGTCCTCAGCGCCGCCGGCGCCCGGCGCGCCGTCGCCGGGGGGCGGGACGACTTCGCGGTGGTCATCCCGGGAGCGGCGACCGCCGGGGCCTCGCGGCGGGTCTCGGTCGTGCTCAACGCGGCCAACGTCTCCAACAACGGCGCCTTCACCGCCGCCGCCGAGGCCGCGGTGGCCGCGGTCAACCAGGCCCTGCTCCGCACCGCCCCCGCCGCCGTGCCGGTGGTGAGCACGGTCCAGCCCCGCGGGTCGACGCGCACGGGCAGCCAGGCCAGCAGCAATTACATCCAGTACCTCACCCCGGGGGTGGTGGCCTACGCGGTGCTGGTCGCCGGTCTGCTCGGGGCCGGGGCGCGCATGGTGGCGGACCGGCAGCGGGGCACCCTGCGGCGGTTGCGGGCGGCGCCGGTCCCCACCTGGCTCTTCCTGCTGGCCCAGATCGCCTCCCAGCTGGTGCTGGTGGCGGTCCAGGTGGTGGTGCTGCTGGGCGCGGCCCACCTGGTCTACGGGGTGGGAATAGGCTCGGACCCGCTGGGGCTGGCGCTGGTCCTCTTCCTGGGGTCGCTGTGCTTTGTCGCCTTCGGCTTCGTCGTCGCCGGCATCGCCCACGACGACCGGGCCGCGATCACCATCGGCAACCTCTTCTCCCTGCCCCAGCTGTTCATGGCCGGCATCTTCTTCCCCATCTCGGCCTCGCCGCTGTGGCTGCAGCGGCTGGCCCTGTTCATGCCGCTGCGGTACTTCTCCGACGGCCTGCGCTCCCTGATGTCCGAGGGCCGGCCCCTCGGCGCGGTCACGATCGACCTGGCGGTGCTGGCCGGGTGCGGGCTGCTGGCGCTGGTGGTGGCGACCCGCACCTTCCGCTTCGACCCCGTCGGGACCGGCCGGTGAGCGCGGCCGCGCCCCTGGCGGGGCTGCTGGTCGTGGACTGCTCGCGGGTGCTGGCCGGGCCCTACGCCACGATGCTGCTGGGGGACCTCGGCGCCCGCGTCATCAAGGTTGAGCACCCCGACGGTGACAGCACCCGCCAGTGGGGGCCGCCGTTCGTCGGGCCCGAGGGGGCCCGGGAGAGCACCTACTTCCTCAGCGTCAACCGCAACAAGGAGTCGGTGGCGCTCGACTTCCGCCGACCCCAGGACCGGGAGACGCTCCTGGCCCTCCTCCGCCGGGCCGACGTCCTGGTGGAGAACTTCCGGCCGGGGGTGATGGAGCGCCTTGGGCTCGATGCCGCGGCGCTGGAGGCGCTCAACCCCCGCCTGGTCCACCTCTCCGTGACGGGGTTCGGCCCCGACGGGCCGGAGGCCGCCCGGGCCGGGTACGACCACATCCTCCAGGGGGAGGGTGGCCTGATGAGCGTGACCGGTCCGGACCCCCAGCACCCCACCCGGATCGGGGTGCCGGTGGTGGACGTCCTGGCCGGGGCCTTCGGGGCGGTGGGGGTGCTGGCGGCGCTGCAGGAGCGCGAGCAAACCGGGCGGGGCCAGCAGGTCCACACCTCGCTGCTGGCGGCCGCGATCGGCAGCCACGTCTACCAGGGCACCTGCTGGCTGGTGGCGGGGGAGGTGCCGGAGCCGACCGGCAACCATCATCCGCAGATCGCCCCCTACGGGACCTTCCGGTGCGGCGAGCGGGTGCTGCAGCTGGGGGTGGGGACGGAGGCCCAGTGGGTCCGGCTGGCCGGCCTGCTGGGGCTGGACCCGGCCGAGCCCCGCTTCCGGCGCAACCAGGACCGGGTGCGGCACCGGGCGGCCCTGGTGGAGCTGATCGAGGCCCGGCTGGCCACGCGGCCGCCCGCGGCCTGGCTCGCCGAGCTGGAGGCGGCCGGGATCCCGGCGGGGGAGGTGCGGCGGATGGATGAGGTCTACGCCTCGCCCCAGGTGGCCGCCCAGGGCCTGGTCCTGGAGGTCGAGCACCCGAGCCTGGGCCGGATCCGGCTGCCCGGCAGCCCGCTGCGCTTCCAGGGCGGTGCCCAGGCGGCCCCGGTGCCCAGCCGGCCGCCGCCCGGGCTGGGCGAGCACACCGAGGCCGTCCGGCGCTGGCTCGCCGGGGAGGAGGACCGAGCGGCGGGCGACTGAACGCAGGGCCCGCCGCCGGGCTCGGGCGCGGTGGGCCCGCACCGCCAGGGGCCGGGCCGGCTGCCGGGGGGGACGGGGAGCAGGGGCCCGTGGTGTCGCACGGGGTTGCAGCCCACGTCCGCACCGAGTGGGGCCGCCTGGCCCCGGGCGTCGACCTGCTGGTGGACGCCGCGCCCTCGGCGGAGGGGCTGCCCGGCGCTGGGCCCGCCGCCCGGATCAGCCCCGGCGGGGGCTCGGCGTGGTCGCCGGCACCCCTGGGGGCCAGCCCGCCGGGGGGCCCTGGAGCGCTGGCCAGCCGGCGCTCCCCCAGCAGGGGGCCGGCTCGGCCGCGCCGGCCGTGATCAGCCCGGGCAGGCGCGGGCGGCTGGCCCTCGGTGCGGACCGCCCACCGCGACCCCGGGCAGCCAGGGACCGGGCTCGCCGTCCACCGGCACCGGGGCGCGGCCCGGCCGCTCCGGCCGGTCTCAGGCGCGCAGGCCCTCCAGGGCCCCGGAGGCCAGGTCCGCCAGGACCGACGCCAGCGGGGCCGGGCGCGCGAAGAGGTAGCCCTGGGCCGCGTCCGCTCCCAGCTCTCGCAGGGCGGTGGCCTGGGCCCTGGTCTCGACCCCCTCGGCTACGACCCGCAGCCCCAGCGCGTGCGCCAGCCGGATGATCGCCTCCACCAGGATGGCGTCGGCGGCGTTCTCGGTGAACCCGGTCACGAAGCTGCGGTCGATCTTGACGACGTCGACGGGCAGGTGGCGCAGGTAGCTGAGGGCGGAGTAGCCGGTCCCGAAGTCGTCGATCGCCAGGGTGGCGCCGGTGGCCCGCAGGGACAGCAGGCGGGCGTGGTGGGAGAGGCTGTCGTCCCCACCCGCGCCGACGAAGGCGGTCTCGGTCAGCTCCAGGCAGAGCGCCGAGGCGGGGATGCCGGCCCGCCGGCAGGCCTCGACCAGGTGCTCCCGCAGGCCCTCGTCGCCGAGCTGGTGGGCCGAGAGGTTGACGGCCATCGTCGCGGCGGGGAGCTGGTCCCGCACGGTGGCGGCGTCGGTCACGGCCCGCTCCATCACCCAGCGGCCGATGGGCACGATCAGCCCGGAGGCCTCGGCGGCCGCGATCACCGCGTCGGGACCGACCAGCCCGTGCCCGGGCCGCTGCCAGCGCAGCAGCGCCTCCAGGCCCTCGACCCGCCCGCTGCCGAGCTCCACGACGGGCTGGTAGTGGAGGCGGAACTGGCGGGCCCGCAGGGCGGCCCGCAGGGCCTGCTCGACGCCGAAGCGTTCGGCCCGCACGCGGTGCAGGCTCAGGTCGTGGGCCACGATCCGTCCCCCACCCTGCCGGCTGGCCAGCCGCATCGCCAGGCCGGCGTCGGCCAGCAGGGTCACCGCGTCATGGTCCTCCGGCCCGGCGGTGCGCAGGCCGATCGAGGCCGACAGGGTGATCGGGCCGACGCCCGCGAGCTCGGTGGGCTGGCCGGCCGCCACCAGCAATGCCGTCGCCGCCGCCATCGGCTGGCCCTCATCGGCGTCCTCGAAGAGGGCTCCGAAGCTGGTGCCGCCCACGCGGTGGAGGCCGCCCGGGCAGTGCGGGGCCAGGCGCTGGGTCAGGTCGCGCAGCAGGGCCCCGAAGCCGCTGGCGCCCAGGCCAGCGACCACGTCCTCGGGGGTGTCGACATCCAGGAGGAGAAGGGTGGGCGCCCTGCCGGTGGCGGTCATCCGCGCCAGGGCGGCCGCCGTGCGCTGGATCAGGGCGGCATCGCCGGGGAGGGCGCGCAGGGGGTCGTCGACGGCCGGGGGGCCCTCGGCCGGGTGGGCCGGGTCCGGGCGCACCTCCACGGTGACGAACGCCGCCGGCCGCCCGTCCCAGGTGAGCAGATGGGAGGAGATCAGGACGGTCAGCACCCGGCCGTCGGCGGTGCGGTGGTGCCAGGGTCCAGATGCCTGGAAGGGGGGACGGGGGCTGCTCAGGTCCCGCTCCAGCGCCTCCCTCTCCTCCTCAGGGCGGATGTCGGTGATGCGCCGCTGCAGGAAGTCGGCCCGGGAGTAGCCGTAGCGGCTGATGGCGGCCTGGTTGACCTCCAGGAACCGCAGGGTCTCCAGGTCGTAGATCCACATCGGCAGCGGATTGGTGGCGAGGAGCAGGCGCACCGCCGCCATCGGGATCGCGGCCGGGTCGCTGGCGCTCACCGGCGGTGGCTACCGG
>JAKABB010000032.1 GCA_021802045.1 bacterium
GGCGGTGGCCGAGCGCTGGCGGCGGGCGCCGCCGCTGGCGGTGGCCGCGATCGGCCACGGGCTGCGCGCCCTCCACGACGCGCTGCCCCCCGACCGGTGCCCGTTCAGCTGGTCCGCCGCGGAGCGCCTGGCGGACGCCCGGGGGCGGGCCGCCCGGGGCGGCATCGACCCTGGGCAGTGGCACCCCGAGCACCGACGGCTCACGGTGGGGCAGGCCCTTGGCCGCCTGGGAGCGGTCCCGCCCGTCGACCGGCTGGTGGTCTGCCACGGCGACGCCTGCGCGCCCAACACCCTGCTCACCGGGCGGGGACGGTGGTCGGGCCACGTCGACCTCGGCAGCCTGGGGGTCGGCGACCGCTGGGCCGACCTCGCGGTCGCCACCTGGAGCGTGACCTGGAACTACGGCCCGGGCTGGGAGGACCAGCTCCTGGCCGCCTACGGCGTCGCCGCCGACCCCCAGCGCATCCGCTACTACCGGCTCCTGTGGGATCTCGACCCGTAGCCGGGACGGCGCGCTCCGGGCCCGCGCCCAAGAGCAGCGCCGCCGCCCGGACCGGCCGGGCGCCCGTCCCCCCGGGGGACCGCGGCGCGCGTCAGGCCCCAGCCCCCCCGGCACCGGGCTCCTCGCCGCCCTCCGTGCGACCGCCCGGCGCCGCTCGCTGACCCCCGCTGACCCCGTCCACGTCGCCACCGGAGGTCAGCTTCGGGACGGCATCGATCAGCCGGCGGGTGTAGGGGTGCTGCGGATGCTGGAGGACGTGCACGGTGGGCCCCTCCTCGACCACCAGCCCCCGCTCCAGCACCACCAAGCGGCTGGTCGCCACCCGGGCGCTCAGCAGGTCGTGGGTGATGTACAGCATGCTGAGGCCCTCGGAGGTCTGCAGGTCCTTCAACAGGGCCAGGATCTCCGCTCGCAGGGACACGTCGAGCATGGAGACCGGCTCGTCGGCCACCAGGAGCTTGGGTCGGCTGGCCAGGGCGCGCGCGATGACCACCCGCTGACGCTGGCCTCCCGAGAGCTGGTGGGGAAGCTTGGGCAGGAACTGCTCCGCCGGGCCCAGTCCCACCCGCTCCAGCAGCGCCGCCGCCTCCTGGGGCAGGTCGCGGTCCGGCAGGCCGCGGAGGTTGGCAAGGGGTCGGGCCAAGGCGTAGGCCACCGTGTGGAGCGGGTTGAGCGCGGCGTACGGATCCTGAAAGACGTACTGGACGTCGCGGCGGTACGCCCGCAAGGCGCGTCCGCGCAGGCGCTCCACCCGCGTCTCCCCGAAGAAGATGCTCCCCCGGCTGGGCCGCTGTGCGGCCAGGACCAGCAGGGCGAGGGTGGTCTTCCCGGACCCGCTCGCGCCGACCAGGCCCACCGCCTCGCCGGGCTCCACCCGCAGGCTCACCCCCCGGAGGGCCTGGACCGAGACGCCCCGACTGCCCCGGGCCCGAAATGCCTTGGCGACGTCACGGACCTCCAGGCTGCGCCCGGCGCTCACGGCCCCTATCCCCGGACCGTGGCGGCGCCCGGCGCCGGGCCCGCCTCGGCGGTCGGGGCCGCCTCCGGCTCCTCGGCGCGGTGGCAGGAGACCCACGCCTCGCCCACCCGGCGCAGGGCCGGCTCCTCCTGCCAGCAGCGCTCCTGGGCCAGCCCGCAGCGGGGCGCGTAGGCGCACCCCGCTGCCTGCCGGCTCAGGTCGGGGGGCGCCCCGGGAATGCCGCGCAGCTCGACGCTGTCAGCCCGCGGGTCCCCGTAGCAGCCCAGCAGCGCCCGGGTGTAGGGGTGCCGTGCCTCCGTCACCACGGTCCGCGCCGCCCGGTCCTCCACGATCCGGCCGGCGTACATCACCACGATCCGGTCGGTGGCGTTCGCCACCAGGCCCAAATCGTGGCTGATCATGAGCGCGCTGAACCCGGTCGCCCGCTGCAGGGACCGGATGGTGTCCATGACGGCCGCCTGCACCAGCACGTCCAGAGCCGTCGTCGGCTCGTCGAAGACGATCAGCCGGGGCTCGAGGCTCAGCACCAGGGCGATCGCCACCCGTTGGCGCATGCCACCCGACAGCTCGTGGGGATACCGGGCCAGCACCGAGGCGTCGAGGCCCACCTGCTCCAGGAGCGAGCGCATCCGGTCCTGGCGCTCCCCGCGACGCGAACTCCCATCCCCCGCCATCACGTCGCCGAAGTGCTTGCCGATCTGGCGGACCGGGTTCAGGGCGTTCATCCCCGACTGCAGCACCAGCCCGAGCCCCCGCCGGCGCAGGCGCCGCAGGGCCTCTCCCCGGAGATCCGTCACATCGTGCCCGTCGAACATCACCCGGCCACCGGTCTGGTGGGCGGGCGGCCGCAGCATCCGGGTCAGCGCGTAGCCCAGGGTCGACTTGCCGCAGCCCGACTCCCCGACCAGGCCCACGAACTCGCCGGTGTCCACGCTCAGCGACACGTCCCGCACCGCCAGGATGGGCGGGCCCAGCGGCGGCCGGTAGACGATGTCCACCCCCCGCGCCTCCAGCAGGGCCATCACCGCTCCCGGAGTCGAGGGTTCGACAAGCTGTCCACCCCGAAGTTGACAAGGGCCAGCGACGCCGCCAGCAGGCCGATGCACAGTCCAGGCGCGAACACCTGGATCCACTGCCCGGTGAGCAGGGCGCTGGTGTTCTGGGCCCAGTACAGCATGGTGCCCCAGCTGACCGTGGACGGATTGCCCAGCCCCAAGAACTCCAGGCCCGCCTCGGCCAGCACGCCCGCGGTCGCCGCCGCGAAGAAGCTGGCCGCGACCAGCGAGGTCATGTTGGGCAGGATCTCGTGGAAGACGATCCGCCAGGTCCTGTCGCCGGACAGCTGCGCCGCCAGCACAAAGTCCCGTGACCGCAGGCTCGCCGTCTGCGAACGCAGCACCCGCGCGCCCCAGGCCCACCCGGTCAGCACGATCACGAGGATGATGACGCTGATCCCCCGGCCCGGCACGTACGTCGCCAGCACGATCATCAGGGGCAGCCCGGGGATGACCAGCATCACGTTGGTGGCGAACCCCAACACCTCCTCCACCACGCCCCGCAGGTAACCGGCCAGCAGGCCCACGGTCACCGCGATCAGGGTGGCGAAGGTCCCCGCGCACATGGCCACCAGCAACGAGATCCGGCTGCCGTAGAGCACCTGCGACAGCACGTCCTGGCCGGTGCCCGTGGTCCCCAGCAGGTGCCTGGCGCTCGGGCCCAGCGAGTCGGCGAAGGAGGCGTTGGTCGGGGAGTACGGGGCCAGCACCGGGGCCAGGGCCGCGACCAGCACGAAGGCCAGGATGGTGAGCATCCCCAGCCGCGCCCGCCCGTCGCCCCACAGGGAGCGGATCGCCCGGGCCAGCACCAGCAGGCCGCCCGGCGGCCGCGGGCCCCGGGGCGGCCCGGCCTGGCCGGCCAACCCGGGCCCCAGGCCCCCCGGCCGGGTCCCCGCCCCCCTCACGTCCGCACCCGCGGATCGAGGACCCCGTAGAAGAGGTCGACCACGAAGTTGGCCACCAGCACGCTGACGGTGATGAAGAGGAAGAGGGCCTGCATCAGGGGATAGTCCTCATTGACCACCGCGGTGTACAGGAGCGACCCGACGCCGGGATACCCGAAGACCACCTCCACCAGCACGGAGCCGCCGACGA
The DNA here is from genome assembly GCA_021802045.1 of bacterium. GTDB lineage: Bacteria > Chloroflexota > Dormibacteria > Aeolococcales > Bog-877 > JAKABB01. The sequence goes on from JAKABB010000032.1 coordinate 3,632, forward strand.
CCATGCCGAGGGCCATGCCGAAGGCGGTCAGATTGGGGAGGATGGCGTTGCGCGCGGCGTAGCGCAGAGCGATGGTGCGGGAGCGGATGCCGTTGGCCTCGGCGAAGACGATGAAGTCCTCGGCCAGGGTGTTGATCATGTTGTTCCGCATCCCCAGCAGCCAGCCGCCCAGGCTGGAGATGACGATGGTGATCGCCGGCAGCACGCTGTGGTCGGCGGCACTCCCGATGAAGCCCACGCTCAGGTTGGGCGTCTGGCCGGCGCTGTAGCCGCCGTTGATGGGGAACCAGTTGAGCACGAAGCCGCAGACGAACAGGAGCAGGAGGGCCGTCCAGAAGTAGGGAAAGGCGGACATCAGGGTGAACCCGACAGTCCCCACGGTGTCGGTCATCCGGCCCCTCCGCCACGCCACCAGCACCCCCAGCAGGGTGCCGACGGAGAAGGCCACGATGGTCATGATCCCCACCAGGCCCAGGGTCCAGGGCAGGGCCTGGGCGATCAGGCTCGAGACGCTCTGGGGGAAGAAGGTGTAGCTGATCCCGAAGCGGAAGTGGGCCATGTTCACCAGGTAGGCCTGGTACTGGCTCCACAGCGAGCCCTTGGGCACCCCCAGCATGATCTCGATGGCCCGGACCTGGGAGGTGCTCACCGGCCCGCGGCCCGCGAACTTGCCCACCGCCGCCTCCGCCGGGCTGCCGGGCATCAGCCGGGGGATGAGGAAGTTGATGGTCACCGCCGCCCACAGCGTGAGCAGGAACAGGACGATGCGGCGCAGGGCATATCTCACGGCGTCTCCACGGTCGGGCCAGGACCCGGGGCGTCGGACCCCCGGGGCGCGAGCCCCGGGGGTCCTCTGCGCTCAGTGTCGGGCGACGAGATGGGTCACGATCATAAGCGGCGCGGAACCGTACGGCGCCGGGGGCGCGTAGGGGTTGCTGGCCGACGGCCAGCCGGTGAAGTTCTGGGTGCTGTACTCACCCCAGGTGGCCCCGTACCACAGCGACACCACGGGGATGCGCGTGTACATCACCTCCTGCAGGGCGTTGACGGCAGCCTGCTGGGCCTGGGTCGAGGTGGCAGACAGCAACCGGGAGAGGAGGGCGTCGGTCGCGGGACTGGACCAGCGCTCGCTGTTGGATCCCGCCGGCTTGCCCAGCGGCGCCGTGAAGGTGCTGGACAGCAGGCTGTTCATGTCGATCGCCGGGCTGCCGGAGCCACCGTAGGCCGCGATCGCGCCCTGGTAGCCCCCGCTGGACATGTCGCTGTAGTAGGCACCGTACTGCGGCGTCTGGATCCGGACCGCGATGCCCACGTGGCCCAGCTCGCTGAGGATGGCCTGAGCCCCCCGCAGCCAGTCGCTGAAGCCGCTGGGGAGGATGATGGTGAAGGCGACCTGCTGCCCGTTGCGACCCACGAGCTTGCCATTGCGCTCGGTGAATCCGGCCTTGGCGAACTGCGCCTTGGCGGCCGGCAGGTTCTGACTGATCAGACCTCCGTTGGGGATCGCCGCGTCCACCCACTTCTGCTCGTTGGGCAGCAGGAGCCCGGTCTGCACCGCCGGGTGCACGTAGCCGTTCTCGGCCTGGGTCGCGATCAGCCCGCGGTTGAGCGCGTACGACAGGCCCAGGCGGAAGTGCAGGTTGTTGAAGGGAGCCTTGGCCAGGTTCAGGAACAAGGCGATGACCCCGCCGGGCGGGAACCAGTAGTGGTGGTACCGCGGGGCCGGGTTGACCCAGGTCTTGGTCACGCTGGGGACGAAGAGGGTGGCCCAGTCATACCCACCGCGCGAGAGGACCAGTTGGGACGTGGTGTTGCCGGTCAGGGCCGGGAACTTCAGGGCCGTGGCCGCGACCTGGGCCGCCTGCCAGCACCGCGGGTTCTTCTTGAGCACGTACTGGTTGGGCGTGAACGAGGAGAGCACGTAGGGCCCCGACACCACCGGGGCGCTGTTGGTGAAGGTGGCCGGGTTGGGCACCTTCGACCACACCGACTGGGGCAGGATCAACGTGCCGGCGATGGACTGGGCGAAGGGCACGTCGGGGCTGGAGAAGGTGAAGGTCACCACCTGGCCACTGGCCGTCACCGAGGTCACATGACTCCAGATGCCGGCGCCGTCGAGGGCCGGGTACTTCTTCAGGAGGTCGAAGGTGAAGACGACGTCGGCCGGGGTGATCGGCTGGCCGTTGCTCCACTTCATCCCGCTGCGGATGGTGAAGGTCAGGGTGGTGCTGTTCACCCACTGATGCCCGGTGGCCAGGAACGGGGTGTAGGCCCCGTTCAGGGGATTGACGAACTCCAGCGGCTCGTACATGTAGGTGGTGCCGATGCGCTGGCTCGGAGAGTAGGGGTTGAAGTTTTCCTGGAAGGTCGGGGAGCCGTTGTCCACGCCGATGGTCAGGGTCGTGCTGGCCGCGGACCGGGACGGCCCGGTGGTGGACGAGGCCCCGCCGGCGCAGGCGGTGACGCTGAGGCCCAGCAGGGCCACGCCGGCGGCCGCGCGAGTCAGGCCCCGCGCCCGTTGCCCCCCCGGTGGGGACGGGGTGCGGAAGGGTGTCAGCTTCATGATTTCCTCCTTGAGATCTGGCGAGATGGATCGGGACGGGACCGCGGGCGGACAAGCGTCAGATAAGCGTCACCTCCGTCTGGAGTCCGGGGTCAGGCGCACCCGCACCGCCCCGGGCATCGGCAGGGGCAAGGCGATCGGGAGTGGATCCTGATCGCCGCGGACATCGGGGCCCGGCTCGGTGAAGAGCCGATCCAGCTCGCGGAGGCGCTGCCAGCCGGCGGCGTCGGGCCACACCGCCGCCGCGTCCGGCGCCTGGGCGATGTTGGAGTGGCTGGCGTCGACGCGGCTGATCTCGACGCGGTACGAGGTGGGCGACAGCCCGCCGATGGAGAGGTTGATCACCCGGTCAAGCGCCGGAGCGCCCGCGTGGTGCTCGCCGTTGCGGGTGCCGTTCCAGATCAGCACGTCGATGGTGCCGTCGTCATGCAGCGACGCCCACGACTCCACCAGGCCCTGGGCCCCGTCGCCGGAGACCTGGCTGGCGAGGATGCGGTCGCCCATCTCCTCGGCCAGCCGCAGGGCCCAGAAGCGGGGCTTCCTCAGGTTGCCGACCGTGAGCAGGCCGAACCCGTTGTGGAACAGCCGCGGGGGACGGCCCAGCTCTTCGAAGTGGTCGCTGACGACCCAGTAGGCCAGGGCCTGCAGGCGGCCCTGGGCCGACTTCAGGCCGGAGAGGATGAAGGGGACGCCGAAAGCCCCGTCATGCATCGGCCCGAAGTGCGTCGGGCTGACGCCCCACTCCGTCCACCAGATCTCGGTCGAGGCCCGCCCGCAGCGCGCCAGCAGGGGGCCGGGGTCGATGGGCAGGCTGCCGTAGCTGTGGGTGGAGAGGAAGTCCAAGGGCAGGTCGTGCTCCTGCACGTAGTCCACGAACGCTTCCAGCCAGTCGCCCGCGGCCGTGGCCGGCCCCCCCACCCGCAGGTCGGCATGCACGGACTTGACCGCCCGCGCGCTGACCTCGTAGAGGTGGAAGTACGCCGCCCGGTCCGCCGTCCAGAACACGGCCAGATTGGGCTCGTTCCAGACCTCGAAGGCCCACCGCGCCACCTCCGCCAGGCCGTAGCGATCCACCAGATGAGAGACCAGGGCCACCACCAGGCTCTCCCACTCCGCCCAATCCGCCGGGGGCGAGATGATCCCGCGGTAGTCGAAGACCGTGGCCTTGGCCTCCGAGGCCAGGGCCCGGGGCATGAAGGAGAGTTCCACGATCGGCCGCAGGCCGGTCGACAGGACGCGGTCGTAGACGCGGTCAACCCCGGTGAAGTCGAAGCGCAGGCCACCGTCGGCGTCCCGGGTCGCGACCTGCAGGTCGTCGTGGAGCAGGGCGTGGGCGCGGACGGTGGTCACCCCGAGCTCCCGGCGGGCCAGGCGGAGGGCCTCGGTGAACTCGCCACCGATGGCGTTGCCAGCCGAGTCCTGCCCCGCGAAGACCTGGGACAGACGCTCCGAGCCGATCATGTGCCAGACCCGGTCCAGCGGCCCCGTGACCCGGGAGGCGTCGACCCGCACCTCGACGACCGGTGGGGTCGGCGGCTGGGGGTGGCAGGATCCGGCGACCCAGGCCTCCCCCAGCCCATCGACGCCGTCCACCGCGGCCAGCGCCCGCACCCGGTAGTGGTAGGTCTGCCCGGCCAACACGTCGGTGTCGGCGAAGACCGGGCCCACCACCGCCGACACGTCCGCGTCGGCGTACCGCAGTCGCCGAGGCTCGGGGGCCGCGCCGGTGCGCCGGTCGATGGCGTAGCCGGTGGCGCCGGGCACGGGGTCCCAGCGCAGCAGCACGTGCCCGGCGCCACCGCTGACGGAGAGATCGGTGACCTCGGGCAGGGGCCGGCCCCGCGCGACGTCGGCGGAGGTGGTGGTGCGCTGGTGGACCCGTCGCTCCCAGTCGGTGCGAGCGGCGCTATCCAGTTCAGCCATGCGGGGTCTCCTCGTGGGCGGGGACGTCGACGCGGGTGTCGGATGACGGGCCCGACGGTGGGCATCCGCAACTGGTGCGAACCACCAGGTGCGTGGGCAGGAGCACGTTCGCGGGTTCGGCGTCGGGGTTCCCGATCCGGGCCAGCAGCGCATGCACGCACTCCTGGCCCAGTTGACGCATCGGTTGATGCACGGTGGTGAGCCCGGGCGTGAGCAGGCGCGCCAGTTGGATGTCGTCGAACCCGGTGACCGCCACGTCGTCCGGGACCCGCAGGCCCTTCGCGGTGAGGGCGCCGATGGCGCCCACCGCCATCTGATCGTTGGACGCCACGATCGCCCGCGGGGGGTGGGCGCGCCGGGACAGCAGGCGCCGGAGGGCCTGGCGCCCGCCCCGCTCCGTGAAGTCCTCGGTCACGTCCGGACGGGGGGCGGGGGCCAGGCCCGCCCCCAGGCGGGCCGCCTGGTAGCCGCGGAATCGGGCCTTGGCGTCGGGCGAGGCCTCCGGGCCGCCAATGAAGGCCAGGTCGCCAAACCCGTGCCCGGAGATCAGGTGGTCGACGACGGCCCGCATCCCGGCCGCGTTGTCGGCCCGGACCTGATCGACCGCGCCGACACGGCGTTCCGCAGCCAGCAGCGCCACCGGCACCAGACGGGACAGCAGGCGGATGTCCGCCGTGGGCACGCTCCCGGCCAGGATCACCAGGGCGTCCATCTTGCCGACGAGCGAGATCAGGCGGTCGCGGCTGCCCTCGGCGTGGGTCGCCACCAGGAGGACCGAGTGCCCGTGGGCGCGGGCGGCGCGTTCGGCTCCCCGGATGATCTCGTCGCTGTAGAGCAGGGACTCGTGGCCGGCCTCCTCGCTGGGATCGTCGAGGTCCGCGAAGACCAGGCCGACCACCCCGTGCCGGCGGCCCGCCAGTCCCTGGGCCGCGTCGTTGGGCACGTAGCCCAGCTCCCGCATGCTGGCCTGGATCCGCCGCCGGGTCTCGGCCGAGACGCCGGGCTGCCCGTGCACGACCCGGGACACGCTGGCGATCGAGACCGCAGCGTGCTCGGCGACCCGGTAGATCGTGACGCCACCCACGGTTGCCTCCAAAGGGCCAACCAACGTAAGCGCTTACGTGCAGTCTGCACAAAACGATGGAGGGCGTCAAGGTGTGGGTCCCACGACCGGCGGTCGGGCGCCCGCCAACGGCCCGGGGAAGGAGCGAGGGGGCTGGTCGCGCATCGAGCCCGACGTCGGCCTCGGTCGAGGCGCCCCGCGGGCGACCGGGCCGGGGGCCCCGGGACCGGCCGGCGGGCCCTGGTCCGGGCCCGGCCGCCACCCGGGCCCGGGGTCAGGTCCGGCCGCACACCGAGGGGTCGTAGCCGGCGACCGCCGCCAGCTGGCGGGGCAGCGCCCGCCCGCCCAGCACCCGGTAGAGCGCCTGGACCTCCGGGGTCCCCTGCAGCGCCCGGGGGATGAGGAGGTCGGAACGCTCGGCGGTGAGCGCGCCGAAGGCCAGGCCGAAGGCCAGGGCGGCCGGCTCGGTGGCGATGCCGACGGCCGCCAGCCCGCTGGCGATGGCGGCGGCGACCGGCAGGTGCCCGCCGACCTCGGCCGTGTAGCCCCGCAGGCCGGTGGGGTCGACGCCGCCGCGGCGGCACTCACGGTCCAGGACCCGGCGAGCCTCCGCGCCCGGCTCCCGGTTGACCAGGGGCAGCCGGCGCTCGGCGACCGTGGCGGCCGAGATCGGCCCCTCGAGCCGGGGGTGCCAGAGCCAGCCCTCCCGCCAGCCGGCAAGGCCGACCACGTCCACGCCGCCCCGGGCGGCCGCCCGCCAGGTGGCGGCCCGGGCCTCCCAGCCGGTCTCGGACCCATGGGCCCCGGCCCCGTGGACGAGCCCCTGGCGGAGGAGCGCCAGCGCCTGGTCGGTCCCACAGGGCCACCAGAGCAGGTCCACCGCGGGGTCCCCGCGCTGCAGCGGCCCGCTCAGCAGGGCCAGCGCCGGATCACAGCCGGCGACCACCAGGGTCCGCGCCGCCGGCAGCAGCGGGCTGGCCAGGCCCGGGACCCCCGGACCCGACGCCAGCAGCACCGCGGTGGCCGGCTCGAAGCCGATCGCCAGCCCGCGAGCGCCGAAGAGCGGGAAGCCGATCCGGCGATCGCCGACGACCGCGGTGCGCAGGCGCCGGCCGGCCGGCAGCGGGGCACCGACCAGCTCCACCGGCTCCGGCGGTGGCGCCGTAGGCGGGCCGAAGAGGGCCTCGACCCCCGTGCCCAGGGCGCCCGCCAGCCGCAGCGCCACCCGCAGCGAGGGGTCCCAGCGCCCGGTCTCGATGCCGGCCACCGCCTGGCGGGTCACCCCCGCGGCCCGCGCCAGCTGCTCCTGGGAGAGGCCGTGGGCCAGCCGGGCCAGGCGCAGCCGACCGGCCGCCTCGCCGCCGGACGGCTCAGACGGCACGGGCGCGCTCCGGAGTCGGCGGCGCCGCCCGGCGGGCCCGTCCGGCGGCGTCGAACCGCGGGGGGTCGAGGACGGTCACCGTCAGGGGAGCGCCGGGCGCGGCGGCCGCGCCGAGGCGGCAGGTGACCGGCTCGCCCCCGGGCGACACCGCCAGGGTCACGGTCCAGGCGCCGCCCGCGGGATGGCACCCCCGCACGGTCCCCGTCAGGACCGGGCCCAGGGCCGGGGACGCCCCCGGCGCCACCCGGTCGGGATGGACCCCGATCCAGCCGGCGCCGGGCGCAAGCCCGGGGTCCGGCAGGAAGCCGCCGTACCCCACCAGCTCCGCCACCCGGCGCGAGGCGGGACGGGCCACGACGGCGTCGGGAGCGTCCAACTGCAGGACCCGCCCCGCGTCGAGGACGCCAATCCGCTCCCCGAACCGCTGGGCCGCGACCAGGTCGTGGGTGACCAGCACCGCGGCGGCGGCGGACCCGGCCAGCATCGCCAGGCAGAGCTCCAGCAGCTCGGCCTGGAGCCCCGCATCCAGGCCGGCGAACGGCTCGTCCAGCAGCAGCACGTCGTGCCGGCTCAGCAGCGCCCGGGCCAGCGCCACCCGCTGGGCCTGCCCCCCGGAGAGGCTGCCCGGGCGCGAGCCCAGCAGTTCGCCCACCCCCATCGCCTCCACCAGCGCCCTCACCCGGTCCCGGGCCACGGGGTCCCGGCGCGGCCGCAGGCCGTAGGCGAGATTCTGCGCCACCGTGAGGTGGGGGAAGAGTCCGGGCCGCTGGCGCACCAGGGCCACCCGGCGCTCGGCGGGCGGCAGAGCGCGGAGCCGGACGGTGTCGAGCAGCCGGCGCTGGCCCACCCGCACGCTGCCCCGGCTGGGCGCGACCAGGCCCGCGACGGCCTCGAGGACGGTGGTCTTGCCCGCCCCCGACGGACCGTGCAGGGCCAGGCGACCACCCGCCGGGACCTCGAAGGCGGCGGCCACGGTGAACCGGCGCCGCGGCACCTCAACGTCGACGACGAGCACGGGCACTCCACCACAGCGCTGCCAGCGGCGGGGGCAGGGCCACCGCCAGCAGGAGAAGGGCGAACGGCAGGCTGCTGGCCAGCCCCGTCTCCTGCAGGGTCGTCCAGATCTGCAGGGGCAGGCCGTACGGATGGTAGGCGATGATCAGGACGGCGCCGAAGGCCCCGATGGCCCGGGCCCAGCTGACCGCGAAGGCCGTCGCCAGGCCGGGGGCGGCCAGGGGCAGGGTCACGCGGCGGAAGCGGCGTGCGGCCCGGTCGCCCAGCAGGGCGGCCGCGTCCTCCAGGTCGGGGTCGACGGCGGCGAAGGCGGCGGCGGCCTGGAGGACGTAGTAGGGCGCGGACTCGTAGACCTCGGCCACGACCACCGCCAGGAAGGTGTTGGTGGCGCTGAGCCGCAGGTGGGCCAGGGCCACCCCGATGGGGGTGGCGGGGCCCAGCACGAACACCAGCAGCAGGCCCACCACCAGGGGCGGCATCAGCAGCGGCAGGAGGATGGCCGTCTCCCAGAGCGCCGGTGCCGGCAGCCGCCGGCGCGCCAGCAGCCAGGCGACCGGGGTCCCGGCCCCGGCGATGAGCAGCATGGCCAGGGCGCTGGCCCCCAGGGAGACCGCGAGGGGGTCCAGGGCCCCCGGCTGGCGCAGGGCCGCGCGCACCCCACCCGGCGAGAGGTGGGCCAGCAGCGCCAGCAGCGGGGCCAGCAGGACCAGGACCACCACCAGGGCGCCCGCGACCCCGACCGCGGCGGCGGCGGCGGTCGGCCGCGGCACGGCCCGCCCGGGGCTAGGCGCCAGCGAGGTCATGACGCAGGGCCGCGGGCACGGCCGCGCGCGAGCCCAGGAGCCGGGGCGGCAGCAGCCGGTACCCCGCCCGAGCCAGGGCCTGGCGACCCGCCGCCGACAGCACGTAGCGGACGAAGGCCACCGCCGCGGCCTGGTCGGCGCCGCGCAGGACGGTGATGTCCATCACCAGGGGGACGCCGTGGACCTCGGCCCCGCCCGGCAGGCGCAGCCGTGCGCTGGCGTAGTGCTGGGCCAGCGCCGGATCCCCGAAGTCGATCGAGGCCGGCAGGGTGATGTAGGGCAGGTGCAGCTGGACGGCCTGGGAGCGGAAGGCGCTGGCGGCGTCCAGCTGCCCTGCCTGGAGACGGGCCTCGAGGGCTGTCTCGGAGAAGATCTGCTGGCTGGCGTTGGCGCCACCGAGGATGGCGGCCCGCTGTGCCGGCGCGAGGTGGAAGGGGCCCGCCGCCAGGCGCACCATCTCGACGAAGGCCTGGCCCTGCGGGTCGGTGGCGGGGTTGGTCCGCCCCAGGCGAAAGCCGGGCCGGGCCAGGATCGCGAAGAGGTCGGCCAGCGGCCGACGGCCCCGGCGGATGGCGTCGAGCGCCCCGGCGTAGGGGCCGTGGGGGTCGTAGGCGACCACCAGGGGGCTGGCGGCGACCTGGACCGCCCAGCGGGTGAACCGCGGCTCGAGCCGCAGGATCGGGGCCAGGCCGATGCTCTCGAAGACGTTGGGGCGGATCTCCCCGGAGCGGATCTCGGCCGCGAGCCCGAAGGAGCCCCCGCCGCGCCCCTGGTAGCCGTCCCCCGTCGCCCGCTCGAAGCCCGGGCCGATGGTGCGCTCGTTGAGCAGGAGGAGGGAGCCGGCGTAGGCCACCTCCGCGGTGCCGGGCCCGGCGGAGGTGGACCGGAGCGCGGGCACCCCCCCGCAGGCGGCCAGGAGCAGGGCGGCCAGGGCGGACGCGACACCGGGACCCGCGCGCATGCCGGCAAGAGTAGCTTGCGCGACGACAGCCAGACAAGCCCCAACCCCCCGATGGCGGCTCGGCCGGGTCAGGCGGGGAAGCGCTCGAAGACCGCGGCCAGCCCTTGCCCCCCACCGATGCACATCGTCTCCAGGGCGAACCGGGCCTGGCGGCGCTCCATCTCCGGCAGAAGGTCGGCGAGGATGCGCACCCCGGTGGCGCCGATCGGATGCCCGATGGCGATGGCGCCGCCGTTGACGTTGAGCCGCTCGTCGTCAGCCGGCCCCAGCCCCCAGGCCCGGGTGACGGCCAGCACCTGGGCGGCGAAGGCCTCGTTGAGCTCGATGAGGTCGCAGTCGGCGAGCCGGAGCCCGGCCCGCGCCAGCGCCCGGCTGCTGGCCGGCACCGGTCCCAGCCCCATGCGGTCGGGGGCGACGCCGGCCGCGGCCCAGGACCGCAGCACCGCCCGCGGCCGCAGCCCCAGGCGAGCCGCGACCTCCGCGGTCGTCACCAGGCACGCCGCCGCCGCGTCGTTCTCCCCGCTGGCGTTGCCGGCGGTGACGGTGGCCTCGGGATCGACCGCCAGCCGCACCGGCCGCAGCGCCGCCAGCCGCTCCGGCGTGCTGTCGGCACGCGGGCGCTCGTCCTCGCTGACCTGGATGGGGGCCCCGCGGCCCTGGGGGACGGCGACCGGCACCACCTGGGGCCCGAAGGCCCCGGCGGCCCGGCCCGCCAGGGCCCGGGCGTGACTGCGGGCGGCGAACGCGTCCTGCTCCGCGCGGGGGATCGCGTAGTCGCGGCGCAGGTTCTCCGCGGTCTCCAGCATCCCCCCGGGCACGGGGAAGCGCTGGACGCAGCCCGCCGTCACCCGGGAGCGGTCGAGCCGGTCCTCCAGCGCCACCGGGCCGCGCGGCCCGCGCAGCCGCAGCCCGGGCGCGTAGTGCTCGACCTGGCTCATCGAGTCCACCCCGCCGGCCAGCACCACGTCGGCGGCGCCGGTCTGCACCTCCATGGCCGCCAGGCAGACCGCCTGCAGCCCCGAGCCACAGCGCCGGTCCACCTGGAGGCCGGGGACCTCGACGGGCAGACCCGCCCGCAGCGCCGCCACCCTGCCGATGGCGGGAGCCTCCCCGCTCGGGTACCCCTGCCCGAAGACGACGTCGTCGATGGTCGCGGGGTCCAGCGCGGTCCGGGTCAGGAGGGCCTCGATGACCGTGGCCGCCAGCGTCTCGGCGTCGAGGGTTCGCAGAACGCCGAGGTAGGCGCCGACCGGGGTTCGCACCGCATCGCAGATCACCGCGTCACGCATCCTGCACCTCCCCTGTCTCCCGCCGGCCACCCGCGATGGTACCGGGCGGCGCCGCCCCGGCCGGCCGGGCCCCGGAGCCCGCGCTCCCCTCTCCCGCCCCCTTCAGCCGTCGGCACCCCGGCCGCGGTCGGACGCCGAACTGGCGGGCCCGGTCACCCCGGCCCCGACGGCCCAAGGGCCGGCGGCCACGGCAGGGGCGGCGGCGGGTAGAGGGCCTCGACCGCGCCCGCCGCGCGCAGGACTGTCGCGTCGTCGCCCCGGCGGCCGACCAGCATCATCCCCACCGGGAGGCCCCGGACGGTCCCGCAGGGCACGCTGATCGCCGGGTGGCCGGTCACGTTGAAGGGGCAGGTGTTGCTCCCGGACTCGGAGGCCCGGCCCACGACCTCCTCGATGGGGCTGTCCGGCGCGGGCAGGGGGCGCGCCGTGCACGAGACGGTGGGCATCACCAGGACGTCGACCGTGGCCAGGGCGCGGTCGTACTCCGCCGACAGTCGGCGGCCCAGGTTCTGGGCCCGCGCGTAGTGGCGGCCGTGGGTGGTGGCGTACAGGTGGCGGCCGAGCAGCAGGTAGAGCGCGGCCGTCGCCGGGAGCGCGCGGGCCCGCGCCACCCGGGCCTGCGCGTAGGCCTGCTGGAGGTGCTCGGGATACAGGCCCTTCCAACCGGTGCCGGTGGCGTCACCGTCGATCATGAACCGAGCCACGCCCTCCACCGCGATGGCGTTCCAGATGTCGGCGCCGTGACGATGCCAGGGGACGGACACGGTCTCCAGCGTCACGCCCGGCGCCGCCAGGTCCCGGGCGGCACGCCGCACCGTCTCCAGCACCTGCGGATCGGCGCCGCCCCCCGGGTTGAAGCCCTCCTCGAGGAGCCCCACCCGCAGCCCGCCCGCGCCGCCGGCGGCGGCCGCGACGTAGTCCGCCCCAGGGCTCGCCGCCGCCTGGCGCGGGTCCAGCCCGTCGGGGCCGGCGAGCACCTGCAGCAGGCGAGCCGCGTCCGCGACGGTGCGGGCCATCGGGCCGACATGGTCGAGGGTCATCTCGATGGCGAAGATCCCGGTGTAGGGGACCAGCCCATAGGTGGGCTTGAGCCCGACGACCCCGCACCAGGCGCTGGGGATCCGGATCGAGCCGCCCTGATCGCAGCCGATCGCCAGGTCCACCTCGCCGGCGGCGACCAGCGCGGCGCTGCCGCTGGACGAGCCGCCGCTGCTGCGGGTGGGGTCGTGCGGGTTGCGCACCGGCCCGCTGTCGCTGGTGTGGCTGCCCCCCGACAGGCAGAAGCTCTCGCAGGTGGCGGTGCCGCGAATGGATCCGCCGGCGCCGACGATCCGACCAACGACGGTGGCGTCGGCTTCGGGCACGTAGCCGTCGAGCACCCGACTGCCGTTGGTCATGGGGACCCCGGCGACGGCCACGTTGTCCTTGATCGCCACCCGCAGGCCCAGCAGGGCCCCCGAGCCCGCGGCCGGGATCTCGGTGCGGTGGGCCCAGGCGCCGAGCGGGTTCTCCGCCGGCCCCGGGCGCCAGCTCCGCCGCAGGGGCCCGGGGGGCCCGGCCTCCTGCGCGGCCAGCTCCTGGAGGGCGGTGTACGACGCCAGGTACGGCGCCATCAGGCCCTGGAGCGAGCGCAGCTCGTCGGCGCCGAGGCCGAGCCCGTAGCTGTCGGCCAGCTCGGCCAACTGCTGGAGCGACGGCCCCTCCACCGCAGGCACGGCGGACCGCCCCGGCTCTGCGGCCGGGGCCGGACCGCCAGCAGACGGGACGCTCATCCCCGCCCTACCGGGTCATGTACCAGGTCTCGGGCGTGACCGAACCGAGGGCGTTCTGGACCACCCCGTGCAGCCGTGGGCTGATCACCGAGATCTGGCTCGGCGCGTTGGGCCACCAGATCACCGGCAGGTTGAGGGCCAGGTAGTTCTCGTAGCGGAACATGGCCTGCGGGCTGCTGCTCAGGTGGGTCGCGGTCACATTGGCATTGTTGATCGGGCTCTGGTAGCCGCCGGTCTGCAGCGGAGAGAAGGTCTGCTCCCCGGTGGGATACGGCGTGCCGTAGCCCCATCCCTCCCAGTTGCCCAGCTGCCAGGTGCAGGAGGGACCGGTGGTGCAGGGGTTGGTGATGGTGCCGATCTCCGCGAGCGGGAGGGGACGGATGTTGAGCGTGATGCCCACCGTCGAGGCGATCGACTTCCACGACTCGAACTGCGCCGCGATGGCCGGGTTCCCGGTCGGGTAGTTGACGCTGAAGACGAGGGCCCCCCCGCGCGGGATCCCGGCGCCGCAGTCGTTGGGCGCCGATCCCGGGCGGAGGCAGACATCGGTCCCGTTCGGCACCACCTTCCACCCGTGGGCCTTGAGGAGATCGGTCGCGCGCTGGGGGGAGTACGGGTAGGGGTTGTGGGCCTCGAGGGCACTGACGAATGGGCCCTTGGGCACCAGCGGGATCGGCCCGTCGATCGGGTAGCCGTAACCGTCCAGGGTCGCTCTGATCATGAGCGGCTGGTTGACCAGCACCTGCAGCGCCTGCCGGATGTAGAGCTGACGCAGGTAGCCCTTCATCGTGGGGTTGGTCCAGTTGATGACCACGTAGTTGATGCCGAACCCGGGCCACGCCTGCACGGTGTAGCCGCGCGACCGGAAGTACTGGGCCTGGCTGATGTCGGTGTTGGGGAGGTAGCCATAGTCCACGGCCCCGGATCGGAGCGCGTTGAACTCGGCGGCGTTGCTGGTGAAGGGCATCTCCACCAGCTTGGCGATGGTGGGCTTGACCGGCCCGGCGTAGCGCGGGTTGGGCACGAAGGCCGCGTAGTTGGTCGAGGCGTCGTAGCTGGAGAGCCGGAAGGGCCCGTCCACCACCCGCCACAGGGGGTTGCTGGCATAGGTCGAGAGCGTCTGGGCCTGGTTGCTGAGGAAGTTGTAGACCGCCCGGGCCCCCTGGGGGGTGCGGTCGTAGTTGCCCACCGACCCTGCGGCCGACGTCCGATCCCAGGCCTGTTGGGGCATGGGGACGATGGCCGACAGCACGTCGTTGAGGAGCCACTCCTGGGAGTAGGCCCGGTTGAAGGTGATGCTGAAGGTGCGGGGTCCGGCGACGGTGAGGCTCACCACGTTGTCCGGGAAGTTGCCGGGGTTGTATCCGCCCCAGTGGGCCTTGCCGGCCCGGAGCAGGTTGAGGAAGAACTGCACGTCCCGAGCGGTCACGGGCTTGCCGTCGGACCAGACGTACGGCTTGAGGGTCATGGTGGCGGTGCGGCCGCCGTTGCTGTAGACGGGCAGGCTGGCCAGGCTGAGCTTGGTGCTGACGACCGGGCGGGCCCCGCTGCCCAACCAGAAGAGCGGGCGCCAGAGGAGCGGCTGGAAGAGGGCCAGGTTGCTGGAGGTGTAGGCGTCGCTGTTGGTGATGGGGAAGATGTAGTTGGGAATGTTGCCCACTTCCTGGGCGAAGGTCACCGTGGCGCCCTTGGCCCTGCCCGAGGGTGCCGTTGCTGTGGTCGAGGCGCAGGCGGTCACGAGCGTCAGCACCCCGACCACACCAACCGTCCGCCACCACCGCCGCATCCATGTGCCCATCGCCCGGCCTCCGGCTGGTCGGCTCCCTCAGCGCCCCATCCCCTCCCAGCCCGGAGCGGGGCCACCGACCGTACCACACCCCCACCGGCGCCCTGCGCGGACGGCGGCCCGCAGCTCCCGATCCCCACCGGAGATCGCCGACCGGGCTGGGCGGGCCCGATGCAGCCGGGCCCGGTCCCGAGCCGTCCCCGCCAGGCACCCTAGCCCGAGACGCCCTCCCCGGCCGCGGCGCCCGGAGGATGGGCCTCGATGTGGGCCACCAAGCCAGCCACCAGCTCCTCACGGAAGGTGGCCCGCTCGACCGCGTCCACCTCCGGCGCCGGCTCGGGCTCGCCCGCCATCCGGTGCCGGATCCAGGGGGGGATGGCGGCCCCCAGGACCGTGTGGTCGACGACCCACACCACGGTCTCGGGGCGCGAGGCCTCGACCCGCAGCGTGGCCCGCATCACCGGTCCGGCCGGCTCCGTCAGCGTCCAGACCCGCTCCCAGGCCGCCGGCAGCGATCGGGTCCGGTCAGCCCGGACGTGGATCACCTGGGGGTCGTCCAGCACGTTCAGGCGGCCGCGGCTGCACCGGTACAGGCAGTCCGACACCGGCCCGTCGAGCTCCTGGGACATCCAGCGGAGGAGGGACAGGGAGCGGTCGCGCAGGTCGGGGGCCTCCATCTGGTGGCCGCGCGCCGCCGCCAGCCGCAGCGTCTCGGCGACAGCGCCGTGCCGCCGGCAGTAGGGCCGGTCTGCCACCTCCCGCCGGTGCTGAGCGCAGGTGGCGGCGGCGCAACGCTCCCCCCGGCGGTCCTCGTAGGAGCAGGCCACCACCAGGGTGGCGGGGCAGCCCGCCACCACGCAGGTGCCCTGGGTGGGCACGGCGCTCACGGGAAGCTGGCGGAGAGCGGCCGTGACGTGGTCGACCGGGGCGGCCGCCTCCCAGGCGGGCCAGGGGTTGGCAAGGGCCCCGCCCATCCGGGCCGCCAGCGACGGCTGGGTCGCCGGCACGGCCGTGGGGCGGTCCGCCGACGCCCGGGGGGCGGCGCCGTCCGCGTGTTGCTGAATGCGGTCCAGGAGTCCCATGGCGGAACCTCGAGGGGTGGCCGGCCGGGGCCGGCGGAGCACCGGCTGCCCCGACTATAGCGGCCCACGGGTGTCGCGGCAGGGTCGCAGTTCGGTCACGGTCCGGCGGCGGCGGGTGATTCGGGGCCGGCGCCCGTCGCGCGGGCCCCCGCCTCAGCTACCGCAGGAGGTCGATGGCGGGACCACGGCCCGGGGGATGCTCCTCCAGGTAGGCCGCCAGGGCCGCCAGCACCTGGTCGCGGAAGGCCGCCCGCTCGGCGGCGTCCACCTCCGGGACCGGCTCCGGCTCCCCCAGCGCGCGGTGCCGGATCCAGGGCGGGACGAGGGTGGCCAGCACGGTGTGGTTCGCCGCCAGAACGACCGCCTCCGGGCGTGGCGCCTCGACCCGCAGGACCACCCGCAGGGCCGGCCCGGTCGAGTCCGCCAGCGTCCAGACGCGCTCCCAGGCCGCTGGCCGGGAGCGGGTGCGGTCGCCGCGGACGTGGATCGGCTCGGGGTCGTCCAGGGTCCGGAAGCGGCCGTCGCCACACCGGGACAGGCGCTCCACCACGGGGCCCTCCAGCTCACTCGCCACCCAGCGCAGGAGGGTCAGCGAACGGTCCTGCAGGTCCGGGGCCTCGAACTGATGCCCCCGCCGGGTCGCCAGGCGCAGCGTGTCGGCGACGCCGGCGTGACGCCGGCAGTAGGGCCGGCCCTCCACCGTCCGCCAGTGCTCGACACAGCCGGTGCTGGGGCAGAGCTCGCCGCGACGGTCCCGGTAGGCGCAGGGCACCACCAGGGTGGCGGCGCAGCCGGCGACGGCGCACGCTCCCGGGGTTGGGATGATCGCCGCCGCTGGGGGCTCCAAGGCGGGGCCGGGGTCGCCCGGTGGCGCCGGCGGCCGCTGCCCCCAGCCGCTGCCCCCCCCCGCCCGCGCCATCGCCGGTGAGGGCTCCGCGGCAGGCTCGGCGGGATCTGCGCCCGCGCCGGGATGCGTGGAGGTGACGCCCCCCTGTCGCTGGATCCGGTCCAAGAGCCCCAAGAGCAGAACCTCGGCAGGTCGGGAGCCATGGCGGCCCGCACACCTGTACGAGGACCGCCGCGACGACTATAGCGCGCGCCGCGCCTGCGGGGCCGGTGGCGATCAGGGCGCGGGAGGGTCCACCAGCAGGTCGATCTTGGCCGCCATGATGAAGTCGTTGCGCGACAGGCCGTGGACGACGTGGGTGGTCAGGTCGACCCCGAGCCGGCCCCAGGCGACCGTGAGCTCGGGGTGGTGGCCCTCGGCCTCGGCCAGCAGCGCGACCCGGGTCGCCAGGGCCATCGCGGCGGCGAAATCCGGGCACCGGATCCGGCAGCGGAGGTGCTGGTCCACCACCGACCAGCGCGGAGCCAGCTCCGGCACCGAGGGCGGCCACCTCGGTGCCGGAGAGACGCGGCGTCTCCCCGGTGCAGGCCTGACAGCGCTGCTGGGGAAGGCCGGTCGGACCGTGCGCGGCCATCCCTCAGAACCGGATGGTGACGACCGGCGTTGACCCCGCGCCCGCCCCCCGGACTTCCTGGCGCCGGCGGCGGGGGTGGGGCCCGCGGGGGGCGACGGTGCCGGCGCCCAGGGCCATGGGCCCGCGCCACAGGGGCCCCGTCAGGGGGGAGTTGCAGGGAGTGATGGGACCGCCGACCCCGACCCGCCAGCCGATCTCCTCACGGTCGATGCCGCCGGACGCCGCGGCCAGGGTCGGGCCCATCGGCAAGGGAGGCACGCCGCGGGCCTGCGCTACCGCCGCCAGGGTCCGCCCCACCTCAGCTGCGGCGCTGGCCTGGGTCTGGCCCCCCGCCTGCTCGACGTGGTCGCGCGGCTCATTCCACCGAGCCCCCATCAGGCACGGGCAGGCGGTGCATCCCCCGCACCCGCCCGGCCACGGGGACCACCGCCCAGACCGGCTGGGCCGGAGGGGCCGCGGCGACCGGCGGGGCGACGGCGCCGGCCCGGTCCTTGAGCGGGGAGTTGGTTGTCGCCGCCACGCATCGTCTCCCGAGGGCACAGGGCGCGTCCCAACCACGAGGTGGGTGTCCGGGATATGTTCTCTCGTCTGGGCCGGGCCGCACCGCGCGCCGCCGGCCCCTGTGGTGCCCGGACCCGGCGACCGCTCGGGCGGACCATCCCGCACTGCTCGGAGCGCTGCCAGACCTTCGTGTCGACCCGGCGACCCTCGTGGCCGACCTGGAGGCGGAGCGCGCCGCCCGATGATCGTGGTCGACGCCTCGGCCGCCCTGGCGGCGCTCCTCAACGCCGGGCCGGCTCGCCGAGCGCTGGGGTCCGAGCAGGTCCATGTCCCCCACCTGATCGACGCGGAGGTCGCCAACGGCCTGCGGCGCCAGGTCCGCCGCGGGGCCGTGGCGCCGCGGGCCGGCTGGGCTGCCCTGGACACCTGGCGGCACCTGGGGATGGTCCGCTATCCCATCTTCGGAGTGCTGGACCGGGTCTGGGCCCTCCGCGACAACCTGTCCGCCTACGACGCCGCCTACGTGGCGCTGGCCGAGCAGCTGGCCCGCCCCCTGCTGACCGCCGACGGGCGCCTGGGTCGCGCGCCGGGGATCCGCTGCCCGGTCACCGTCGTGCCCCGCTGAGGCGGCCGCGGCCCGGGCCGCCCACGGCCGCCCACGGCCGGCCCGGCGGCGGCGCCGGTGGACCGGCCGGCGTCAGCCTCCCTGGGCGTCCAGCACGCCGGCCCGCTGCAGGATCCGGCGGGTGATGGCCAGGCCCCCGGCGTAGGTGGGGTCCATCCCCTGGTAGGAGAGCCCCCGGGCCCCCAGGGTCCGCGCCTGGGTGTAGGGCGTGTCCGACGCATAGTGGATGAGGCCCGTCTCGACCGCGGGGCGGGTGAGGTCCACATGCTCCCCGGTCGGGTAGCGGGAGGCGTCGCCAGCCTCGAAGACGGCGCCCAGGTAGGGCCCCGCCTCCATCTCCACCACCGTGTAGGCGTCCCGGTAGTAGAACTCGAGGTAGGCGTGATTCTGCAGGAAGGTGCTCAGCACCGTCACCGCCCGCTGCCGGTCCAGCACCGAGCCCATCGCCATGAAGGGGGCGACCTCCTGGAAGCCGAAGCAGTTGTTGAGCCAGTAGGTGTTGCCGCTGTGCTCGTCGTGGACCACGTCGGCGATCATGACGTCGCCGACGTCCGCGTTCAGCGTCGCCGCCTTGCCCAGGATGTAGACCCCGGCCACCCTCCCGGAGGCCTCCAGGACCTGGCGCAGGATGTGGTACGCCCCCAGGCCCAGCGGGTACTGGATGTTGAGGATGACCGCGTCGGTGCGCGCCAGCCGCTCGGCCTGGCCGGCGGCCACCCCCAGGCGCGGGTCGAGGCGGCGCCAGTCGAGCCGGCGCAGGTCGATGATCTGGGCCGCGACATCGGTCCCCGACGCGGACTCCAGGTGCCGGATGCCGACGGCCCGCTCCTCGGCGTCGCGCTCAGCGCGGGCGGCGGGGTGGGCACCGAACCACCGCCGCGCCGCGTAGTAGAGGAAGTTCTCCTGCGAGTCACGGGCCCCGGGCCGACGCAGGGCGGCCAGCGCGTCGCGCAGCTCAGGCGCCCCCTTGGCCTCCACCCAGGCCTCCAGGACGCCGACCCGGCTGCGGGCCACCCCGGACACGAGGTTGACCAGGGAATGGGCGTTGCTGCTGACGAAGTAGAGGGGCCGGTCGACCAGCCCCTCGCGCTCCAGGGTGGCCCCGATCTGGGCCCACCAGGCCCGGGTGGCCTGCGCGTAGCCCACCTGGGTCCCGCCCAGGAGCTGGATCCCCAGGTCCATGGGCCGCCGCGCCACCTGGGCCAGCCAGGCCTCGAACCCGTCCCCGAACAGGGCGGCCAATCGGACCCAGTCCTCCTCGCTGAAGCCCATCTGCTCCCGCGCCGCCTCCGGCTCCGGGGGCCCGCCCCCGGCCAGAATGCGGTGGGCCTTGTTCCACTCCAGCTGCAGCGCCACCAGGGTGGGGACCAGGTCGTCGACGTCGGAGCTGCTGGCCAGCGCCACCGCCAGCGTGCCCGAGCTCTGGTCCCACCACCAGCGGCGCCGGCGCCCGGGCGCCTGCACCGCCGGCCAGCCCTCCATGGCCACCCCGAGCCCCGCCTGCAGGTGACCGACCGACTGACCCATCACCACCCGGGCCAGGTCCAGGGTGACAGGGGGCAGCCGGTGGAGGGCGTAGAGCCAGGCGCCGGAATCGACGGTGGCCTCGGCCGCCATCGGGTGCAGGGCCGAGCCCACGCCCTTGTGCGCGCTCTCCAGCACCCGCAGCCGCAGCGCCCCGGAGGAGCGGAGCACGGTCCGGTAGGTCCGGGTGTAGAGCTCGACCGCCTCGCGCCCGCCACCGGTCCGGGGCGGCGGGGGTCCAGAGATGGCCATGGTCGCTCGATCCTACGCGCGAGCGGCCGCGCCCGGGGGCCCCACCCGGCGTGCGCTCAGCTGAGCGCCCCACGGACGGTGAGGCCACCGTCCACGACCACGGTCTGGCCGGTGATCCACCCGGCCTCGTCGCCGAGCAGGAAGCGGGCCGCGGCGGCGACGTCGTGGGGCTCGCCGATCCGCCCCAGGGGATAGGTCGCGGCCACCGCCGCCTCGCGGCCCTCGTACAGCCGGCGGGCGAACTGGGTGCGCACCACCGCCGGAGCCAGGGCGTTCACCCGGACTCCGGGGGCCAGCTCCTGCGCCAGCTGGCGGGTGAGGTGGATCAGGGCGGCCTTGCTGGCGCCGTAGGCGCCCAGCCCCGCCGCCGGCTCCAGGCCGCTGGCCGAGGCGACGTTGAGGATGGCTCCCCCGTGGGCGGCCATCCAGGCCCGCCAGGCCTCCTGGACCCAGCCCAGCGCCGCCACCAGGTTGACCTCGTGGACCTTGCGCCAGACGGCCAGGTCCTGCTCGATCGCCGGCCCGAACACCGGATTGATGCCGGCGTTGTTGACCAGGATGTGGCACCCTCCCAGACGCTCCACCGTGGCCGCCACCGCCGCCCGCCGGTGCTCGGGGTCGTCGCTGGCCCCGGCCACGGTCACCACCCGGTCCCCGCCGTCGAGGGCGTCCCGGGCCTGCGCCAGCCCGTCGGCGCCCCGCGCCGTCAGGCAGACCCGCCCCCCCGCCTCCAGGATCGCCGCCGCGATCGCCAGCCCGATCCCCCGGGACGCGCCGGTCACCAGCGCCGCCCGGCCGGCGAAGGCCGTCACGGCCGGTCCGCCGCCCAGGCGCAGCAGCCGATCTCGTGGGGGTGGAGCAGGTCCGGATGGTGGCCCCGGACCCGGACCGTGTACCCGTGGCGGCCGGGGCCGGTGGCCCGGAAGGGCCCCTCGTAGCGATGGAGCCCGGCCTCGTCGGGCCCGGACCGCCAGGTCATGGCCACCGCCGGCCGCTCCGTCCCGTCCCAGCGCCCGTCGGGGGCCAGCGGGCCCTGGACCAGCTCCACCGCCACCTCGGCGGGGGCCAGGGGCCCCAGGCGGACCAGCGCCTGGACCGGTGCCGACCGCCCCTGGGGCAGGGAGGCCGGCGGCGGCGTCACCTCCAGGACCGCCACCGAGGGCCAGGCCCCGGCCACGCGCGCCTTCCACTCGCCCAGCCGGCGGGCCACGGCGTGGTCCTCGGCGGCGACGGCCCGGGCCCGCCGGGCCGCGGGCCGGTAGGCCTGGGCGACGTAGTCCTTCACCATCCGGGTGGCCAGGACCCGGGGGCCGAGGGTGCGCAGGGCCTCCCGCATCATGCCCGTCCAGCGCCGGGGGATGCCGTCGGGGTCGCGGTCGTAGAACCGCGGCACCACCTCCTGCTCCAGGATCTGAAACAGGGCCTCGGCCTCCACCTGGTCGCGCTCGGCCAGGTCGGTGACCGCCTCCGCCGAGGGGATGGCCCAGCCGTTGCCCTCGGCGGCGCACTCGTCCCACCACCCGTCCCGGATCGAGCAGTTCAGCGCCCCGCCGAGGGTGGCCTTCATCCCGCTGGTCCCGCAGGCCTCCAGCGGTCGCCGGGGCGTGTTGAGCCAGACGTCGGCGCCGCGGTAGAGCGCCCGCGCCAGCCCCATGTCGTAGTCCTCGAGGAAGGCCAGGCGCGCTCGCAGCGCCGGGTCCGCGGTGAAGCGGGTCAGCTCCTGGATGATCGCCTTGCCCTGCTGGTCGGCGGGGTGGGCCTTGCCGGCGAAGATCATCTGCAGCGGCCGCTCCGGGTCCAGGAGGAGCCGGCGGAGCCGCTCCGGCTGGGAGAGGAGCAGGCTGGCGCGCTTGTACTCGGCGACCCGCCGGGCGAAGCCGATGGTCAGCACCTGCGGGTCCAGCGTGGCCCGGGCCTCCACTCGGGCCGCCTCGCTGGGGGCCCGCTGCTGGGCGGCGGCGACGAGGCGCTGACGCACGACCCCGACCAGCGCCTCCCGCCCGCTGACCCGCACCGCCCAGAGGTCGGCGTCGGAGATGTCCGCCACCCCCGCCCAGCGCTCCCCGTTGGCATCGGCCCAGGCCGGGCCCACGTGGCGCCGGAGGAGGCGGTCCATGGCGGCCGGCGTCCAGGTGGGCGCGTGGACCCCGTTGGTGACGGCCGTGATGGGGATCTCCGCCTCCGGGGTCTTTGGCCAGAGCGCGTGGAACACCCGCCGGCTCACGGCCCCGTGGAGCTGGGAGACGCCGTTGGCGCGCCCCGCCAGCCGCAGCCCCATGACCGCCATGTTGAAGGGGGCGTCGGGGGGCTCGTCCGGGGCGTGGCCGAGGGCCATCAGCTGGTCGAAGGAGACACCCAGGGCGCTGGCGAAGGCCCCGAAGTAGCGCTCCATCAGCTCGCGGGGGAAGCGGTCGATCCCCGCCGGCACCGGGGTGTGGGTGGTGAAGACCGTGCCCGCTCGCACGGCCTCGACGGCGGTGGTGAAGGGCAGGCCCGTCTCCTGCACCAGCTCGCGGATCCGCTCCAGCCCCAGGAACCCGGCGTGGCCCTCGTTGGTGTGGAAGACCTCGACCCGCTCCCCGATCGCCCGCAGCGCTCGCAGCCCCCCGATCCCCAGCAGGATCTCCTGGCGGAGCCGGTGCTCCATGTCGCCGCCGTAGAGCCGGTCGGTGATGGCCCCCAGCGCCGGCGGGTTGCCCACGGCGGTGGTGTCCAGCAGGTACAGCGGCACCCGGCCCACGGCGGCCCGCCAGATCCCGGCCGAGAGCTCCTCGCCGGCCAAGTCGAGGCGGACCTCGGCTCCCTCCACGCGGGTCAGCCCGACCGTGGCCGGGTCCAGGGCCTGGAAGCGCTCGGTCTGCCAGCCGCCGGGGTCGAGGACCTGGTGGCCGTAGCCCTCGCGGTAGAGGAGGCCGATCCCCACCAGCGGCACCCCCAGGTCGCTGCCGGCCTTGAGGTGGTCCCCGGCCAGGACGCCCAGCCCCCCCGAGTACTGCGGCAGGGCCTCGCTCAGCCCGAACTCGGGGGAGAAGTAGGCCACCGAGGCGGGCCCGTCCGGGCACGCCCGCTGGTACCAGCGGGGACCGGTGCGGTAGGCGTCGAGCGCGGCCACCGCCGCCTCCACCCTCGCGACGTAGGCCGGGTCGGCCGCCAGGGCGTCGAGCCGGGCCTGGTCGGCACCGGCCAGACGGTCCCAGGGCGCGACGGCGCACCCGGCCCCGCCGGGCCCCGGCCCCTCCGGCGCCAGGGCATCGAACAGCTCCCGGGTCGGCGGGTCCCAGGCCCAGCGCAGGTTGTGGGCCAGGCGGCGCAACCCGGTCAGGGGCGCCGGGAGCTCGGCGCGGACGGTGACCGTGTGCAGCGGGTGCATCTGTTAGACGGTACCGGGCCGCGCCCTCCGCCTGCGACGGCGGCAGTGCTCACAGGCGCCAGCGCCGCCGGCTGGCCCAGGCGGCGGCCGCGCGCCAACCCAGCGGACCGAGACGGGGCAGGGCCAGCCCCTCGAGGGGCAGAGGCGGACCGCCGGCGAGCCAGGCCCCGGCCGCCGCCCCGAAGGCCGGGGCCTGGGCGAGGCCGGTCCCGGCGTAGCCGAGGGCGTAGACCACGCCCTCGTGCCGCCCGACATGGGGCATCCGGTCCGCGGTCCGGCCCTCCACCGCGGACCAGGCGTGGGTCAGCGCGGTCCCCTGGAGCTGAGGGTGGACGGTCATCAGGAGTCGGTAGAGCCGGTCACGGCCGGCGGCGAGGGCCATGGGCCCGGTCTCGGCCCCGAAGAGCAGCCGCCCCTGCGGGTCCAGCCACCAGCGGCAGGGACGGCGGCGCATGTCCGCCACCGTCCACCCCCGCGGGCTCACGGTCCGGGCCAGGGCGGCGGGCAACGGCTCGGTGGCGACCACGTGGTGGACGACCGGGAGCAGGCGCCGGTGGAGCCACGGCAAGAGGGGATCGCCGCCACCGTTGGTCGCGATCAGGACCGCGGGGGTCCGCACCGGACCGCGGGGGGTGTCGACGCGCCAGCCGTGGCGGCCCCCGCCCGCCAGCCGCAGCGCCGGGGTCGCCGGCCACAGCTCCACCCCGGCCGCCCGGGCCGCCGCCGCCAG
>JAKABB010000139.1 GCA_021802045.1 bacterium
GCTGACGGTGCTGGCGCATCCCGAGGTGCCGGACGCATGGGCGGACCGGATGCGCGCGAAGCATGCCCAGGATCGGCCGTACGCGGAACGGCTGATTGCGGCGGCGATGACGCCCCGGCCGACGCCAGCCGGGCCGCCGCTGAGCGTGGCTCCGCCGGCCGAGCCGGATCGGCCGCGCGTGCGGTCGGACCGGCCGGTCTTTGTCAGCCCCTGGCGATCCGGCGCAGGCGTGCTCTGGATGTACAACGGCCACCGGCAGGCCCGGTTGGCGGTGCGGAGCGATGATGGGCACTGGGGGCCGGCGGAGGCCGAGGTCGAGCCGGTGATCGTGCGGGCCTCCGGCGGTTTTGCGGCGGTGGTCGCCACAGCCCGGGCGCAGCAGGGCCCCGCGGAGCCGCGTGAGCTGCCGACGGGACTCGCCCGTCAGGTGGCGGCCCGGATCGGCCCGCCGGCGCTCACGATGCCCCACGATGTGCACTGGCGCGTGGTGGGGCTGCCGGATCAGCCGGTGGCCGCGTCGTGGACCTATGTGTACCGCATGACGCCCCGGCCGAACGGAGAACCGTCGCTGACGCTCGAGCCGGCGCCGTTGGCCCGGGCCGCCGAAGCCCGTCCCGCGCTCTTTCGGGGGACGTCCCGGGACGACGCCATCGCCCGGGCGGTCACCGCTCTGGCGCAACAGGGCTACGCGGTCACGCCGCTGACGCGGCCGGAAGTGCCGCGGCCGGTTGCGGAACAGATCTATCGGCCCGAGGCTCAGCCGGATCGTCCGGGGGTCCGGCCGGTGGAGCCCTTCGCGGCCTTCCTGCGGGTGGATCGGGCACGGCAGGCCGAGATCCTGGCCGCATTGCCCGACGTGATCCGACCCGTGGTGGTTCCGGCCGCCTTCGGCCTGACGGCCCAGGAGATCGCGAGTTACCGCAACCTGCTCCCGGATGTCGCCGCGGCCCACTACCGCCAGGCGGAACACGCGGTGGGGGATTGGTTCATGGCGCATCCGGATGTCCGGCCCGTGCCGGAGCCGGTTCCGGGGCCCGAGCCCGCACCCGCGCCGACTCCGGATCGGCCCGTCGACGCGCCGCGCCTCTCGGTGCGCCCCACCTAAGCAAGGAGCCATCCGATGAGCACATGGGCGACCTGGCGCGCGCAGGTGGATGTGGCGCGTGTGATCGGCGCGCGGTTGCCGCTCAAGGCGGAAGGCCACCATTGGATCGCCCGCTGCCCCTTTCACGAGGACGGCGGGCGACCCAATTTGGTTGTGTATGCGGACCACTTTCATTGCTTTGCGTGCGGAGCGCACGGCGATGTGTTTGACCTGGTCGCCAAGCTCGATGGCATTCCGTTACCCGAGGCTGTGCGCATGGTAACGGCCGTCGAGTATCTCGCCCCGATCTCCGCGACGCGAACTGCTCCTGCCCCGTCTCCAGCCGCGTTGGCACCGGTGGACCAGCGGGATGCGGTGTACCGGGCGTGGCTCGCTCACTGTCCGCTCTCGACGGCGCACCGCACCCAGCTGCTGGCGCGGGGCCAGTCACCTGAGGCGGTGCGGGCGGGCGGGTACGGGACGTGGACGGGCGGGTTCGGGCGCGAGATCGCGGCCCGCCTGCGCGACCAGGGATGGGAACTGGCCGGGGTACCGGGCTTTGCCCAGGATACGACCGGCGCGTGGTGGATCCGCGCCATGCCGGGCCTGTTGATTCCTGTCCGGGATGCCGCCGGTCGGATTCAAGGGTGTCAGATCCGGGCGGATGCGGGGAGCGCGCGGCGCTACCGCTGGCTCTCGAGTGCCGGGAAGCCGGGTGGCGCCTCCCCGGGATCCCCCGCCCACTGCGCGGGCTTTCACGAGGTCCGGCCGGACCGGTGGTTGTGGGTAACGGAGGGGCCGCTCAAGGCCGACGTCGCGAGCGCGCTCCTCGGGGCGCCGGTCATCGGCGTGACCGGGGTAACAGCTTGGCGGCGGGCACTTCCGGCCATCCGGGCCGCTCAACCCGGGGTTGTGATTCTGGCTTTCGACCAGGATGTCGACCCCGCTACCCGTGCGGCGGTGTCCCGGAACCTCGTGGCGCTGGCCGAGGTCCTGGACCGCCAGGAGGTTCCCGTCCTGACGGCGATCTGGCAGGGCGTCAAAGGTTTGGATGACGTCTTGGCTGGCGGCGGCACCGTCCGGGTGCGGCTGCGGAATCCAGAGGCCCCACTGGGGCCGGAGGAGGGGTGGAAATGAACGTCCACACGCATTGGGTCGGGGGCCTGGCGGCCGGAGCGGTGGTCGCTCCCTTGGCGCCGGCCCATGCCGCCTTGGTGGTGCTGGCCACCGCAGTCTTCGCGGCGCCGCTGCCCGATCTGGATCATCCCGGGAGCACCTACGGACGGTTCGTGCCGTTGCCGGGCGTGGCCCGGATCCATGGCCAGGTCGAGCCCTTCCGCCCGGGGCCGTTTGGCAACAGCCGGGCGAGCTTGGGCCAGGTCGGACGCCGGACGCCGTGGGGGATTGGCTGGCATCGGGGCGGGATGCACTCGCTGGTGGCGACGGCTGCAAGCGTCGTCGTGCTGGGGGTAGCGGCCCAGCTGGTGTATCCCGGCTGGGGTGGGGAGGTGGCCTTGGGCGTCGCGGTCGGCATGCTGTCCCATCTCGCCCTCGACGCTCTGAACAGCATGGGGCAGGCGTGGCTCTGGCCGTTTACGCCGCATCGCTTTCGCCTCCCCTGGCCGCGGATTCCTGTCGGCGGCCTCGGGGAGTGGGCGGTCTTGGCGCTCCTGGTGGGGGGCCTGGTGTTGGGAGCCCATGGCCTGTGGGCGCAGGGCTTTCCCGGCCTCGCGACGCCGGGTCGCTGACAGGAGGGTCACCATGGTAGCGGCCGTCGGCCGACGTTGGATCCGGTGGGCGCTTTGGGGTCTCCTGGGCACCCTCGGCCCGCTCTTGGGGCTGGGCCTGATGTTTCTGGTGCTCCTGATGGCGGTCTTCAGCATGTTCGGACGGGGAGGGTCGGCCCCGCGGTTGTCGACGACGGAACTGCGGGCGGTGCGGCTGACCTACCTCCCGTTGGAGCAGGAAGCGGTCCGGATAGACTGTCCGCCGGCTGACACCGCCTGCGCGGCGGTGACGGTGCCGTTCGTGCAAGCCGTCATGATGCAGGAGTCGGGCGGGAATCCCCGGGCCGTCAGTTCCGCGCATCCGCCCGCGCTGGGCCTCATGCAGGTGGAGCCGTACCACTTTCCGCCGGGCGCCAATCCGTTCAATCCCGCCACCAACATCCTGATGGGCGTGCAGATCCTGGATGCCGATGCCGGCGCCTTTGGCGGGGACTTGGAGTTGACGGCCGCGGCGTATAACGCCGGGGTCGGCGGCGTGCAGCATCTGGAACGTCTAGCCGGCGCGACAAACTGGCCCGCGATATCGGCCTATATCCAGGCTCACCCCACTTTGAAGGGTTACGTGCAGACCGTGCATTACGTACCGGCGGTGATGAGTAACTTTGCCGCCTTCCAACAGTCGTATCAGCCCGCGCCGCCGCAGGTGCACCCATGATGCTCGCGGCGCTTGTCGGGATGGGGGCGGTGGCCACCTACACCGATCTCCGAACGCGCCTCATTCCCAACTGGCTCACCGGGGCCGGTGTGCTCGGGGTTCTGGTGTGGCGGATCGCCACCGGGACCGGGGCCACCGGTCTCGCCGGCGCGGGGATGGCCCTGGCCGTTCTGGGGCTGGCCAGCCTCGCTTCGCGGCACCCACCGGGCGGGGGGGACTGGAAGTACGCCGTCGTGCTCGGAGGCGCACTGGGGCCCGGCGGAGCGCTCGTGACGCTGGGGGTGACGGCGGTGCTGTCGAGCGGGGCGGGGGCGGTCCAGGCGCTTCGGCACGGGGCCGGGTGGCACACACCCCTCCCGCTGGGGCCGTTTCTTGCTGCCGGGTCGTGTCTGGTGGCGGTCGGGATGGGCTGGCGTGGCTGACGTGGGGCTGCGGGGCTCCTCATGGACGCCCACAGGCCAGGGCCCACGGCGGCGTGGACCCGCCTGCCGAACCTCCGGCAGCCCCCGCGCCCCGCTGACACCTTCCGGGACGATGCCGTTTTCCGTCCCGTCGTGGCGGCACAGCCGGTCCGGGGACGCATGACCGAGCAGACAAGCGTCCGGACTCTGGCCCATGTCCCGCATTCCCCGGAGACGCTGACGTGCGGGTCAAGGGGGGATGTCGACACCCGTCGCATCTTGTCGACAGATTCATGGCATCCAACACGACCTCGCGAGGGAGCTGGAGGTGACGAGTTCATGGGCGCTCCATGTCCTCTCGCATCGCCTCGAGTTCGGCTGCATGTCCCATAGCACGCGAGTTCTGGTCCCTCACCCAAAGCCGTGCGGGAACGCCTGCACCTGGCGGAGGGGGATTACGTCGACGTGGAGATCGGCGCGGATAACCGCGGGATTGTGCTGCGGCCCCGTAAGATGGTGGCGATAGACCCCGACCAGGAGTGGTTTTGGACGCCCGAATGGCAACAGGCCGAACGGGCGGCGGAGGATGACCTTTCCGCGGGGCGCGTGGTGCGTAGTCGGCCGGGGGAACGGGCGTCTGAAAGGCTACGACGAGCAGTGGAAACGGATGCCGATGAATGACGGTCGAGTTTACCCGGCGTTTTATTCGTGCCTATGAGCAGCTTCGACCCGAAGAGCCACAGGCCATCTTGCAGGCGGTCGACCGGGTCCAGTCGGACCGAGATCACCCCAGCCTACGGACCAAGAAGATTCAAGGACGACTCGACATCTGGGAAGTGCGCGCGTCGCGCGACTTGCGGCTGACCTGTCAGTTTGCCCCAGACCACATCGTGTTTCGCGTGTGTGGGCATCATGATGAGGTCCTGCGACGACCGTGACGGATTACGCTCCGACCGTCTGAAGTTGGTCTCGTGGCGTCCGTCAATGCGATGGGGTGGGCAGAGGCAATGCGGCGGGTTGGTGGCTGGCGTCACCAGCACCGTCTGGAAATGGGGACATGGCAGCAACGTGGTAGACGAGATGGATGCCGGAAACCCGCATCCCAAGCCAACTCTAGCGATATTAGCCTCAAGATAGACCCCTTACCCGCGATCTGAAAATCCTCGTGGCGGCGGTTCGATTCCGCCCTGCGGCACCATCCTTTTTTCGCACTCCACGCCGGGGATCTTTGCTGTGTAGCGGGCGACTTTTGACGCTGGCAAACGGCGCCATTATGCGATTCCCGGTCTGGCTGTACAGGGGGACCCCTGTGGAGATCATCCGTCTCGACCGGGCCTTCCTATGAATCCGAGCTGACACGAGGACCGGTTGCCCCGTCACCACGAGGCGTCACCACGAGACGGAGGATAGCTGCCTCGTGGCCCCGACGTTTCGTGTGGGGAGGACTCCGCCCCGGTTGCCAGCCGCTGTGCTCCCGGCTCAGGCTCTGATCTGACCGATTCTCGTCTTTCCCCGTTTGCAGGAGTTAAGCGCGGCTAGTCACCACGCGTGCTTTCCAGGAAATCAGCAAAACTCGCCGGATCGATTAGGCGGGTTGATCCAAACGCTCCCAAGGATTGCAGAGCGTTGTCTCCGGTGACTAAAAACTG
>JAKABB010000140.1 GCA_021802045.1 bacterium
AGATTACGTCGGCGCCTACGTCGGCAAGCGGCGGCCGTTCCCGCGGGCCTACCACGAAGCGGGCACGATCGAGGCGGACTCGCTGGACGCCGCGTTCGTCGCGGGCCAGAACGACTTCGCGCCCGGGGGCGCTTGGAACCCTCGGCACCCGTGCCCCAGCGTGTCGGTCGGCGACGTCCTGGTGGATCCCGAAGGCCGCGCCTGGGAAGTCGCGCCTATCGGCTGGATTGCCCGCGCGTATAGCGGGCCGCCCACCACGTTCTAAGACGTCGCTGTCAGATACCGGTGCCATTCGTTTGCTGCTGACCCGTGGCCGCGCGGGGGTCGCGAGAAGATGCCCGGCCATCCGAACACGTATTCCCGAAAGAAGGTGCCCGCGATGTATCGCGGCTGGCAGTTATCCCAACATCCCGACGGCCTCCTCCTCGTCGCGCCCAGCGGAACCTATCACGGGCCGCTGGACGACTTCAATACCATCCTGGATGCGCTCGGCCCGCTAACGTCCGCCAGTGAGCTGGCCAGCGAAGCCGCCTTTCATGCGCTGGAGCATCCCGTGCCGGCGCCCGGCGTGCCGCGGCCGCGCGCGTACATCTGCTCCCCCTTTGCCGCCCGTGACGGGGAGAGCGTGGCCCAGCACGTGCTCTGGACCCAGTGTCTGGCCCGGCTGGCGTGGGAGGACGGCTACTGGCCCGTGGCCCCCCACCTCTACGCGCCCCAGTGGCTCACCGACGCCGGCGAGGAGCGGGCGACGGGCCTCGCCTGGGGCCTCGGGCTCTTGCCGCCCTGCCGCGTGGTGTACAGCTTTTCCGTGGACCGGCCGAGCCGCGGCATGATCGAGGAGCTGGCCGAGGCCAGCCGGTTGTCCCTGCCGCTCCGGACCGTGGCGTATGCGGAACTGGCCGAGGCGGCGGGGCGCCTCCCGCACGCCGCTTTCCTCTTTGCCTCCTAGACTCCGTTGCCCCGTCGTACCCCGGCCGATCCGGACAGGAGGCCATGGCGATGGACCCGTTTACGCTCTGCGTGCCTCGATCCGTGTTGATGGCCTGCGTACACGACCCGGCCCCGGTGCTGATGCTACACGCGGGGGCCCTGCCCCCGCTCGCCGCGGGCGTGGTGCTCCACGTGCACGGGCCCGTCCCCGAAGAGGCGTGCCGCCTCCGGGTGACGGCGGTGGCCGGCCGGGATCCGATCGCGGTGGCCGTGACGCTCTTGACGACCTGCCGGGTCTGCGGCGGGCCGATTTCCGCCTATGACGCGCTGTGCGACCAGCGGTGCTTTACCTGTTGGGTCGCCGATCTGGCCGCCGAGCCGCTGCATCCGGCACATTTCGCCCGGTCTTCACTGCGGACCTATGCGATCCGGCGCCGTTCTCCACGCCGCTCCAAGCGCGTCGTGGGCTGGCGCTAACACACGGCGGAGACCGAGACGGCTCAGCGAGTCGCCTCGCTTCTCCCGATCCCATCCCGTGTTCTGGGGAGGTCAGCCGATGTCTGAAGCCTGGGAGTCTCTCGAGGTTTCGCCCCGCTCAATCCCGGACGGGTTCCCCCCTGTAGGGGCAACGGCGTCCGAGCACGGGGTGGCCTGCTTACGGTGGGTGGACACGCTCTGGCCCCATCTGGTGCCTCGGGCGGATGGCGCCACCTATACCCGGGCGACGGGCGCACTCACCTGGCAGCTCTGCCGGCGGACATCCGCCGGGTTTATCCCCCTGATCCGGGAGCGCGATCGGACGGCCTGGGACGTCGTGTGCGGGTGGCTCACGGCCTACGACCGTCTCCGCGCCGCATTCCCGACCCCCCGGTGGGTCTTCCCGCCCCAGGGGAAAGCGGCGGCCGTCTTTATCGGACCCGGCGCCGCCGACTTTGCGGCCCTGTGGGGTCTGGACCACGCACCGGGCGCCCTGGTCCTCCCCGATAGCGCCTTGGGCGTGGTGATTCCCCAGGCGTCGTTACCCGACGCCCGTGTCGGGTTTGTCCGGGCCACCGAGGCGCTGGCGGCCGCTGGCCGGCCCGTGACTCTCTATGCCGAGCCGTTGCTGATTTAGCGCCGTCTCCGGCGCCCCGGAAGGAGTGGGATCTCTATGTGGCATCCCGTTGACCGTCTCGGGCCCGTCGTCGTAATCCTGGCCATCCTAAGCGGGCTGTTGACGTTGGCCGTTATCGTCGGCTGCTTCACCGTCGGCGTCCATCCTTGGGTTCTGGCGGCCCTGGGCGGCGTGCTCGCGATTCAGGGCGTGCTTTGGCTGTTACGTCTCGCGGCCCCCACCACCTGGTACTGGGTCGAACACTAAACCTCATCGAGTCCGGGAAGGAGCCGCTCATGCCGGGAGTTCTCATTGTCGGGGCCGCCGGAGCGGGCAAGGACACGCTCGCCGGTTGGATTCAGGAGGACTTCGGCACCCGGCCCATCGGGTTTGCCGATCCCTTGCGCCTGTTTCTTCGGGTTCTGCTGAGCCCGGGGAAGTATCGGGAGGCCGCGCAGACTATTGGAGACGTGATTCGCGCCGTGGATCCGGACGCCTTCGTGCGGCTGGCCCGTCGGCGGGCGGCCCGCGCCCGGCGCTACGTCATCACCGATGCGCGGCTGCCCCGGGAGCTGGCGGCTTTCCCCGATGCGTACACGATTGGCCTGGCCGTGTCCCCTACCGTGCGGGCGGAGCGTCTCGCTCGCCGGGATGGGGCCGCGTATCAGCCGCTTCACCATGTGACCGAAACCTGGGTCGATACGTTGCTCGCGCAATGCGACGTGGTGCTGGTCAATGACGAGGCCGGCCTAGAGGCGTTTCATGCCCGCTACGAAGCGGAGGTGCTGCCTCAGCTGGCGGCGCACTTTACCCGCCTCGCCACGATATCTGCCCGTTGAGGGGATTGGAGGAGGGGTGCAACGGCCGAGATCCGCCATCAACAGGCCGCGAGTCACGCGGGGTTCGACGCCGCTATTGCGGCCAAACAAGACCGAGAACGGCAGGAGCACCTCGACCGGCTGGAACGCGCCGTCCCGAAGTGGCTGGTCTTCTTTCTTCGGCCCTTATTGCGCTTCAGGTGGAATGGACGCCAGCGCGGGTTTCAGCAGCAGGGTCAGGGCGGCGAGAAGATGCTCGTCGCCTCGACCGGCGCTTTACGCTCTGCCCCGACGTGGTGATCCAGGTCGGGCCCGACCAGTTCGCGCAGCTCGACCTGGTGGTGGTGGGGATCTCCGGCGTGTTCATCCTCGAAGTGAAGACCTGGACCGGGGCCATTCGGGCGACGGGCACACGCTGGCAGCGACGGGTGGGCAACCGTTGGCAGGCTACCGAAAGTCCGGCCCGCCAGCAACAAATGCACCTGCACTGGTTCGCGCAGTGGCTCATCCAGCACCATCTTCCGATCAACTCCGCCCACGTGTTCGCGGCTATTGCCATGATGAACGTCCAGTGGCTCCGGACGCGCGACGTGCCCTTGTCGGTCTTTGACCGGCCGAGCGCGGTAGCGCGGTGGATCCAGACGCTGGACAAGGCCCGGACCCCTATGGACTCGGCGATTCGCGCAGCGCTCTTAGAAGCGCTGGTGGCGGGAGACAGCCCGGCGCCTTTAGGTGCCGGGCCGTAGCGGTTCTTCACTACTGACCGCCCGGGATTTCGCAAGAGAAACGAGGACGACCTATGACCTTCGAGGAGTACACCGCCGCCGTGATGCGCACCGCGCCTCCGGCTCATGCGCCCGGCCTTCTGGCCAACTTAGCGCTCGGCGTCGCGGGTGAGGCCGGGGAAGTCGCCGATCTCATCAAGAAGCAGATTTTCCACCACCATGACCCCGAGCCCGACCGGCTCATCGAGGAGCTGGGTGACGTGCTCTGGTACGTGGCCGCGCTCGCGTCTACCCTCAGCGTCCCGCTGGAAGAGGTGGCTCGGCGGAATGTTGCCAAGCTACAGGCGCGTTACCCGGCGGGATTCGACCCCGCGCGAAGCCGGGAGCGCCCGTGATGGTTCCCATCCCTTCGGCATTTCTCAACCGCCGGGACGACGGCTTTCCGTTGTCGTTAGCGCTGGCGGAGCGGCTCGGCACCGTGCGCTACGAATGCCCCCGGCATCCCGACGGGACCTGGCCCCCATCGTCCGGCGCACAGACGTGCCGGGTCTTGCTGTTCCCCAGTGGGCAGCCGTGCGGATCGCGCCTGCTGCCGGTCGCGCCGCCGTATGCGATCGATCTCGGCCTGGTGGCCGAGGCCCTCGGCCAGCTCGGCGGATCTTGGGAGCCTATCCCCGGAACCGCGGAGGCGCCCCTTATGGCCCGGGTGATCGTGCCGGGCGGGCCCCTGGAGGGGGTTCGGGGTCCGGTCGACAGCCCGGAAGCGACGGCGCGGCTGATCTGCGACAAGCTGATCGCGGCACTTCAGACAGAGCAGGGAGACTCTCATGGCTGAGACATTATGGACCGCAAATGACGGATTGCCGGCCACGGTGACGCTGGATTCCGTGGAGGGCCTCCGCCTGGCATCGCCCGACAACCAACTCGCGTTGCACTTTGAGGCCGATCGTGTTCTGGACCTCCTCGCGGATCTGCGCGCGTGGCTCACCGCCCGGGAGGGACGGGGGCTCCGCCTCAGCGACCCGGAGACAGGCACGGCTGTGGAGTTCACGACGGAGCAGGTCCGCCTGCTGGCGGTGATCCTCGGCACCGCGCTGGACCCCGATCAGACATCGGACGACTAACGCGCTGGGACTCTATGCCACCCGGACCGTTCCCACGGCCTGGGTGCGTTTTCGGCCTGCCGATGGATTGGGGAGAGGAGGACATCATGGCCACATTAGATCCGGTACCGTCCGTCGTGGACGGGACCACCTTTCGTCGCCAAACCCCGGCAGGGACCGTCCGCGTTACGGTGACGTCTCAGGACGGGCGACCTTTTGAAGTGTTTATCTTTCTAGGCCGCGCCGGGTCGGAGACGCAATCGTTCTGTGAAGCGCTCGGCCGGATGCTGTCCGCGTTTCTGCGTGTGGAGAGTCCCGTGCCGCCTCCGGACCGCCTAAAGCTGGCCGCTGAGCAGCTCACCGGCATCGGGGGCGCCAACCAGATGGGGTTTGGCCCGGAGCGCGTGCTCTCGGTGGTCGACGCCATCGGGCAGATTCTGCAGGGATATCCCGCCGCTGCGATGGAGGAGGGCACCCATGATCCCACTACCACGTCTGCCTGAAGCGCAGGCGACTGAGGCGCCGGTGTCCGCTGGCTGGCGAATCATCGCGATGACCGGGGTGTACCTGCTGTCGCTGGGTGTGGTGGGGGTGACGGCGTTCGTGGGTGCAGTCCGGTGGTACGTCGCCGGCTTCGCCCACCTGCCGCTCTGGATCGAGAGCGGTCTCCTGGCGCTGATCGCTGGAACCTACGCGGCGGTCTGGCTCGCGCGCCACTAGCCTCGACACCATTCGCGGGTCTTCGTATTGTAAAGCGTGGTTCGGGGGATTCCCCGCGAATCAGCTCCCTCCCGGAGTCGTCCGGGCCTGTCGATCCCGCACCCGCCGCGGTTCCCGCGTGCGAGTCGAGACGGGAGGGGGGG
>JAKABB010000141.1 GCA_021802045.1 bacterium
GCCCCCGGTCCGGCGGCGCCGGCCGCCGGCGGGGAGCCGCCGACGGCTCCACCTGTCCCGGCGGCGACGGGCCAGGTCGGGGTGCTGGGCCTGCTCTTCCGGGTGCTGTTGGACCGGATCCTGCGCCGGCGCCGGTAGGGAGCGGAGGGGCCCGCCCCGGGGCGGGGCAGGGGCCCAGGCATAATGGGGCCGCGATGAGCGTCGCCCCCCCACCGACTGTCGGCGTTTTCGGCGGCTCCGGCCTCTACGCCCTCATCGACGGCGCACAGTGGGTCACCGTCGACACGCCCTACGGCCCGCCCAGCGATGCCATCGCCGTCGGCACCGTGGGCGGGCGCCAGGTGGCCTTCCTGCCCCGGCACGGCCGGGGGCACACCGTCCCTCCGCACCGCATCAACTACCGCGCCAACTGCTGGGCCCTGCGGGAGCTGGGCGTACGCCGGATCCTGGCGCCGTGCGCGGTCGGCTCCCTGCGGGTGGCCCTGGCCCCGGGCCACCTGGTGGTGCCGGACCAGTTCGT
Source organism: bacterium (assembly GCA_021802045.1). GTDB lineage: Bacteria > Chloroflexota > Dormibacteria > Aeolococcales > Bog-877 > JAKABB01. The sequence goes on from JAKABB010000141.1 coordinate 521, forward strand.
GGATCGGACGCGGGGCCGGCCTGACACCTACTGGGAGGGCCCGGTGGTCGGGCACATCGGGGCCGCCGACCCGTACTGTCCCGAGCTGCGGGGACAGGCGGTGGCGCTGGCCGGGCAGCTCGGATTCCCGGTCCACGATGGGGGGACGCTGGTGGTGATCCAGGGACCACGCTTCAGCACCCGCGCCGAGTCGCGCTGGTTCGCCGCCGCCGGCTGGGACGTGGTCGGCATGACCGGCTATCCGGAGGGCATCCTCGCTCGGGAGCTGGGCCTGTGCTACGCGGCCATCGGCCTGGTCACGGACTACGACGCCGGCCTGGAGGGCTCGCCGGAGGTGGCCCCCGTCTCCCACCGCCAGGTGCTCGAGGTCTTCGCCGCCAACATCGAGCGGGTGCGCCAGCTGGTGCTGCGGCTGGTGACGGTGGTCGCCGACACCCCGGGGTGTGGGTGCGCCGCCGCCCCGGCGGCCGCGGGGGTGGACGGCCCATGAGCGCGGCGGCGGCCCCCACCGACGGCCCGGCCCGGCGCCACCGCCAGCTGTTCGACGCCGAGCAGTGGCGGCGCAACCGGCTGTGGATGCTCTACCCGGGCGTGCTGTTCTTGGGTGTCGGTGTCGCCGGCCTCTTCATCGACCCCCCCCGCACCCGCGCCAGCACCTTCGAGTTCATCTTCCTGGGCGCGCTGCTGCTGTGCGTGGCCGGCTACTTCTACTGGCGCCGGCAGACCCGCTACGCGACGGCGGCGGCTGACGCCTTGGTGCTGCGAGCCGGGCGGCGCCGCTGCGCCATCCCGTACGAGCGGGTGCGGTGGGCGCGCACCCAGGCGGTGCACGTCCTCTTCGACTCTCCCAGCCGCCGTGGCCTCCTGCAGGGCCCGCTGCGGCGGTACTCCAACCAGCCGGCCTGCGTGGTGCGCCTGGACCCAGACCCCGAGCTGCTCGCCGGCGTCCGCCGCGTGCTGGGGAAGCGCGCCGTCGTCGAGCAGGACGTCCTCTTGGCGGTGGAGCTGGCGGATGGGTTGACCCAGGCCCTGCAACCGGCGATCCGGCGCCGGCCGCCAGCCCCGGCGGCGCGGCCGGGACGGCGCCGCCGCTAGCGGTGGGGGACGGACGACCGTTCCTTCCCGGGCGCCTTGGGAGCCGGCTCGCGGGTCGGCCGGGCGGCCGCTGGCGACGCGAGGCCCCCGCCGCGGCGGGGGCCGGGACGGCGTTCGCCCTGCTGGATGCGGCGATGCGCTGGCCGGTCCATCCCGTCGTGGCCTTCGTCATGATCGTCGCCGTCTGGGCACTGTCGGTGGTGCTCCGTGACCAGGGGGCGGTCACCGGGCTGGACGGGCGCGACTGCTGGATCGCGGGGGGGCTGGTGGCGGCGGCCCTGGTGGTACGCCTGGCCAGCCCCATCTTCCCCGACTTCCTGAGTGGCCACGCCCCGGTCCTGGGGACGGTGGCCGCCCCGGCCGGTGTGCATCGCGGCCCGACCCACGACGTCCTCGGCATCGGCGCCTGGGGGCTCGGGTACCCGACCGACCCGCAGGGCTGCACCCCGGTCCCGCGCGGTCCCCACAACGTGGAGACCAAGATGTGCGGCTTCGTCTTCGACGAGGTGTACTTCCCCGTCGACGCCCTGAAGAACCTGCGGGGGGTCGACTACTTCGACCCCGAGCCCCCGCTGACCAAGCTCATCATCGCCGCCGGCATCAGCTGGCTCGGCTTCAACCCGTGGGGGTGGCGGATCATGAACGCCATCCTGGGCAGCCTGGCGGTGGGCCTCATCTACTTCCTGGCCCGCCGCCTCTGGCGTCGCGACCGGGCCTTCCCCACCCTGGCGGCGCTGTTCTTCAGCCTCGACGGGCTGGCCCTGGTGGAGTCCCGCATCGGCACCATCGACATGCCCGCGGTGTTCTTCGTCATCCTGGCCTACTGGCTCTTCCTCCTGCACTGGCACGCCCCCACCCGCCGGGCCTGGCACTGGACGCTCTACCTGACCGCGCTCGCCAGCGGTCTGGGGCTGGCCGCCAAGGCCGACATCATCCCGGCGATCCTCCTGATGATGGCGCTCAGCATCGGGCGCTGGGTGCGGCCCGGCCTGCGCCTGGGGCTGGAGGCAGCGCGCGGCCGCCGCTGGCGCCTGGGGGCGGTGGCCGACAGCGCCGGCCGGCGCCAGCGGCGGGCGGTCGTGCCCCGGACCCAGGCGCTGCACTACGCCGCCTGCGCAGCGATCGTGATCGCCTGCTTCTACCTCTCCTTCTTCCGCTACTGGACCATCGCCCACACCCTCTACGTCAACTTCGCCAACACCGGCCGGGGGACGGCGGTCTGCCGCACCCTGACGACACCGGCCTCGGTCTGCCAGCTGCCGGTGGCGATGCCGCTGGCCCGGCACCGGTGGGGCCCGGTCACGCTCTGGCTGCCGCGCGGCTTCGACCCGCAGCAGTCGGTGGTGGACGTGGTGATGAACAGCGTGGCCAGCTACAGCTACCAGTCCACCCTGCGCGCCACCCACCCCTTCGCCTCTCCCTTCTACAGCTGGCCCCTGGACCAGAAACCGGTCCTGTACTACGCGGAGTACAGCGGCAACGGGACCAGCGTGGTGGGCGGTCGGGCGGTGCCCGACTACACCTGGATCTCCACCCTTGGCAACCCCGTCATCTGGTGGGGGGGGCTGTTCGCCCTGGCCGCCTGCCTGTGGTGGGTCCTGCGTCGGCGCGACTTCGTGGCCCTGTTCATCCTGGCCGGCTTCCTCTTCGGCTGGCTGGTCATCTGGTCGTGGCCCTCGCGCATCCTCTTCTTCTACGAGATGCTGGGGGCGCTTCCCTTCACCTGCCTGGCCCTGGCCTACGTCCTGACCCGGATGCGCGCCACCCGGGTCAGCCTGCGGCTGGGGCCGGCCAGCCTGGGCACCCTCTCGCTGGCCCCGCTGGCCCTGGCGGTGGTGGTGGCGGTGGTGCTGGCCTTCGCCTACTTCTACCCGATGTGGACCGCGATGCCGATCCCGCAGCCGGACTTCCAGCAGCATGTCTGGCTGCCCAGCTGGTACTGAGCCCGGATCGGCTGGGCCGGGGCCGGGCGCGTGACCGCGCTGGGGGTCGCCGGGTACTGGCTGCTGGTGCTGGCCGGGGGCCTGGTGGCCGTGGGGCTGGTCCCTGTCGCCTGGCGGCTGGAGGAGCGCCTGGCACTCGGCGCCATCGTCGGCCTGGTCGGCTCGACGGTGGTGGCGTACGGGGCGGCGCTGCTCTGGGGGGTGGGCCCGGCCACCGGCCTGCTGGGGGGCGCCGGGGTCGCCGGCCTGGGCCTGGCTGCCGCCGCCTGGGGGCGGGTCGACCTGCTCGATCCCTGGCGGCGCCACCGAGCCGCCCTGCGCGGCGGATGGGGGCGGCCCCAGCGGTGGGGGCGCCTGGCGCTGACGGCGGGGTTGGGCCTGGCCCTGCTCGGGCTCTTCAGCCGAGCCCTGATGCACGGGCCCGGGGGCACGATCCAGTCTGGATACGCCTCGGTCTGGGCGGACTGGTCGGTCCACGCCACCTACGCCAGCAGCTTCCGCTACGGGCACAACCTCCCCCCGATGGACTCGCTCCTGGCCGGGACGCCGCTGCGCTACCCGCTCCTGGTGGACTTCCAGCCGGCGCTGCTGATGAGCCTGGGGCAGGGCCTCCTGGGGGCCCTGATCGTGCCCTCCTGGCTGCTCAGCTGGGCCGCCCTGGTCGTCATCGGGTCACTGGCGGCGCGCGTCACCCGCTCCCAGCTGGCCGCCGTGCTGACCTTGACCCTCGTGCTCTTCGGGGGGGGGATTGGCTTCGTCCAGCTCTACCCGGACAGCTGCCGGGACCTGGGCCGCAGCCTGCCGCCGGTGGCCGCCCGGCAGCTGACCGGCCGCTGCACCCTGGCCGACGTCGGCAGCGCCGGCGCCGTCCTTCAGACCCTGGCCCACCTGCCCCAGGAGCTGACCCACCTCCCCCGCTCCTACGACGGGGAGCCGGGGACGGCTCCGCCCCTGCCCGACCTGCAGTGGTGGGAGCCGCTGCTGGTCTACTGGCTGCCGCAGCGCGACTTCGTCTACGGGATGGCGATGCTGGCCGCCGTGGCCCTGGGGTTCTTTGTGGCGCTCACCGAGCGCCGGCGGGGCCCGGCGCTCGGTGCCGGGGTCATCGGCGGCCTGATCCCGCTCTTCAACGTCTTCGGCTGGGTGGCCGCGGTGGTGTGCCTGGCCGGCTGGGCGCTCACCACCCGCTGGTGGCGGGGACTGCTGGCCCTGGGGTTGCCCCTGGTCCTGATCGGCCTGCCCCGCACCCTCTACGTCGGGCTCGGGCCCCACGGGCAGGTGGGCGGCCCCTATGGGACCAACCTCTTCCCCGCCCTGGCCCTGGGCTGGATGGGGAACAGCGGCGTCACCTGCACCGGGGCCCAGGCGGCGGCTGGCAGCGGCTGCCACGCCCTCTACGTCAGTGGGGCCACCGTGGCCGAGATGGCCCGGTACGTCGCCGGCACCCTGTCGAAGGGGGGGGTCTGGGTCCACGTGGTGGCGTTCTGGCTGGAGAACACCGGCATCTTCGGGCCGCTCTCGCTGCTGGCAGTGGCGGCCGCCCTCGGGGCGCGGCGGCTGCCGCCGGCCTGGCGCTGGCTGGTCCCGGCCCCCTGGTCGGTGCGCTTCACACTCCCCGCCTGGCTTCTCTTCCTCCTGGGCAACACCGTGGTCACCCAACCCTGGATCTGGGACAACACCAAGATCCTCCAGGACTGGTACCTGCTGGCGGCCCTGCCGGTGGCGGGGCTGCTGGCCGCCGCCTGCCGCCAGCCCGGGTGGCGGGTGGTGGGCGGGGTGGGCGTCGCCTCGCTGGTGCTCAGCGGCGCGCTCAGCCTGGCCCGCGCCCTGCCGGGGCAGGGGGCGCCGCCGGGGGGGGCCGCCGCCCCCACGTCCATCCGCTGGGCCGGCCCCACCGAGCTGGCC
>JAKABB010000033.1 GCA_021802045.1 bacterium
CCAGCGCCGCCACCCGGCCGCGGGCCGCGGGCGCTCGCCCCGCACCGCCGCCAGGATCCGGTGCCGGGCCGCCGGTGAGAGCCGCAGGCCGTCGGCCCCGCGGGCGAGCTCCGAGCGCAGCTGCGCCAGCTCGAGCGGGTCGGGGCTCAGCTCGTCGGGGTCCATCGCGATCGCAGCGCCGCCAGGGCGCGGTTGAGCCGGGACTTGACGGTGCCCTCCTCGATCCCCAGGGCGGTGGCGGTGTCCGCCACCGAGCGGTCGAGGTAGACCCGCAGCACCACCACCGCCCGCTGCTCCGGGGAGAGCTCGGCCAGCGCCTCCCGCAGCGCCGTCGCCAGGTCGAGGTCGGCGAAGGGGTCGCCGGTGGCGGTGGGGGCGGCCGCGTCCCCGATCGGCAGCGGCACCCGGCGCCGGCGCTCGGAGCGGGCGGCGTTGGCCACGATGGCCAGCAGCCAGGCCCGCTCGGCCCCCGGGTCGCGCAGGGTGTGGCTGCTGCGCCAGGCGCGCAGGAACCCCTCCTGGACCGCGTCCTCCGCCGCGGCCCGGTCGCCCAGGATCAGGTAGGCCGTGCGCAATGCCACATCCCCGTAGGCGGACAGCCAGCGCGTCACCCGCGCCTCCTCGTCCGCATCCGGCCGGCGCTGTCCTACGGACGGTGCCGGCGGTCGGTCGGGTTCCCCCTGGGGGCCGCTGGCTTCGGGGGCAGCCCCCTCCGCGGTCATTGGGCCGCAGTGTAGGCCGCGCGGCGGTCCGGGGAACGGTCGCGCGGCCTGTGGCGGTGCCGGTCGCCGGAGGGGGGAAAGGAAGAGGCGGGACGGCCGCTGTGGCCGCCCCGCCTGGCTACCGGGAGGGTTGGGTCCCGGTCAGTACTCGGGCATGGGCGGAGCGCCCGCCCCCTTCTTCTCGGGGATGTCGGTCACCAGCGACTCGGTGGTGAGCAGCAGCCCCGCGATCGAGGCGGCGTTCTGCACCGCGGACCGGGTCACCTTGGTGGGGTCGATGATCCCCGCCTTGACCATGTCGACGTAGGTGCCGTTGGCGGCGTTGTAGCCCTCGCCCGCGGGCAGGGTCCGGATCTTCTCCACCACCACCGAGCCCTCGGCCCCGGCGTTGTTGGCGATCTGCCGGGCCGGCTCCTCAAGCGCCCGCCGCACGATCTGCAGGCCGACGTGCTCGTCGCCCTCCAGCTTCTTGCCCTCGAGGGCCTTCTGGGCCAGCAGCAGCACGGTGCCGCCGCCAGGCACGATGCCCTCCTCGACGGCCGCCCGGGTGGCGCTGACCGCGTCCTCCATCCGGTGCTTGCGCTCCTTGAGCTCGGTCTCGGTGGCGGCCCCGACCTTGATCACGGCCACTCCGCCGGCCAGCTTGGCCAGCCGCTCCTGGAGCTTCTCCTTGTCCCAGTCGCTGGTGGACTTCTCGATCTCGGCCTTGATCTGCTCGATCCGGCCCTTGATCGCCTCGCCCTTGCCGGCGCCCTCGACGATGGTGGTGTCGTCCTTGGTCACCTTGACCCGGCGGGCCCGGCCCAGCTGGTCCAGCTGGACGCTGTCGATCTTGAGGCCCAGCTCCTCGCTGATGACGGTGCCACCGGTGAGGATGGCGATGTCCTGGAGCATGGCCTTGCGGCGGTCCCCGAAGCCGGGCGCCTTGACCGCGACCGCGGTGAAGATCCCCCGGATCTTGTTGACGATCAGGGTCGCCAGCGCCTCCCCGTCGACGTCCTCGGCCACGATGACCAGGGGCTTGCCACTCTGGTGGATCTTCTCCACCACCGGGAGGAGGTCGGCGATCGCCGAGATCTTGCGGTCGGTGATGAGCAGGTAGGGGTCCTCCAGCACCGCCTCCATGGCCTGGGCGTTGGTGACCATGTAGGGGCTGATGTAGCCCTTGTCGAACTGCATCCCCTCGACGAGCTCCAGCTCGGTGGCGATGCCCTTCGACTCCTCGACGGTGATCACCCCGTCCTTGCCCACCTTCTCCATGGCGTCGGCGACGGTCTCACCGATGGAGGGGTCGGCGGCCGAGATCGAGGCCACCTGGGCGATCTTCTCGCGCTCGCTGATGGGCACGGAGTGCTTCTTGATCTCCTCGACCACCCACTCCACCGCCTTGTTGATGCCCGCCTTCAGCTGGACCGGGTTGGCCCCGCTGGAGACGTGGCGCAGGCCCTCGGTGATCATCGCCGAGGCCAGCACCGTCGCCGTGGTCGTCCCATCCCCGGCGATGTCGTTGGTCTTGCTGGCGACCTCCTTGACCAACTGGGCCCCCATGTTCTCGAAGGGGTCCTCCAGGTCGATCTCCTTGGCGATCGTCACCCCATCGTTGGTGATGGAGGGGCTGCCGAACTTCTTGTCCAGCACCACGTTGCGGCCCTTGGGGCCGATGGTGATCCGTACCGCGTCGGCGACCTTGTCGACCCCACGCTTGAGGGCCGCCCGGGCCTCCGTGTCGAACAACAGCTGCTTCGCCATTCACACCTCCCTGACTGGCATGTCCGCGCCTGGGTATCCGTCCCTGAATCAGGCCCGATTTTAGCACTCGGGAGGGGAGAGTGCTAGCGAGCCGGGTCCGGAGCGCCGGCCCGCCACCGCTGGGGCCGGCGGCGGGCCGGCCTTTCGAAGGGCGGGCGGTGACGGCGCGCGGGGGGCCGGGCGGGGCCCGGAACGGCACGCGCGCACACCGTACACTGGGATCAGTGTCGACCGAACACACTGATCGTGCTGAACCGGATGCCCCGTCCCAGGAGGCGCCGGGCCCGAGCGCCGCGATCACGGACCGCAGGGTCCTGGAGTACGTGGAGCGGATCGCCGCCCACTTCACCGCCCAGGGGCTGCCGCTGATCGCGGCCCGGATCCTGGGGTGGCTGCTGGTCTGCGACCCGGCGGAGCAGACCGCGGGGCAGATCGCGACCGCGATCGGCGCCAGCAAGGGATCGCTCTCGACCAACCTGCGACTGCTCCACCAGATGCGACTGGTGACCCGGGTCACGAGGCCGGGCGAGCGGGTGGTGCGCCACACCGTCGCGGTGGGACTCTGGTACGAGCGCGGCCGGCGGGCGATCGCCACGCTCACCGACGGCACGGCGCTCTTGGCCCAGGGCATCGACCTGCTCGGGGCCGAGGCGCCGAGGGCCCGCCGGCTGGTCGAGGCGCACGCGGTCCACGCCGATCTGGACCGGGAGCTGCAGGCGGTGTGGGCGCGGTGGGAGGCGCGCTGGGGTCGCCGATGAGCCCGGCGATCCGGTGCGTTGCCCTCAGCAAGGGCTTCGGCGCGGTGACGGCCCTGGACGCGCTCACCCTCGATGTCGCCGCCGGGTCGATCGTCGGGTACCTCGGCGCCAACGGCGCCGGCAAGACCACCACCATCCGCCTCCTGCTCGGACTCCTGCGGCCCGACGCCGGGCGCGTGGAGCTGCTCGCCGGCGACCCCACCCGGCCCGAGGCGCGCCGCCGGGTCGGCTACCTGCCCGGGGAGCTGCGCCTCGACGACCGGTGCACGGGCGGCGAGCTCCTGGACTACTGGGGACGGCTGCGGGGCGGCGTGGACGCCGCCTACCGGGACCGCCTGGTCGAGCGCTTCCAGCTCGACCCCGGCCGGTCGGTGCGCCACCTCTCCAGCGGCAACCGGCGCAAGGTGGGCCTGGTCGGCGCCTTCATGGCACGTCCCCAGGTCCTCGTCCTCGACGAGCCCACCAACGGCCTCGACCCCCTGGTGCAGGCGGAGTTCCTGGCCCTGCTCCAGGAAGTCCGCGGCGACGGCGCGACCGTGTTCCTGTCCTCGCACGTGCTCAGCGAGGTCCAGCGGGTCGCCGACCGGGTGGCGGTGCTGCGCCGGGGCAGGCTGGTGCACGAGAGCACGGTCGACGCCCTGCGGCTGGTCGCGCGCCAGCCGTTCGATGTCCACTTCGACGGGCCCGCCCCCGCCGCCGCCCTCGCCGCCGTCCCCGGGCTGGAGGAGCTGAGGGTCGAGGGCCACCACGGCACCTGGGTCGTGACGGGCTCGCTGCAGCCGCTGCTCGCCGTGTTGGCGGCCCATCCGGTGCGCACGCTCTCGGCGCCGGAGCCGGACCTGGAGAGCGCGGTCCTCGCCCTGTACGGGGGGCGGGGGACTCCGTGACCGAGCTCGCCTTCGCCCTGCGCCGCCAGCGCCGCACCTGGACGGTCTGGGCGTGCTGCCTGGCCGCCTACGCGGGGCTGATCGTGGCCGAGTGGCCCACCGTGCACCACGGGTCGGCGGCGCTGGCGACCTATGTCCACCACCTGCCCCGCGGCCTGGCCGCGGCCTTCGGCGTCACCACTCTCGCCACGCCCGCCGGCTACCTGGGCGCGGAGCTCTTCACGGTCGTGGTGCCGTTCCTCCTGATCGCGGCGGCGGTCCTGGCCACGCTCGGCCTCACGGCCGGCGCCGAGGATCAGGGCTGGCTGGAGACCCTGCTGGCGCTGCCCGTTCCGCGCTGGCGGGTCCTCCTCCTGCGCGGCGCCGCCGCGCTGCTCGGACTGTGCGGCCTCGGTGTCGTGCTAGCCCTGGTGGTGGCCGGCGGTGGGGCCGCGGCCGGCCTGCGGGTGGCTCCCGGCCGTCTGGTCGCGGCCACGCTCGCGGTCGTGGTGCTGGCGGCGCTGCACGCGGCCCTGGCGTACTTCGGGGCGGGGGCCGGCCTCCGGCGCGGTCGCGCGCTGGCCGGGGCCCTGGGGGTCGCGGTGGCCGGCTACGCCGTCAACAGCCTCCTGCCCCTGGCGCGTCCCCTGGCCGGATTGGCGGGCATCTCCCCGTGGCACTGGACCGTCGGCCAGAACCCGCTGCAGACGGGTCTGCCGGCGGGAGGCGTCCTCGGTGAGCTGGCCGTCGCCGCCGCCCTCGTCGCCGTCGGCACCTGGGCCTTCGGGCGGCGCGACATCCGGGTGGTGTAGGCCGGGGGGCGGTCCGGCAGGGCGCCCCCGGCCAGCATCGGGCCCCGCGCTCCGGCGCCCCGGTGCAGCGCCAGCCAGCCGGGGGCGGTGCCGGGGCCGGATGATAGGGTGGTGGCAGATGCCTCGAAGCCCCCTCCTGCGGAGCCAGCGACCGGTCCTCTCCGGCTGGCGGCGTTGCGGGGCGCTGGCGGCTGGGCCCGCGCCACGGACTTCGTCGCCGCCCAGGGGTGGCCGGGATTCGACAGTGGGGCCCTGCTGGAGTCGGCCCCGCCGAGCTCGCCAGGCTCCGGGGACCTAGAGGTGGTGGGCTGCCTCGGTGACGGGGGGGTGCTCGGCGGGGTGGCGGTGCGCTCCGGCCCGCGAGGCGCGGTGGTCGCCCCGCTGCCCGAGGCGTGGCCGCCCCTGGCCGGCTGGGTGGCCGCCGCCCGCCCCGGCCTGGCGCTGCTCAGCGGCCCGGCCCCGGTCCTCGACGCCCTGGCGGCGGCCCGTCCCGCGCTCTTCGAGCGAGCGGGCGAGTTCCGACTCTGGATGACCGTCCTGGGCACCCTCCAGCCGTCGGCATCGACGCTGCCGCCCGTGCGCCGGGCCCGCCTCCGGGACGCACCGGTGCTCCACCAGATATACGGGGGCATCCCGTGGATGCGGCTGGCAGACGTCGCCACCATGCGGGCCCGCCTGCGCGCCCAGCCGGCCTTCGTGGCGGAGATCGGGGGCCGGCCGGTGGCCGTGGCCCGCTGGACCCGCCGGTTCCGCCACCTGGTGGAGGTGGGAGCGGTGGCCTGTGACCCCGACCACCAGCGCCAGGGCGCGGCGACGGCGGTGGTCATCGCCGCCTGCCAGGCCGCCCGGCGCGCCCGCCGACAGGTCCTCCTCCGCTACGGGGACCCGGAGACCGGCCCGCTCTATCACCGGCTCGGCTTCCAGCACGTCGGCCAAGCCGTCATCCGGGAGTGGCCGGCGGCGTGAGCACCGGCGCCAACGGTCCGATCGAGGCCGTGATCTTCGACCTCTTCGGTACCCTGGCGCCGGCCGCCGAGCGCCTCCGACGGCTGGACGACCAGGCCCGCGTGGCGGCCCTCCTCGGCGTGCCCTCCGACCAGTTCTCCGAGCTCGCCCGCGCCTCCTTCACCGAGCGCGCGACCGGCGTCCTCGGCGACGGCGTGGAGAGCCTGCGGGCGCTGGCCGAGCGGCTGGGGGGCCGGCCGTCACCCGCGGCCCTGGCCGAGGCCGCCGCCCTGCGGCTGGTGCAGGTGCGCCGCGAGCTCAGCCCCCGCCCGGGGGCGACGGCGGTGCTGGGCGCCGTCCGGGCCCGGGGCCACCGGATCGGGCTCATCAGCGACTGCGGCCCGGAGGTGCCGGAGATCTGGACCTCGCTGCCCTTCGCCCCCCTCATCGACGCCACCGTCTTCTCGGTGGAGGCCGGGCACCGCAAGCCCCACCCGCTCCTCTACGAGACGGCCTGCCGAGCCCTGGGGGTGGCGCCCGCCGCCTGTCTCTACGTGGGCGACGGTGACAGCTGCGAGCTGACCGGGGCGGGGGCGGCCGGGATGCGGGCGGTGCGCCTGCGGGCCCCCGAGTCCCGGCTCGACGGCTGGGAGCACTACGACCCCGACCTGACATGGACCGGCCCCGAGATCGGCGACCTGGACGAGGTGCTCGCCTGGCTCGATGGGGTGTCGGTGGGCGCCGGTGACGGGCAGCGGGTGGAGGGGCGGCTATGACCGATCCGGGCGGCGAGGGGCGGCGCCGGGGCCAGGCCCTGCCGGTGCTCTACACCGCGGGCGAGATCCAGCAGCGGGTGGCCGCCCTGGCCGCGGAGATCGCCGCCGACCACGGGGAGCGCCCCCTGACGGTGGCCGTGGTCCTGCGCGGCGCCTTCGTCTTCGCCGCCGACCTCATCCGGGCCCTGATCGCCCTTGGGGTGTCCGACCTCACGGTGGAGTTCCTCTCGGTCGCCACCTATCGCGGCACCAGGAGCGACGGCCAGGTGCCGGAGGTGCGCTACGTCAACGGGGTCTTCCCGGGGGAGGGCCGCGACGTGCTGGTGGTGGAGGACATCGTCGACCGGGGCCACACCCTGCGGGCGATCGAGAACGCCTTGCGCAGCCACTGCGAGCGGTTCGAGGTCTGCGCGCTCCTGGACCGGCCCCACCTGCGCGAGGTCCCCGGGGCCCCTCGCTACGCCGGCTTCCGGCTGGATTCCGACGAGTTCGTGGTCGGCTACGGGCTCGATCTCGACGGCCGGTACCGCGAGCTGCCCTACCTGGCCCGGCTGCCCGGCACGGGGGGCGCGCCGCCGCCGACCCCCGAGGCCGCCACCCCCATGACCGCGGCCGCCCCACCCGAGCGCTGAGCCCCCCGCGGGGGACCGGCGCCACCGCCCGGCTCACCGCCGCCGATCGGCGGCGGTGGGCCGGGCCGGCCGCCCGTATGATCCAAGCCATGGCTCGCGCCCGCCGCCTCGTCGCCTGGTCGACCGTCGCGGCCCTGGTGGTCGTGGCCGGGGCCGAGCGCTGGCGCCGGGCCAGCGGCGGCGACGCCGGCGAGCTCTTGGACTGGGGCCTGGTGCGCCGCACCGCCGCCGCCCGCTGCCCCGCGGGCGAGGTCGCGGCCCCGGAGGCCGGCGGGCCCTCGTATGACGCCCTGGTGGCGGAGATGCTGCCGTGGCTGACGGAGGTCTGTGGCCCGGGCCTGGCGACGCCCCAGTTCGAGACGGTCTCGGTCGTGGACCGCCACGGCTTCGTCGACGCCAACATCACGATCATGCGGCGCGTGCTCGGGCCGGTGGCCGCCCTCCAGGCCCGCCTCCCCGGCGGCAGCCTGCGGCTCTCCCGGCTGCCCCTTAGCCTGTACACCGGGTTCCTGCTGTCGGTCCTGGCCGGGCGGGTCCTGGGCCAGTACGACCCCCTCCTGCGGATCGAGCCCCTGGCCGACGGTCCCGATGGGCCGGCGACGGAGCGCCCCCGGCTGCTGATGGTGGACCCCAACGTGTCCGCCTTCGTCGCCCGGGCCGGCCTGCCGGCGGCCGACGTCCGCCGCTGGCTGACGCTGCACGAGTTGACGCACGCCTGGCAGTTCGAGGCCCACCCCTGGCTCGCCCAGCACCTCTCCGCCCAGACGCGCAAGCTGGTGGTGGACCCGCTCCAGGAGCTCCTACGCGAGGGCGGGGCACGCCGCGGCGCCGACCCCCTGGCCCTGCTGGGCGGGCTGCGCTCGCGCCTGCGGCCCCAGATCGCGGCGGTGCGCCAGCTGCAGGCCGTCATGACCGTCTGCGAGGGGCACGGCAACTACGTCATGCGTGAGGTCGGCCGTCGCCACCTGCCAGGGTTCGACCGCCTCGACGCCGCCTTCCACCAGCGGCAGACGCAGCGCACCCTGGTGGAACGGGTCGTCTTCGCCCTCACCGGGCTCTCGGTCAAGCTGCGCCAGTACGAGCGCGGCGAGGCCTTCCTCCGCCAGGTCGAGGCCGCCGGTGGCGCGGCCCTGCTGGACCGGCTCTGGGACGGCCCGGAGGCGATGCCCAGCTGGGCCGAGCTGCGCCGACCGCAGCGCTGGGTCGAGCGCATCCAGGGGCCGGCGCCGGCCGAAGCCGCCGGCCCCGGTCGTTCCCGGTCCGCCCCCAGTCCCGCCTGATCCCCACGACCGCGGCAGAGCCGTCGTTTGGCGCGTACACTGCGCCCCAGGCCGTCCCGCATCGCACGGGAGTTCCCCCCATGCCCTCATCTCGACCCACCGCCCACCCCGAGCCCTCGCGTCCTGCCCAGCTGCCCTGGTGGGAGCGCGCGGCCCGGGCCCTCGGCGATCGCCTGCGCCCGCCCGCCCGCCTGCAGCCGCAGCCCATCGGGGTCGGCGTGGGCGGGCCGAGCCGGCGCGCAGCCGTGCCCCCCGAATTCACCCTGCGGGTCTTCGGCCGCCGCCGGGACGAGCCGGGCCCCGACGAGGACGGCGGGAGCGACTCCTCCGATGCCGCGGGCGGCGGCGAGGCCGACGCGGAGCCGCACAAGCTCGACCTGCCCGCCTGGGCGCCCCGCGCCATCCAGCCCGACCCCCCGGACGCGGTCGGTGAGCGGGTCGCGGACGCCGGCGAGGGCTCCGACGCCGCCCCGACCTGGCTCACCGGCGCCGGGGCGGGCGAGGCGGAGCCCCCCGTGAGCGTCGGGACCGAGCCGGACCGAGGCGCATCGCCCGGGTGGGCGGTGGTGTCGCAACCGGCGTGGTCCGGACGGCCTCCTCTCGGTCCCACCGAGGGTACGGCTGCGGACCAGGCGGCGGCTCCCGAGACGCCGGCCGGCGCTGACACGCCGGCCTGGGCGGCGTCGCCGCCCGCCGCCGAGCTGCCCGAGGTGGGCGGGGCCTCCTGGGCCGCCACCGAGGGGGCGGACGCCCTGGCCGCCGATCCGGCGCCGGCGGCCGCCGACCCCGACCCTGTCCCCCCGACCCCGCCCCCTGCGGTCGCGGCCGGCTGGGACCAGCCGCGCGCACCCGAGCCCGTCGTCCCGCCGGCGGTGGGAGGCGCTCGGGAGCCGCTGGTCCGGCCCCGGCCGCTGGCCGAGCCCCGTCCGCTCCCGCTGCCCGAGGGCGAGATGGTCTTCCGCAATCTGCGCACCGCCTTCACCGATCCCGCCCGACTCCTGCGCCACCTCGGAGAGGAGGGGCACACCGGGGTCATGGAGGTGCTGGGGGCGAGGGGCCGGGAGAGCTACGTGGTGCTGCTGGAGGGCGCGGTGGTCGGCGTCGCCGTCGAGAGCGACACGGTCCTGCAGACGGTGGACCGCCTCGCCTTCCCCTCATTCCCCGGCGGCCAGGACACGCTCAACGTCGTCCGCTACCCCCCGGAGATCGCGCGGGCCCTGGGCCTGCTCCTGCACGCCCCGGTCTACTTCAGCGGCCTGGGGGCGGCCTTCATCAACCTCGACGGCCTCGAGCAGTACCTGGAGCAGCAGCGCGCCGACGGGGGGCTGCTGGTGATGTCCGGCCAGGACGTCGGGGTCGCCCTCTTCACCGCGGGGCGGCTGGTGGGCGCCTACACGTCGAGCGACGCGGGACTGGGAGACCTGGAGCGGATCCGTCCGCTGGTGGCGGATGCCTCGGCGCAGATCGACGTGCGCATGGGGGGCCCCGCGGAGGTGTCGTCCCTGCCGATGGACCAGCTGCTGGGCCCTGGCGCGTGACCTCCGGGCGCGAGGGGGAGGAGCGCCCGATCGCCAGCAGCCGGGACCGGTTCGCCCCGGTGGCGAGCGCCTACCGCCACAGCCCGTTCCACCGGGACCCGGTCTCGCTGGAGCGCTTCCTGACCCTCGCCGAGCTGGCTCCGACCCACGAGGTGCTGGACATCGCCACTGGCGCCGGCCACGTCGCGGTGGCGGCGGCGCCGCGCGTCCGGCGGGTGGTCGCCCTGGACCTGACGGGGGAGATGCTGGACCAGGCGCGTGACCTGGCCGCGGAGCACGAGGTCCGGAACGTCGAGTTCGTCCTGGGGGACGCCGAGGCTCTGCCCTTCCCCGACGAGAGCTTCGACCGCGTCCTGGTGCGGTCGGCGCCGCACCATTTCCGCAACCTGACCCGCGCCTGCGCCGAGGCCTACCGGGTGACCCGCGCGGGCGGGGTGTTCGCCGTCAGCGACTGCTCACCGCCCCCGATCGTCCGCGACTGGCTGGAGCCCGTCGAGGCTCGGCGGGATCCCTCCCACGTGCGCAGCCGGGTGCTCGACGAGTGGCGCGGGCTCCTGGCCGCCATCGGCTTCCACGTCGAGCACGCCGAGCGCATCGAGCAGGAGTGGGACGTCCTCAGCTGGCTGGACCTGATGCGGGTGCCGCAGCCGGTGGTGCAGGAGCTGCTGACGTACTACGACGCCGCCCCGGGGGCGGTGCGGGCGGCCCTGCTGCCCCAGTGGCGGGAGGACCGCTTCTATCACCGCTACTGGCACGGTCTGGTCCGGGCCCGGCGCCCGCTCGGCCCCTCGCGCTGAACGTCACCCCGCCACCGCGGCCGGCCGAGGACTACGCTGGCGGCATGGGTGATCCCGTCGACCTCAGCCCCCTGCACCGGGAGCTCGACCGGCTGAAGCGCCAGGTCTGTCACTGCGAGCTGCGCGGGGAGTGCGTCGGCTGCAAGGGCCTGGAGATGGTCCGCCAGCAGGTCCAGGCCGTGGTGGCCGCCGCCTCCCAGCCCGTCCTCCTCCAGGTGGCCCAGGAGGCCGCCGCCAGGGACATGATGGCCCAGTTCGGCCAGATGCAGGAGCGGCTGATGGGGGACCCGGAGATCCGCCGAGCCGCCGAGACCATGCAGGAGCGGCTGATGGAGGACCCCGAGACCCGCCGCCTGCTGGAGGAGCTGATGCGTCACTTCCCGGCCCCCGGCGACCTCCAGAGCGGGGAGGGCGGGGACGCGTCGCCGCCCCTGGCCGGGTAGGCGCCCCCGGGGCCCGCGGACAGCCGCATGGGCCGCCCCCCCGGCCGGGGGCGGAACCCCGCCGACGCGTAGAGCGCCTCCCCGTCGGCGGTGGCATGCAGCTCCACCACCGCGATGCCCCGCCGGCGCACCTCCCCCAGCAGCCGCTCCAGGACGGCCCGGGCCAGGCCGCGCCGGCGCCACCCGGCCTGGGTGTACATGGAGTACAGGTAGGCCTCCCGGCCACCGGGGTTCGCCGGGCCCGGGGTCACCGGGCGCAGGTCGACCAGGCCGGCGGCGACCAGGCCGGCGGGCTCCGGTCCGTCCACGACCGCGCCGATCACCGTCCCATCGGCCAGGGCCCGGCGGAGGTGGGCGACGCAGGCAGCCCGCCAGCCATCGTCCCCGGGGGCGGTGCCCATCTCGGCGAAGAGCTGGGCGCGCATGCGGGTCAGCTCAGCCGCGTCGGCGGCGGTGGCGAGCCGTGGGGCGGGGGTCGGGAGGGGCGGCGGCGGAGAGTCCATGCGGTGGCAGTCTGCGGACGCCGGCCGGCGCGCGGCAACGGCGGTCGGCGCCGGCCCCTGCCCCGCGTGGTCGCCCGGGGTCGAGCCGGCGGCTCGAGAGGGGACCCAATCGCCGTCCCAGGCCCCATAGTGGGGGTCATGACGACCCCCAGGGTGCTGGTGCTCGGCGGGAACTTCGGCGGCCTGACCGCCGCCCTCAGCATCAAGCACGAGCTGGAGCAGGACGTGGCGGTGACCGTGGTGTCGGCGTCCGACCAGTTCGTCTTCAACCCCTCGCTGATCTGGCTGCCGTTCGGCAAGCGCACCGCGGCCGACATCACCTTCCCGCTCGACCGCACCTTCGACGACCACGGGGTCGAGTTCGTGCACGGCGAGGCGACACGGATCGATCCCGCCACCCACACGGTCCAGACCACCGCCGGGCCCCGCGTCTACGACTACCTGGTGGTGGCCACCGGCTACCGGAACAACTTCGACGTCCTCCCCGGCCTGGGCCCCAAGGGCCACGCCCACACCATCACCACCCTGGAGGACGCCGAGGCGGCCGGGGCGGGCTGGCGGCGCTTCCTCGACGCTCCCGGGCCGGTGGTGGTGGGGGCCACCCAGGGGGCCAGCTGCTTCGGCGCCGCCTACGAGTTCCTCTTCAACACCGCCTACCAGCTGCGCCGGGCCAAGCTGCGCCGCCGCGCGCCCCTGACCTACGTGACCGCCGAGCCGTTCCTGGGCCACTTCGGGATCGGGGGCCTGCCGGGCGGCGAGACCATGCTCAAGCTGTTCCTCCGGCAGCAGGGCATCCAGGCCGTCACCAACACCGCCATCAGGGCCGTGGAGCCGGGGCGGATCCTGCTCGCCGACGGGCAGGCCCTGCCCTTCGCCTACGCCATGCTGGTGCCGCCCTTCCTCGGCCAGGACGTCGTCCGCGCCGTGCCCGGCCTCGCCGACGACAAGGGCTTCATCCCGGTCCACGACACCTACCGCTCGACGACCCAGGACGACATCTACGCGGTGGGCATCGCCGCCCAGGTGCTGGCCCCCTGGCAGACCGCGGTGCCGGTCGGCATCCCCAAGACCGGCTTCCCCACCGAGCACATGGCCCATGTGGCGGCCCGCAACGTCGCCGCCCGGATCCGTGGCGAGCCGGAGCGGGCCCACAAGGAGTTCGGGGAGATCCCGGCGGTGTGCGTGATGGACGCCGGCAACAACGGGGTGATGATCCTCGCCGACCACATGCTCCCGCCCCGCAAGGCCGGGGTGATGATCCCCGGGCCCCAGGCCCACGCCCTCAAGCTGGCGTTCGAGCGGTACTTCCTCTGGAAGGCGCGGCACGGCTACGTGCGCCTGCCGTAGCCCGGGCCCGGGCACCGCCGAGCCGGGCGGGAACACCCGCCCCGTATGATCGGGGGGCCCGCCCGCCAGGAGGTCCCCATGCGTCCCCGCCGCTCAGTCCTCGCCTGCCCCGGGTCGAACCCCCGGATGATGGAGCGTGCCGCCGGCAGCGACGCCGACCAGGTCTTCCTGGACCTGGAGGACGCGGTCGCCCCGGCCGAGAAGGCGGCGGCCCGGGCGACGATCGTGGCCGCCCTGCGCACGCACGACTTCGGCCGCAAGATCCGGTGCGTGCGCATCAACCAGGTCGACAGCCCCTTCGCCCTCCGCGACATCCTGGAGGTGGTCGAGGGAGCCGGGGACCACCTCGACACCCTCATGGTGCCCAAGGTCCAGACCGCCGGCGACGTCGCCTTCGTGGACCGGGCCCTGGGCTCGCTGGAGCGGCAGATGGGCCTCGCCCGGCCGATCGGCCTCGAGCTCCAGATCGAGGACGGGCTGGGGCTGACCAACATCGTCGAGATCGCCCAGGCCTCGCCCCGCGTCGAGGTGCTGATCTTCGGCCCGGGCGACTTCGCCGCCGCCCTCCGCCTGCCCCAGCTGACGGTGGGGGAGATGCCGGAGGGGTACCCCGGCGACCTCTGGCACTACGCGCTCTTCCGCATCGTGGTGACCGCCCGGGCCTTCGGCCTGGCCGCCATCGATGGGCCCTTCGCCGCCATCCGGGACCTGGACGGGCTGCGCCGGTCCGCGACCCGGTCGGCCGCGCTCGGCTTCGACGGCAAGTGGGCCCTGCACCCCACCCAGATCGGACCGCTCAACGAGGCCTATGCCCCGACGCCGGCCCAGTTCGCCCGGGCCCGGGAGATCCTCGCGGCGTACCGCCGGGCCACCGAGGAGGACCGGCGGGGGGCGGTGATGCTGGGCGACGAGATGATCGACGAGGCCTCCCGGAAGATGGCGGCGCAGCTGTACGAGCGCGGCCGGCTGGTGGGGATGGAGGCCCTGCCCTCCCCGGACTGACCGCGGCCGGGCCGCCCCAGGGGATCCCCGTCAGGGAGTCAGGCGGAACCACGGTGGGGGCGCGCCGGCCGCGGCCGCGATCATCGAGCCATGAGCGGTCGGGTGGTGATCCTGGGCGGCGGCACCGGCGGGACGCTGGTCGCCAACCGGCTGCGGCGGGCGCTGCCCCCGGGCGCGGCGGAGATCACCGTGATCGACCGCGACGACCGCCACCTGTACCAGCCGGGGCTGCTCTTCGTTCCCTTCGGACTGACCCGGGTGGATCAGATCACCCGTCCCCGGCACCGGCAGCTCCACCACGGGATCACCTTCGTGGAGGCGACGGTCGACCAGGTGGACCTGGAGACCAACCGGGTCCTGCTGGCCGACGGCGCCACCGTCCCCTACGACGTGCTGGTGGTCGCCAGCGGGGCGGCCCTCCTGCCCGAGGAGACCGAGGGGCTGGAGGCCCTCCGGCGGCGGGACCGGGTCTTCACCTTCTACGACCCCATCGGGGCGGCGGCCCTGGCCCCGGCGCTGGCGGGCTTCGACGGCGGGCGGCTGGTGCTGAACGTCGTCGACATGCCGATCAAGTGCCCGGTGGCGCCGCTGGAGTTCGTCTTCCTCGCCGACTGGTACTTCCGCCGGCGCGGCATCCGCGAGCTGGTCGACCTGGTGCTCGTCACCCCCCTGGACGGGGCCTTCACCCGTCCGGTGGCCTCCCGCATGCTGGGCGAGCTCTTGGACCGCAAGGGCGTGGAACTGGTCACGGAGTTCAGCACCGCCAGCGTCGACGAGCCCGACCGGCGCCTGCACGGATACGACGGCCGCACGGTCCCCTTCGACCTGGCGGTGGTGGTGCCCATTCACGGGGGCCAGCCGTACGTCGGGCGCTCGGCGGGGCTGGGCGACGCCCTGGGCTTCGTCCCCACCGACCGGCACACCCTGCAGTCCACGGTGCGGCCCAACGTCTTCGTCATCGGCGACGCCAGCGACCTGCCCGCGTCCAAGGCCGGGTCGGTGACCCACTTCGAGGGCACGACGCTGGTGGAGAACGTGCGCCGCTTCCTGGCCGGTGAGGCGCTGGCCTCCCGGTTCGACGGCCATGCCAACTGCTTCATCGAGGCCGGGGCCGGCAAGGCCCTGCTGATCGACTTCAACTACGAGACCGAGCCGCTGCCCGGTCACTACCCGCTCGCGATCGGCCTGCCGCTGCTGCGCGAGTCCCGTCGCAATCACCTGGGCAAGCTGCTCTTCCAGTGGGTCTACTGGCACGTGCTGCTGTCCGGGCACGAGGTGCCGGGGATCTCCGCCACCATGCCGCTCGCGGGCAAGTGGCGCGTGCCCGCGGCCTGACCAGGAGGGACAGCCATGACCACCGTGACCGTCAGCGGTGCCGCCGTCGAGCTCGACGAGGCCGGCTTCTTCCAGCATCCGGAGCAGTGGCAGGAGGCGATGGCCCCGGAGATCGCCGGTCGCGAGGGCGTCGGGGAGCTCTCCGAACGGCACTGGCAGATCATCCGGTTCATGCGCCAGGAGTACCTCACCCACGGGGGCGCCCCGTCGGTGCGCGGCCTCAGCAAGGGCTCCGGCGTGCCGATCAAAGAGCTGTACCAGCTGTTCCCCAAGGGTCCGGCCAAGCTGGCCGCCAAGATCGCCGGCGTGCCCAAGCCCGTCGGCTGCATCTGACCCGGCCGGGGCCGGAGCGCTCGGGAGAGGAGGGCTGAGCATGCCCCAGACCATCGAGAAGGTTTCCATCGTGATCTCCAAGGGGTCGCTGGACGGCATCTACCCCGGGCTGATCCTGGCCAACGGCGCGCGGGCGGAGGGGATCGATGCCGACCTGTTCTTCACCTTCTTCGGCCTCGACGCCATCCACCGCCGCCGCCAGCAGCACATCAAGCTGGCCACGGTCGGCAACCCCGGGCTTCACCTGGCCACCTGGCTGGGCGGGATCCCGGGCATCTCCTCGGCCATGACCCGGTACATGGGGCGCCGGATGCAGAAGCTCGACATCCCGCCACTGCCCGAGTTCATCGAGATGATCGCCGACACCGGCGCCGGGCTCTACGCCTGCCTGGCCTCGGTCGACCTCTTCGGTCTCGATCGCCGGGACCTCATCGAGCAGGTGCAGGGCATCATCACCGTCGGGGAGTTCTTCCAGCGGTCCGCCGGGGGCGAGATCATCTTCACCTGAGCCCGGTGATCGGCTTGGCCCGGGCCCCGCCGAGGCGGCGGCGCAGCGCCTCCAGGAGCGCGACCGAGGGCCGCGGCGTTGCCGCGGGGGCGCCGCGGCCCGCCAGCTCCTGGAGGGCGGTGGCGACGGTATCGCCCTCCCCCAGCCCGCGCCCCGCCGCCACCGCCAGCCGGGTCTGGCCGAGAACCCCGATGCCCTCGGCTCAGCCACCCGCGCCGTCCGCCGCGGGATCCCGGCGCGGCGCCGGCGCCTCGGGGGGGCGGGGCCGTGGGGCCGCGCTCGCGCCGTCGCCGCCGGTCTGCCATGGGCGCAATATTGACAGCGAAGTTGCTATATATGCATGCCCTCTTTGACAATCAATGCCCCCATCATCTACTGTTGATGGGAGCATGAGTCGGGACGACCCGGTGAGGACCGTGCTGGAGGAGCTGGCCGCGGGAAAGATCCAACCCGAGGAGGCGGCCGTGCGGCTGGACGAGCTCGGGGCCCGGCACCGCGCCGCCGCCGGGGGCGACCGCGACGACGAGCCCATCGCCCGGATCCGGGTCACGGGCCTGTTCCAGCCGACGCGGATCCGGGGGCGGGCCGAGGTCCGCGCCGCGACCGTCAGCGGGGCCCACCGGCTGCGCCGCGACGGGGACCAGCTCATCGTCGAGGGTGGTGAGCGGGGGCCCACGCCTGCCGCCGCCACCTTCGCCTTCGAGCCGCTCGCCTTCGGCTGGCGCAACGGGGAGCCGATCCGCTTCCGCCGCGGCGGGCGGCCGGCCGCTCTGGATGTCGCGATGAACCCCGAGCTGCCGCTCGCTGTCGATCTCACCGCCGGCACCCTCCTGGTCGAGGGCGTCCACGCCCCGATCTCGGTGGATGTGGCGGCCGGGAGCGCCCGCCTGGAGGGGGTGCGCGCGCCGGTACGACTTCAGGTGGCGTCGGGCACGGTGACGGTGGGGGGCGTCCTCGACCGGGGCCTCTCGCGGATCCGCTGCGAGGCGGGGATGGTCACGGTCCACCTGGAGCGGGGCTCGAGCGTGCGGATCCTGGCCCGCACCGCGCTCGGCCAGGTGTCCCTGCCGGGCGGCGAGGGCCGGGCGGGATGGTCGATGGGGGGCCGCACCGAGGAGGCCACGGTCGGCGACGGTGCCGGCACCCTGGAGATCGAGACCAGCATGGGGTCGGTGCGCGTCACCGCCGCGGACTGAGGCAGCGGTGACCACCGCGCGCCACCCCCCGCGCGACTGCCCCGTGTGCGGGGCCCGGCTGCTGGTCACCCGCCTCGGCTGCGAGGCCTGCGGCACCGAGCTCTCGGGCGGATTCGCCAGCTGCGACTTCTGCGCCCTCGGCGCCGAGGACCGCGAGCTGCTCCGGCTCTTCCTCATCTCCCGCGGCAACCTCAAGGAGCTGGAGCGCAGCCTGCAGGTGAGCTACCCCACGGTACGGGCGCGCTTCGACGCCCTCCTGGGCCGGCTGGGGTTGGAGCTGCGGCCGCCGGCGGGGGGGGTGCGCCTCGAGCTCCTGCGCCGGGTGGCCCGCGGCGAGCTCGGCGTCGACGCCGCCCTGGGGCAGCTGCGGGCCGAGGGCGAGGAGGCGTGATCGGGCCGGGCGCCGGGCCCGCGGCCCGCCTGGAGGTGCGGGGGCTGAGCAAGGCCTACGGTGGCCACCCGGCGCTGCGGGGGGTCGACCTGACCATCGAGCCGGGCCAGATCGTCTGCCTGCTGGGGCACAACGGCGCCGGCAAGACAACCCTGGTGTCGGTGGTCTGTGGCCTGCGCCGGGCCGACGCCGGCACCGTTCGGGTGGACGGCATCGATGCCCTGGCCCACCCGGCCCGGGCCCGCCGCCGCATCGGCCTGGTCCCCCAGGAGCTCGGGCTCTACGGCGCCCTGCGGGTCCGCGACAACCTGCGCCTGTTCGCCGAGCTGGCCGGCCTCCACGGCCGGGTCCGGGACCGGCGGATCGCGGAGGTGGCCCAGGCTCTGGGGTTGACCCCCCTGCTGGACCGGCGCGCCGGCACCCTCTCCGGCGGGGAGAAGCGGCGGGCCCACACCGCCATGGCCCTGGTGCACCGGCCGCTCCTGCTGCTGCTCGACGAGCCCACCACCGGCTCGGACGTGGAGACGCGCGCCGCCCTCCTGACGCTGGTCCAGCGGCTGGCCGACGAGGGCGCCGGCATCTGCTACTCGACCCACTACCTGCCCGAGGTCGAGGCCCTCGGCGGCGGCGTGGTCATCCTGGAGGAGGGCCGGGTGATCGCGCGCGGCGGCGTGGCCGAGCTGGTCGCGGCCCACGCCCAGCCCCTGGTCGAGCTGCTCTTCGAGGGCCCGGCCCCCGACCTGGGCCCCGGGTTCTCCTGCGACGTGGTCAGCCGCGATGGCCCGCGCCTGCGCCTTGGGGCCCCGGATCCGGCGCGCACCGTGACCACGGCCCTGGCCGCTCTCGGCGTCGAGGCCGGACGGCTGCGGGGGATCGACATCCTCCGCCCCAGCCTGGAGAGCGCCTACCTGGCGCTGACCGGACGTCGCTTCGAGACCGCGGCCGGGGACTCGGCGCCATGAGCGGGCTGGAGCCGATCCGCCGCACCCTGGCGCTGGCTCGCCATGAGCTGGCCCTGCTCCTCACAGACCTGGAGCCGGTGATCGTCCTGATCGCGATGCCGATCGCGATGATCGCCTTCCTCCAGCCGGTGTACCACTCGATGCTGGCCGGCCTCGGCCACCGCCACGCCACCGGGGCCCAGCAGACGGTGCCGGGGATGATCGTGATGTTCGCCTTCTTCCTGGTGGGCTACGTCGGCTTCAACTTCTTCCGCGAGCACAGCCGCAACACCTGGGAGCGCCTGCGGGCCAGCCCGGCGCGGCCGCTCGAGATCATCGCCGGCAAGATCCTGCCGGTGCTGCTCATGGGCGCCTTCCAGATGGCGGTGCTGGCCGGGGTCGGCCGAGCGCTGTTCGGGTTCGACCCGCAGGCCGGCTGGGCCGCCTTCGCCCTGGTCGGCGCCAGCTACCTCCTCTGCCTCGCCGGGCTGGGGGTGGCCCTGGTGGGCGTCTGCCGCACCAGCCAGCAGGTCAACGCCTTCGCCAACCTGGGCGCGATCCTGGGCGCCGGGTTGGGCGGTGCGCTGGTGCCGGTCGCGCTCCTCCCCGGGTGGGTCCACGCCGTCGCCCCGGCGGTCCCCACCTACTGGGCCATGCGCGGGTTCGAGAGCGTGGTCCTGGGCGGCGGGGCCGGGGAGATGTGGCCGTCAGTCCTGGTCCTGCTGGCTTTCACCGCCGGGTTCGTCGCCCTGGCGGCCACGACCCTGCGCTTCGCCGAGACCAAGCAGGGCTGGGAATGAGGCCCGCGCCGGCGCCGACGCCCTCGGCGGCTCGCGGGTGAGGCCCAGGCGGCGCCCGGCGGGACCGCGTCCGGACGACCCGGTGGGGCGGGCCGGGCGGTGAGGGGGCCGACGGCCATCGGGCGCGGCCTCGCTGCCCGGCTCTCCAGCGGGGGCGGTCCGGATGGGCGGTGGGCGTCGCGCTCCGGGTGGCTGCGGGCGGCGGTCCTGGGCGCCGACGACGGCATCGTCTCCACCGCCAGCCTGATGCTGGGCGTGGCGGCGTCCAGCGCCTCCCGGGTGGCGATCCTCACGGCGGGGCTGGCCGGCCTGGTGGCGGGGGCCCTGTCGATGGCCGGCGGGGAGTACGTGTCGGTCTCCTCTCAGCGAGACGCGGAGCGTGCCGACCTCGACCGCCAGCGGGCGGAGCTGGCCGGGGACCCCCAGCGGCAGCTGGAGGAGCTGGCGCGGACCTACGTCGGGCGCGGCCTGGAGCCGTCCCTGGCGCGCCAGGTGGCGGCGCAGCTCACCGCCCACGACGCCCTGGCCACCCACGCCCGCGACCGGCTGGGGCTCACCGAGGTGGCCCGGGCGCGGCCCCTGCAGGCGGCCCTCGTCTCGGCCGCGGCCTTCGGCGCCGGCGGGCTGCTGCCGCTGGTGGCCGGCATGGTGGCGCCGGCCGCGACTCGGCTCCCGGTGCTGGCCGGGGCGGCCGTGGGCGGGCTGGCGCTCCTAGGGAGCCTGGGAGCGCTGGCCGGGGGGGCCGGCTGGCTCCGGGGCGCGGCCCGGGTGCTGGTCGCCGGCACCGCCGCCATGGTCGTCACCGCCGCCGTCGGGCACCTGGCCGGGCTGGCCGGGTTCTGACAGGCCGGTGCCCGGCCCCCCGTCGCCGGGGCGCCGGGTGCCCCACAATGGGGCGGCCCAGCGGCCGTCGCCGCCCGCCTCCAGGAGGCCAGCCGTGTCCGTGGTCCTGTCCCCCGAGCAGCGAGAGATCGTCGCCACCGTGCGGGAGTTCGTGGAGCGGGAGATCATCCCCGTCGCCCCCCGGCTGGAGCACGACGACATCTTCCCGGACGAGATCGTGGAGCGGATGAAGCAGCTGGGCTTCTTCGGGTTCGCGATCCCCGAGCGCTACGGGGGGGCGGGCCTGGACTACGTCACCTACGCCCTGGTGGTGGAGGAGATCTCCCGGGGCTGGATGTCGGTGAGCGGCATCCTCAACACCCACTTCATCGTGGCCTACCTGCTGGCCACCGTCGGGACCGAGGAGCAGCGCCGGCGCTTCCTGCCCCCGATGGCGACCGGCGCCATCCGGGCCGGGTTCAGCATGAGCGAGCCCGGTTGCGGCAGCGACGTCCAGGCGGTGCAGACGCGGGCCCGCCGGGACGGCGACGCCTACGTCATCGATGGCACCAAGATGTGGGCCACCAATGGGGAGCGGGCCCAGCTGGTGGCCACCCTGGTGCGCACCGATCCCGACCCCGCCGCGCGCCACCGCGGCCTCTCCTGCATCCTCTGCGAGAAGGGCCCGGGCTTCCGGGCCGGCCGGGCCATCGAGAAGCTCGGCTACAAGGGCGTGGAGACCACCGAGCTGGTCTTCGAGGGCAACCGCCAGCCGGTGGCCAACCTCCTGGGCGGCACCGAGGGCCAGGGGTTCCCCCAGATGATGGCGGCGATCGAGGTGGGCCGCATCAACGTCGCCGCCCGGGGCGTGGGCGTCGCCCGGGCGGCCTTCGAGCACGCCATCCGCTACGCCCAGGAGCGGCAGACCTTCGGCCAGCCCATCGCCCAGCACCAGGCCATCCAGTTCAAGCTCGCCGACATGGCCACCAAGATCGAGGCCGCCCGCCTGCTCACCCTGCGCGCCGCCGAGCAGAAGGACCGGGGCGAGCGGGCCGACGTGGAGGCCGGGATGGCCAAGCTCTTCGCGACCGAGGCCTGTCATGAGGTGGTGCTGGAGGCGATGCGGATCTTCGGGGGGTACGGCTACAGCAAGGAGTACCCGGTGGAGCGCCTGTACCGTGACGCCCCCCTGCTCCTGATCGGCGAGGGGACCAACGAGATCCAGCGCCTGGTGATCGCCCGGGGCCTGCTCCAGCGCTACGCCATCTGAGACCGGCCGCCCCCGTCGCCGCCCGGGTCCGACCTGCGATCCTGGGCGGCGTGATGGTGCCCTTGCCGCGCGCGGCCGACCGTGGCTGAGCCGCCCCCAGGCCCCGGCCGCGCCTGGGACCTGACCACCCGGGCGGTCCACGTCGGCCTCAGCGCGGACGGCGGCACCGGGGCCATCGCGCCCCCCATCGTCACCAGCTCCATCTACGAGCACGGCCACCCCAGCGGCTACGTCTACGGCCGCGAGCACAACCCCACCTGGGAGCGGCTGGAGGCCGCGCTGACCGACCTGGAGGCGGGGGCCGGGGCGCTGGTGCTCCCCAGCGGCATGACGGCCCTGACCGCGGTGGTGGAGCAGGTGCCGGCGGGTGGGCGGGTGGTGGCCCCCGCCGGCTCCTACACCGGGCTGCGCCAGCTGCTGCTGGACCTGGAGGCCAGCGGCCGGGTGCGCCCGGTCCTGGTCGACAGCACCGACACCGCCGCCGTGGCCGCCGCCTGCGCGGGCGCGGCCCTGCTGTGCCTGGAGACCATGACCAACCCCCTGCTGGCGGTGCCGGACCTGCCGGCGGTGATCGCCGCCGCCGGGGCCCAGGGGGTCCCGGTCATGGTGGACAACACCTTCGCCACCCCCTGCGTCGCCCGTCCCCTCACCTGGGGGGCGGACTACGTGGTGCACTCGGCGACCAAGTACATCGGTGGCCATAGCGACCTGCTCCTGGGGGCGGTGGTGGTCGCCGATGCGGACCGGCTGGAGGTCCTGCGGAGCTACCGCACCCGCCACGGGGCCAACCCGGGCCAGCTGGAGACCTGGCTGGCCCTGCGCGGCCTGCGCACCCTGCCCCTGCGGGTCCGGCGCCAGATGGCCACCGCCGCCACCCTCGCCGCCCGCCTGGTGGCGCACCCCGCGGTGCGGTGGGTCCACCACCCCAGCCTGCCCGGGCACCCGCAGCACGCTCTGGCCCAGCGCCTGATGCCCGATGGTGGCGGCGCCACGGTGGCGGTCGAGCTCCGGGGCACCGTCGAGGACGCCGAGGCCGTCTGCCGGGGCACCCGGCTGTGGCGGCACGCCACCAGCCTGGGCGGGGTGGAGTCGACCCTGGAGCGCCGG
This sequence comes from bacterium, assembly GCA_021802045.1. Taxonomy (GTDB): domain Bacteria; phylum Chloroflexota; class Dormibacteria; order Aeolococcales; family Bog-877; genus JAKABB01. Next base: position 22,874 of record JAKABB010000033.1, read on the forward strand.
GCCCGCTGGGCCCTGGAGGGGTACCTGCCGCCGACCCTGCTGCGGCTCTCCGTCGGGATCGAGGACCCCGACGACCTCTACTGGGACCTGGAGGCCGCCTTCGCCGCGGCCGGGCTGCCCGCCGGCGCCTGAGGCTAGCCCGCCCCCCCGACCCAGCCGAGCGCCGCGGCCAGCAGGGAGGTGATGGCGCCGATCACCGCCTCCCGGTCCAGGCCCGGTCCCTCGGTGGCGGCGGCCACGATCGCCCCGTCGAAGAGCATCGGGATGGCCCGGACCAGGGGCTCCTGGGGCAGGTCCCGGGGCAGCTCGCCCCGCTCCGCCGCCTCCCGGAGGAGCCGGGTGGTGAGCTCGCGGATCAGGGCCACGCGGCGCAGCAGGACGGGCCGCAGCCGCGGGTTGTGGTCCGCCTCCCCCAGCGCCGCCAGGAAGAGTCCGGAGGCGCCGCCGAGCTCAGGCGCGTCCAGCGCGGCCCGGATGGCCCGCTCCAACCGCTGCCGGGGCTCGGCGATGCGGCCCAGCTCCTGGGCCAGCGTCTCCAGCTCGCGGTCCAGGTCGCGCGCGCAGAGCGCCACGAACAGCTCCGCCTTGCCCTCGAAGTAGCGGTAGAGGAGGCCCACCGAGACGCGGGCCTCGGCGGCGATGGCGGGGACGGTGGTGCCCTGGTACCCCGTGACCGCGAAGGCCCGCGCCGCCCCGTCGAGGATGCGCTCCCGCACCACCAGCGCCCGGGCATCCGCCGGCGACAGGCGTCCGCCCGCCTCCGGCTTGACACCGGCCGGTTCGGACCCTAGGGTTCCGGAATGAACGTTCATTCATCAGGTATTATGCCGCACCGGCCCGGGAAGTGGAGCCTCCCGGGAAGGAGGGGCGGGAGTCGGTCGGGTGTTCGCTGCCCTGGGACGCTTCAACTACCGCTTCCGGCGGGTGATCCCGCCGGTGGCCCTGGCCCTGGTGGTCCTGTCGCTGAGCCTGGGCCGCGCCGTGGGCGGCACCCTCTCCCCGGGGGGCTTCAGCGTTCCCCACTCCAACAGCCAGCGGGCCGCGACCCTGCTGGCGGCCAACTTCGGGAACGCCCAGTCCTCCCTGGTCGTCGTCTACGTGGGGGCCCGGCCCGACGCGGCCGGGCCGGCGGTCCAGCGGGCCGTGGCCGGCAGCCTCCGACGCGTGGCCCGAGACCCCCTGGTGACCTCGGTGCAGACCTACGCCACCACCCGGGACCCGACCTTCCTGAGTGCCGGCGGGCGCGACACCTTCGCCGTGGTCGGCCTGCGCCTGGCGGAGGGCCGGGCCAGCGCCCCCCCGGTGCTGCGCCGCCTCACCGGGGAGATCGGCCATCCCGCCGGGCTGCGGGTCTACGTCACCGGCGCACCGGCCATCGACGCCGCCTACAACACCGCCCTGCAGGGCAGCCTGGCCCAGGCGGAGCTCATCACCCTGCCCATCTGCCTGGTCCTCCTCCTGCTGGTCTTCGGCTCGCTGGTGTCGGCGGCGCTGCCGCTGCTGACGGCGGGGCTGGCCCTGCCCACCGCCCTGGGGGTGATCGACCTTCTCGCCCGCAGCCTGCAGGTCTCCATCTTCGTGACCAACATCGTGACCATCATCGGCCTCGGGCTGGCCATCGACTACGCCCTCTTCCTGGTCAAGCGCTTCCGCGAGGAGTTGGCCCCGGGCGATGTCGAGGGCGCCCTGGAGCGGACCATGGCCTCGGCCGGCAAGGCCATCACCGTCTCCGGCATCGCCGTCGCCGTCGGCCTGTCCTCGCTCATGCTCTTCCCGGCCCCCGGCCTCAGCAGCCTCGGCCTCGGGGGCGTGGTGGTGGTGCTCGGCACCCTGCTCTTCGGCCTCACCGCCCTCCCCGCGGTGCTGGCCCTCCTCGGCTCCCGGGTCAACGCCGTGCCGATCCGGCTGCCGGGCCGGCGCGCGGTCGGGGTGGGCGCCACCGCCGGCTCCGGGCTCTGGGTCCGGATCGCCCGGGTGGTGATGCGCCACCCGGTGGCGATCGCGGCCCCCACCGCCGCGGTCCTGCTCCTGGCCGGCACGCCCTTCCTCCGGCTGCAGCTCTCCACCGGCGGGCGGATCGCCGACATCCCGGTGAGCCGGGCTCGCACCGGCTTCGCCATCCTCACCCGGGAGTTCCCCCAGGCCGGCGGGAGCGACGTCATGACCCTGGTGCTCCAGTACGGTCGGGGCTCGCTCACCGCCGGGCGCCGCGTGCGGCTGGCCGCGTACAGCCGTCGCCTGGCCGCGGTCCCCGGGATCTCGTCCGTCGCCGGGGTCCTGACCCCGCCCCAGGGGGTGGCCCCGGCCGCCTGGCGGCACTGGCTGGGCCAGCCGGCGGCCCGGCGACCGGCGCCGATCGGGGCCGCGGTCCGCCAGATGCTGCACGGACGGGTCCTGCGCCTGCAGCTGGGCAACGACGTCAACCTCAACGGCCCCGGCGCCCCCACCCTGGTCCGACGCGTCCGGGCGGTGGCGCCGCCGCCGGGCGCTCGCGCCTACCTCACCGGCGGTGCGGCCGACTCGGTCGACTTCCTGGCCGCCTTCGACCACACCATCCCCGCCGCCCTGCTGCTGGTGGTGGCGGTGACCCTGGTGGTCCTCTTCTGCACCTTCGGGTCGGTGATCCTGCCGATCAAGGCGGTGGCCATGAGCCTGGTCTCGATCAGCGCCGCCTTCGGCGCCCTGGTCTGGATCTTCCAGGAGGGCCACTTCGCCACCCTGCTCGGCTTCACGCCGCTGGGCGCCATCACCGCGACCACCCCGGTCCTGATGTTCGCCGTGCTCTTCGGCCTCTCCATGGACTACGAGGTCTTCCTGCTCTCGCGCATCCGCGAGGGCTACGTGGCCACCGGGGATACCCGGCGCGCGGTCGAGGAGGGGCTGGGCGCCACCGGCGGCATCATCACCAGCGCGGCCCTGATCATGGTCACGGTCTTCGGCGCCTTCGCCCTCGGCAGCGTGGTCGAGATCAAGTCGCTGGGCCTGGGCATGGCGATCGCGGTCACGGTCGACGCCACCCTGGTCCGCGGCGTCCTGGTACCGGCGCTGATGCGCCTCCTCGGCCCCCTCAACTGGTGGGCCCCGGCCCCGCTCCAGTCCCTGGTGGCTCGGCTGGGGTTCTACGAGGAGCCGCTGGCGCCGGCCCCGGTCCCGTCCGCGGTCCGGACCCCGGGCTGATCGGCGTCCGGGGGCGGTTCGACCCAGGTCCCGGCGCTCCCGGCGGCGCCGGTCGAGCCGGGCCACTCCAGCACGAAGGCGTAGCGGTCCCCCCGGACCAGGCTCTGGCGCCATTCCAGCGGCTGGTCCCCGGCCAGGGTGAGCCGGCTGATGGCGAACACCGCCGCCCCGGGCGGCAGCCCCAGGAGCAGGCGCTCCGCCGGCGCCGGCACCGTGGGCCGGACCTGCTCCCGGCCGGCGTCGGGGCGGACCCCGCAGCAGCGGGCCAGCTCGTGGTCCAGGGCAGTGCGGGAGAAGTCGACCTCCAGCAGGGGCCGGGCCCAGGCGGCGGGCAGCCAGGTGCGGTCGACGGCCAGCGGGATCCCACCGGCCAGCCGCAGCCGCTCCAGGTAGACGAGCGGGTCCGCGGCCGGGCGCGCCAGGCGGGCCGCCGCCTCGGCATCCGTGCGCAGTTCCAGGGCCAGGACCACACTGGTCTGGGGCGTCCCCCGGGCCTCGATGGCCCGGAAGAGGCTGTAGAGCGTCCCCGTCGGCTGCTCGAACTCCACCGACCGGACGGTGGTGCCGGCGCGACCCCGGCGGCGGGTGAGGACGCCCTCCGTGTGCAGCCGGCGCACTGCCTCGCGAACGGTGTGCCGGGAGACCCCGTACTCGACCACCAGCTCCCGGTCGGTGGGGAAGCGGCCCCCGAACTCTCCGGCGCCCAACCGCCGGCGGAGGTCGGCCAGGATCTGGGCCCAGAGCGGGGCGGCCGACGCTCGGTCCACCTCGGCCGGCACGGCCAGGTTGACGGGGACGGCTGCGGGCTCTAGGATTCTCATTTGTCCGGTCAAATGGTACCGGCCGGAGCGGACATGCGGAGTGTAACCATGGAAGCGCCCAGCGCCCGCGCCACCCGGCACCCGGCCGCAGACGGTCCGGCCGCCGGCCGCGAGCGGGCGCACCCCGGCCCGGCGCCGGCCAGCCC
>JAKABB010000034.1 GCA_021802045.1 bacterium
CGCCGACCCCCGCCCCCACGGCCACCCCGGCCCCGGCCAGCGCCATCCCCAGCCTCACCGGCACCTCCACGCTGGCCGGCAGTGGGAGCGGCTACACCGTGCAGACGGTCCGCTACGGCGAGCACTCGAACGGGCTCTGGGTGGTCTTCCAGCTGGTGAGCGGTCAGGGAGCGCCGGAGGTGGTGACCGGCTTCGCCAACCCCACCACGCTCTACGTGGAGCTGGGCGGGGTCGCGCCCGGGACGCCGGTGCCCCAGGCCGCGGCGGGGTCGCTGGTCACCCACATCGCCCCCGCCGGGGCGACCGCCAGCGGCGGCGCGGTGTACGTGCTCCGCCTCCGCAAGGCCGCCACCGTCAGCACCTCGCTGCTACCGGGCAGCCTCACCGGTCCGTCCGGTGAACGGGTGATCCTGGTCCTGAAGTGACCGGGGGCCGACGGGCTCAGTTCAGGCTCTGGACCGCCACCCGCGAGGCGCGATGGACCAGTTGCCGGTCCAAGAAGACCTGCTCCCAGCGGAGCAGCCGCAGCTCCGCCCGCAGCCGGTCCGTCACCGCCTCGGTCTCCAGCAGCTCCTGCTTGCGGGCGAGGTCCACCGCCAGGGTGGCGGCGACCAGGTACGACAGGACCTCGGGATCCCGGGGCAGGTCCACGGCCGGCTCGGGGCGGTCGACGAGGCCGCGAAGGGCGCGCGTGTAGCGGCGGAAGCTGCGTGCCACCTCGATGCGCAACGGCTCCAGCCCGGGGTCGCCGGCGGGTGCCTCGGCCAGGTACTCGATCTCCCCCACCGGGTACGGACGGTCCGTGTGGGTGTGACGGATGCGGAAGCGAGAGGTCCCCACCACCCAGAGCTGATAGCCACCGTCCTCCAGGCGCTCCAGGCGCTCGATGCTGGCCAGCGTCCCGACCCGGTGGGGGTCGGCCCCGGCGCCAACCTCCCTGCCCTCGCGGATGGCCACGACCCCGAAGCTGGTCCCGCTGGCCTGGCAGTCGGTCATCATGGCCCGGTACCGCGGCTCGAAGATGTGCAGCCCCATGGGCATGTGCGGGAAGAGGATCACGTGCAGGGGAAACAGCGGGATCCGCACCATTCGAGCCAGTATGCGCGCGAGCCCGGAGGGCCGTGGCTCAGATGCGCCGCAGGGGCGTGATCCCCAGCAACTCCAGCGCCGCCGCCAGGGTCACCCGGGTGGCGTCGACCAGGGCCCGGCGGAAACCGCGCTCGACCGGGTCCTGGAGCCGGTAGATGCGCTCGGTGTGCTCGTAGACGTCGTTGAAGGCCGTGGCCAGCTGGAAGGCGTAGGTGGCCAGCCCCGACGGGGTCAGCGTCTCGGCGGCCGCCGCCACCGCGCGCGGCAGCTGGTCGATCCGCTTCAGCAGCTCGCGCTCCGGGGGCGCCAGCCGGGGCGCCCGGTCCGGCGCCGGCAGGGGTGGGGTCCGGGCCAGGATGCCGCAGGCCCGCGCGTGCGCGTACTGCAGGTAGATGCCGGTGTCGCCGGTGGTGCGCAGGGCCTCCTCGAAATCGAAGGTGATGATGGCGTTGAGCCCGAAGCGGAGCAGGTAGTAGCGGACCGCGGCCGCCGCCAGCAGGTGGGCCGTCTCCGGGTCGCGGGCCTTGGCCGCAACCTGGTGCTGCGCCTCGTCGATCAGCGCGTCGGCGCCGATGTCGATGCCGCGCCGGCCGCTCAGGGCGTACATGCTGCGTCCGTCGCTGGTGTCGATCCCCAGGGTCCGGGCCGCCGCCGGCGAGAGCGCCACCACCTCGTAGGCCAGGTGGTGCAGCGCCCGCGCCTGGTCGACGTGGCCCAGCCGCCGCAGCGCCTCGCGCACCATCCGCTGGGGCACGGCCTGCCGCTGGTCGATGACGTTCACCACCCGCGCGGCCCGCCCGAAGCCGGCCGGCCCCGGGCCCGGCCCGCCGGGCGTGGAGGCGCTGCTGACCGGCCCCCCCGGCTGCAGCAGTCGGTAGTGGAAGTCCAGCCCCAGGAGGCCGAACTTCCACAGGTGGTAGGCGATGTCCTTGGCGGTGTAGGTCGCGACCCCATCGCTCTTCACCAGCACCTTGGCCTCGACCTCCGCCGGGGCGGCCTCCACCGCCTCGCCCTCGGCCAACGGCAGGGTCCAGCACCCGGCCAGGGGCCCGGCGTCGGGGTGCTGCAGCAGGCCCGACCGCTGCAGGAGGTCGAAGGCGTGGCGCCAGAAGCCGAGCTCCAGGATGTCGGACTCCCAGGTCAGCAGGTCGTAGCGAATGCCCAGGCGGGCCATGGTGCCCAGGTGGGCCTCGACGATCCGGGCGGTGATGCGCCGGGCCTCGCCGGCCACCGGCTCCTCGCGGGCCTCGATGGCGCGCAGGGTGGTGCGCCGCTCCTCCAGCAGGGCCGGCTCCACCTCGTAGCGCCGGCAGACCTCCACGTAGACCCGCGAGCAGTACTGGTCGAAGGGGTCCAGGTCGCCGGGCGGCGGGAAGTCCAGGCGCCGCAGGCCCACCAGCACGTCGGCGACCTGGACCCCGGTGTCGTCGATGTAGTTCTGCACCTCGACCACGGCCCCCCGGGCGCGCAGCAGGCGGGCCACGGTGTCGCCGATGCAGGCGTTGCGCAGGTGTCCGACGTGGGCCGCCTTGTTGGGATTGGTGGCGGTGTGCTCGACCACCACCTTGCCCCGCCCGGCCGGCTCCTGGGCCAGCACCGTCTGGCCCTCCCGGGCCAGGGCCTCGGTGATCACCGCCGGAGCGTAGGTGGCGTCGTCGAGGCGCACGTTCACGTAGCCGGGCCCCGTCACCGTCACCTCGGCGACGTGGGCCAGGCCCTCCGTCCGGAGCCCGTCGGCCAGGGCCTCCGCGATCACCCGGGGCGGACGGCGCAGATCGCGGGCCAGTCGCAGGGCCACCGGGGAGGAGAGGTCGCCGGCCTCGGGCTGACCCGAGGGCTCGACGGCGGGCTCGACCCCCTCGCGGGCGCCGAGGGCGCTGGCGGCCCGACGGAGCGCGGCGGCGAAGTCGGCTTCGAGATCGGGCACGGGGTGGGATCGTACCAGTGGCGGGCTGGAGGGAGCCGCCCGAGGCCCCCTGGGACCCTGCCCTGGCGGGCCGCCGGGAGGCGACAAGGTGGCGTGTCGGGATTGACAGGCCCGGCCCACCGTGATGAGATACCGCGAGCGGTGGCGGGCTGGACCCACGGGCGCCCGCTCCCATCATTGCAGTGAGGAAGAGAGCATGCCTCCACGAGACGAGCTGGGATCTGTCGCCGTGTGTGCCACGCCGCCGCCTCCCCCGGTGTCGGCGGTGGTCGCACGGCCATGAGGGTGCGGCAGCGGGTGCGCCCGGCCGCCGGCCTGGTCGTGGCGGCGATGCTGCTCGCCGGGGCCCCCGCGCTGGCGGCGGCGCCGGCCCGGGGCGGCGGCCACCACGCTGCCACGGCGACGACGACCGGCAACGACATCTCCTACCCCCAGTGCGGGGGCAAGTTCCCGACGGGTCAGGCCTTCGGCATCGTGGGCGTCAACGGCGGTCTCGCCAACGACCCGAACCCCTGCCTCGGCCCCCCATCCACCTACCCCTACACGGCGAGCGAGCTGTACTGGGCCGTGGCCACCTCCACCGGGGCGTCCGCTCCCGCTCAGCCGAAGGCCCAGCTGTACCTCAACACCGCCGACCCCGGGAACGGGGTGGCCGACTGGCCCAGCACGGGGAGCACCCCGTACGGAAGCTGCGGCCCGCTCAAGGGCCAAAAGGTGGGTGCCGACTCGACGGCATGCGCCTGGGAGTACGGGTCGCTGCGGGCCACCCAGGACGTCGCCTGGCTGGGGCAGGCGGCCAGCGCCATCAACGGGCAGTCGCCTCCCACCACCGTGTCCGGTTTGGCCGCGTCCTACCCTTGGTGGCTGGACGTGGAGACCGCCAACAGCTGGCAGTCGGGCACCTCGGGGCAGGCGATGAACGTGGCGGACCTGCAGGGCATGATCGCCGCGCTGCAGAGCGCGGGAGCAACGTCGGTCGGGGTCTACTCGACGTCATCCCAGTGGGACCAGGTGACCGGGGCACCGTCGGCCCCGGCGCCGGCGGACGGCCCAGCGCTCTCCGGGCTCCCGGACTGGATCCCGGGGGCGCGGCGGCTGGCCCAGGCCCAGGCGAACTGCACGCTGGCGTCCTTCACGACGGGCACGGTCGCGCTCACCCAGTGGTTCGGGCACCCATTCGACGGCGACTACTCCTGTCCAAGTTAGATCTGCGGGGTGGCTCGGAGCGTGTCGGTCCCCCCGACCGCACGCCCTGGGCCCGAGAGGGGCACGCCCCCGGACCCGGGACGACAACGCCGGCGCGCTGACGGCCCGCGGTCCGCTGGGGGCACCGGGGACGGACCGACCCCGGGCCTCCCCATGGGCGGTGGATCGGGCGACGCCGTGGCAAGGCCCCGCGCCAGGGGCCCCCGGCCGGCATCGGGAACCGCTCGATGAGGACGGTCAGGCGTCGGCGACCGGGACGTAGATCCGCCCACCACCGGCGCTGAACTCCGCCGCCTTCTCCGCCATCCCAACCCGCAGGGCCTGCTCGTCCTGGAGGCCGTGGTCGGCGGCGTAGCGGCGGACGTCCTGGCTGATGCGCATCGAGCAGAAGTGGGGCCCGCACATGGAGCAGAAGTGCGCGGTCTTCGCCGGCGCGGCAGGCAGCGTCTCGTCGTGGAAGGACCGGGCGGTGTCCGGGTCCAGGGCGAGATGGAACTGATCCTCCCAGCGGAAGTCGAACCGGGCCTCCGACACCGCATCGTCCCACTCCTGCGCGCGGGGATGCCCCTTGGCGAGGTCGGCGGCGTGGGCCGCGATCTTGTAGGCGATGACGCCGGCCTTGACATCGTCGCGGTCGGGGAGCCCGAGATGCTCCTTGGGGGTGACATAGCACAGCATGGCGGTGCCGTACCACCCGATCATCGCGGCTCCAATCGCGGACGTGATGTGGTCATAGCCCGGCGCGATGTCCGTGGTCAAGGGCCCGAGAGTGTAGAAGGGGGCCTCGTCGCAGAGCCGCTGCTGCAGCTCCACGTTCTCCCGGATCTTGTGCATCGGGACGTGCCCCGGGCCCTCGATGATGACCTGCACATCGTGGGCACGCGCCACCCGCCCCAGCTCGCCCAGCGTGGCCAGCTCGGCGAGCTGGGCCTCGTCGTTGGCGTCGGCGATGCACCCTGGACGAAGGCCGTCGCCGAGGGAGTAGGTGACGTCGTAGCTGCGCAGGATCTCGCAGAGCTCGGCGAAGTGCGTGTAGAGGAAGTTCTCCTCGTGGTGGGCCAGGCACCAGGCGGCCAGGATCGATCCGCCCCGGCTCACGATCCCCGTCTTGCGCGCGGCCGTGAGCGGGACGAAACGCAGGAGCACGCCGGCATGGACCGTCATGTAGTCGACCCCCTGCTCGCACTGCTCGATCACCGTGTCCCGGTAGACCTCCCAGGACAGGTCCTCGGCCTTGCCGTTGACCTTCTCCAGTGCCTGGTAGATGGGGACGGTGCCCACCGGGACCGAGGAGTTGCGCAGCACCCATGCGCGGGTGGTGTGGATGTCGCGTCCGGTCGACAGGTCCATCACCGTGTCCGCGCCCCAGCGGGTGGCCCAGACCATCTTGTCAACCTCGGCTTCGATCGAGGAGGTCACCGCGCTGTTGCCCAGGTTGGCGTTGACCTTGACCAGGAAGGCGCGGCCAATGGCCATGGGCTCGGCCTCGGGGTGGTTCACGTTCGCCGGGATCACCGCCCGGCCGGCAGCCACCTCGTCGCGCACGAGGTCTGCCGGCAGCCCTTCGCGAACGGCCACGAAGGCCATCTCATCGGTGATCACGCCGCGGCGAGCGTAGGCCAGTTGGGTCACGGCCCGACCCGCGCGTGCGCGCAGCGGCCGCCGGGCCGGGCCAGCGAACCGGGAGTGCGGTTGCGCTCCGCCCCCGCCGCGGCGACCGTCATCAGCGGCCCCCACCGGCCGGCCGTCGTACGCCTCCACATCGCCGCGGCGCATCACCGAGTCCGCGCGCAGGGCCGGCAGGCCCCGTCGGACATCGACCGTAGCCGCCGGGTCGGTGTACGGGCCGGAGGTGTCGTAGAGCACCACCCGGCCGCCGTTGGACAGCCGGACCTCCCGCATCGGCACCGACAGCTCCGGCCGCGGTCCGGGCAGGTGGACCTTGCGGCTGCCGGTGATCGGGCCCGTGGACACGGCCGACCCGCCGGACGTGATGGCCGCCATGGACTCGGTGGCAGAGGTGTCTGAGACAGTCACATCCAAGCTCCCTACGCCGGCATTACCCGGTCAGGTTCATCCGGTCGGCGGCCTTCGTACCGCCCTCTCAGCCCCCCGGCGGGAGCTCCCGGTGCCAATTCGCAGCCTACGCGAGTCGGCAAGCCCGGTCAAGTTCGCGCGCGCCCCCGGTGCCGACGGGGCACAGGCGCCAGAGCGGGGGCGCGGCCAGGAGGGCTCCTCCGGCCGTGGGGGGCATCGGGCCGGCGCCGGTTGGCCTCCGGCGCTGGCCCGCCCGCTGCGGAGGACCTGATCGGTGAACGGGCCCGGGACCCGAACCCCAACAGGCGGTGGCCAGGCCGGCCGCCCCGCTCCCAGGGTCACGGACCGCCCCCCCACCCGCGCGCCGGGCCCCGCGTCGCGGGGGCTGAGAAGACGCCATGCAGCCGGTCTCCGGGCATGGTGAGAGCGAGCCCCCAATTTCTGGGTCCGGCGCAGGCCAGCCTCATGGCGACCGCGGCTCAGTGGGCCCCCATCCGCTCGGCCAGGGTGCGGCCCGAAGGGGGGCGCTGGCGGCGCTCGGCCCGGGCGTCGGTGCGGAGCAGCCCGCGCTGCACGTAGCGCACACCCAGCCAGCGCAGCGGCTCCGGTTCCCAGTCGGGGGAGCGGTGCCCCACCATCGGCAGGCGGGTGAGGGGTGAGTCCTGCTGCACGATCAGGTCGCGCAGGATCCGCCCGGCGAGGTTGCTCACCACCACCCCCTGCCCCGCGTAGGCCCGGGCGCTGGCGATCCCACTCCCCCGGTCATAGGCGACGGTGGGCATCCAGTCGCGGCTGACCCCCACCGGGCCCCCCCAGGCGTGGGTGAAGGCGACGTCGCGCAGCTGGGGGAACCACTCGGTCGCCATCCGCCGGAGCATGGCGTGGGTGGGCGCGTGACGGTCCTGGCCATCGCTGAGCTGGGAGCCGAGGTGGTACGGCGCGCCGCGGCCGCCGAAGAGGATCCGCCCGTCGCGGGTCCGGGAGAGGTAGTCGACGGAGAGCCGGGTGGACGCCAGGCACTCCCGCCCGGACCAGCCGATCGCCTCCCACTGGGCGTCGCTGAGCGGCTCGGTGAGGACGATGAGCGAGTGGACCGGGATCAACTGGCGGTGGAGCAGTCGCAGCCGCGACAGGTAGGCCTCCCCCGCCAGCACCACGGTGCGGGCCTGGACGTCCCCGGCCGGGGTGACCAGCCGGGGGGTGGCGCCGGGGACCACGTCGGTGACCTCGGTCTGCTCGTAGATGGTGGCACCGCGCCGCTCGACCGCCCGGGCCAGCCCGCGCACCAGCTTGCCCGGGTGGACGACGGCGCAGTCCGGGGTCCACAGGGCCCCGAGCGCCCCGTCCACCCGGATGCGCTCCGCCAGCTCGGCGCTGTCCAGGAGCCGGTGGTGGTCCCCCAGACCCACCTGCTGGTACTCCCGGTACGCCTGCCGGATGGCGGGCAGCTGGTGCAGCCCGCGGGCGATGCGCAGCTTGCCGCCCCGGACCAGGTCGGCGTCGATCCCCTCGCGGGCCAGGACCGCCGCCAGCTCGTCCAGGGCGCCGTAGAGCGCGCTCTGGAGCGACCGCGCCGCCTCCGGGCCGAAGCGGCGGGCGATGCCGGCGGGGCCGACGGCGAAGGTGGGGGTGGCCCAACCCCCGTTGCGGCCAGAGGCGCCGAAGCCGGCGACCTCCCGCTCGATGATGGCGATCGTGAGGTCCGGGTTGGCCTCCTGCAGGTAGTAGGCGGTCCACAGCCCGGTGTAGCCGGCGCCGAGGATGGCCACGTCCACCGCCAGCGAGTGCGGGAGCGGTGGCCGCGGCGCCAGGTCGTCTCCGGCGGTCTCCAGCCAGTAGCTGTAGGCGCGGTAGTCGGTCACCCGCCGCCCTGATGCCGGTCGATGAAGTCCAGCATGCGGCGCCAGGCGTCGTCGCAGGCCTCGCGGTGCTCGGTGAAGGTGCGGTCGAAGAAGCTGTGGGGGGCCCCGGGGTAGGTGTGCATCTCGTGCGGGACCCCGGCGGCGGCCATCTCAGTGTCGAAGATGTCGTACTCCGCCTGCGGGGTGAAGTCGGCCCCGGCGATGAGGACCAGGAGCGGGTTTCGCATCTGCCCAAGGAAGGGCCGACTGCGCGCCGGCTGGCCGTAGAACCCGATCGATCCCCGCAGGTCGTGCCCGGCCGCCGCCTGGTTCCAGCTGTTGCTGCCCCCGAAGCAGAACCCGACCGTGAAGACCGCGCCCACCGCCCCACCCGCGGGGGAGCGCAGCCAGGACACCGCGGCCGCGGTGTCCTGGGCGATCCCCGCCGGGGTGGTCTGGTCGACGTGGGGCCGGAACTCAAAGTCCTCCCCGCGCTCCCCGAGGCCCGCGGTGCGGCCAAAGTAGTCGATGGCGACGGCGCCGAGTCCGGCCTCGGCGAACCGGACGGCGAGCTCCTGGTAGAAGGGGTGGAGGCCGCGCACGTCGGGCAGGATCACGATGCCGGCGCCGCGGGGAGCGGCGGCGCGGGCCCCGTGGGCCGAGAAGCGCGTGCCGTCGGCGGCGGTCAGGACCAGCGGGGCGTCGTCGGTCGCGGCCCCGCGAATCGGAGGGAAGGGCGGGCGGGCGTCGTCGGTGTAGCACATGCCCCCATTGTCCCCGACCAGCCCCCGGGGCCGGGGCGGGTGCTCGGGCCACCCCGCTGGAACGGTGGCTGGACCACCACCCCACGGTCCATGCCAAGCACCGCTGTGGTAATCTCGTAATTATGAAAGCCGACACCGAGGAGCTGCGGGGCTGGCTCCTGGGCCGCCTCCCCGAGAGCTGGTTCACCGCGGCCCCCGAGATCACCATCGACCGTGAGGAGATCCTGGTGCTGGGCGACCTGCCCGCCGTGGACCTGCCGGGCGGGACCACTCCCGTGGCGGCGGCGCCGGCTCGTGAGGCCCGGGTCCGCCGGTTTCGCGAGGAGACGCGGCCCGAGCGGATCGCCATCGCCCAGGAGGCCGCCCAGCGCTTCGGTCGCCGGGTCTCGTGGGGGGTCGCCGTCGGGGAGGGACGACAGCTGTTCACCACCCTCAGCGTGCCGGTCATGACCCGCCTGCGGATGGCCGACCGCCGCGTCCTGGACACCCTGGTCGACGCCGGGGTCGCGCGCAGCCGCAGCGATGCCCTGGCCTGGTGCGTGCGCCTCGTCGGCCAGCACCAGCAAGAGTGGATCGAGAGCCTCCGTCAGGCGCTGACCCACGTCGAGGTGGTGCGGGCCCAGGGGCCGGACGCGCGACGCGGGCCGCCGGGGCCGGGCCGGGCCTGAGCGGGGCGCCCCCCACCAACCCCTCGAGCCCGCCCCGGCCTGATGGGGCGGCGAGTCCGGCCAGTGGACACCGCCCCGGGCCCCTCGGGATGATGGGTGACCTTCCCGACCCCAGCCCGGCCGCAACGGCCGGGCGTCCTGGTTCCACTGAGGAGGGTTCCCATGGCGGACCGGCAGCGACCCCCACGGCTCCGCCCCGGCGCCCGGCTCGGCATCGTCGCGCCCAGCAGCCCGGCCCCGGAACCCTCCAGCACCGCCCGCGGCATCGCCGCCCTGGCCCGGCTCGGCTTCGAGCCGGTGGCCGCGCCCAACGCCGAGGCCGCTGACGGGCACCTGGCCGGTCCGGACGCGGCGCGCGCCGGGGACCTGCTCCTCATGCTGGAGCGCGACGACATCGACGGGGTCATCTGCCTGCGCGGGGGCATGGGGGCGATCCGCACCGCGATGGCCGTCGACGGCCGGCGGCTGGCCGCCCTCCGAGAGCGGCCGCCCAAACCCTTCATCGGCTTCTCGGACATCACCGTGCCCCACGCCGTCCTGGGCCGCGCCCTCGACTGGGTGACGTTCTACGGCCCCATGGTCACCACCCTGGGCCGCGCCACCCCTTACACCCTGGAGGCCTTCCGCCGGGCCCTGATGGCGACCGACCCCTTCGAGATCGACCCGGACCCGGACGACCCGTACGTGGGCACCATGGCCCCCGGGGTCGCGGAGGGGGAGCTGGCCGGCGGGTGCCTGTCGCTCCTGGCCACCCTGGTCGGGACCCCATGGGAGCCGGACTACCGCGGCAAGGTGGTCTTCTTCGAGGACGTCGACGAGGATCCGGCCACCATCGAGCGCGACCTGGCTCAGCTGCTGGCGGCGGGGCGCCTGCAGTCGTGCGCCGGGATCCTCGTCGGCGAGCACCACAACTGCGGGCCCAAGGAGCCCGGACCGATGCTGGGCCTGGAGCGGGTCCTGACGGACCTCCTCCATCCCCTGGGAGTCCCCGTCCTCTACCACCTGCCCATCGGCCACGGCCGCCACATCGCCACCCTGCCGATCGGGGTGCCGGTCCGGCTCGATGCCAGCGGCGGTCGCCTCCAGGTGCTGGAGAGCGGCGTCCGCTGAGCGCCGCGCCGGCGCGGCGGGCGCTACCCGGCGGCGCCCACCACCCGGCACCCGTTGGGCCCGGGCGGGGTCACGGCGACGGTGCGGGCCGTGATCGCCCCGGTGGAGTCGGCGGGGCCGCGCACGTGCAGGCAGTCACCGGCGGCGATGGCGCTGGGCCCGGCCTTCACGGTTTGGGTGATCTTGGTGGCCGAGGTGAGGTGCACGGTGGTCTGGCCGCCCGGGCCCTGGATCTCCAGGGTGGACCCGGCGAGGCTGGCCACCGTCCCGGCGGTCCCGAGGCCGGCCCGGCCGTGCCGGCGCCCCCGGCGGGCGCTGTGGGACGCGGTGTGCAGCCCCACCGGCGTCGCGGCCGCCGCGGGGGCCGTGAGGGCGCGGGCACCGAACCCGGCCCCGAGGCCGACGACCAGGGCGCCGATGGTGAGCAGGTTGGGCTTTCGAACGGTCACGAGTGGCGGCCTCCGTGATGGCTGGGAGCAGGGCGGGACCGGGACGGCCTCCGACGTCGGTCAGTCACTGCGCAGGGCGTCGATCGGGGCCAGCCGGGCGGCGCGGGAGGCGGGGTAGACGCCGAAGACGACGCCGATCCCGACCGCCACGACGATGGAGCCGGCCACGGCCGGCCAGGAGATGTCCACCGGGTTGCCGATGACCTGGGGCAGCACCAGCGCCCCGGCCAACCCGAGCAGCGCCCCGCCGAGGCCGCCGGCCAGGCCCAGCCCCGAAGCCTCCACCAGGAACTGGCGGCGGATGTCGCTGGGGGTCCCGCCGAGGGCCTTGCGGACCCCGATCTCCCGGATCCGCTCCGTGACGGACACCAGCATGATGTTCATGACGCCGATCCCCCCGACCAGCAGGGAGATGGCCGCGATCCCGACCAGGAGGACGGTGAGGGTGCCGCTCACCGAGCTGGCGGTGGAGAGGAGCGCCGTCTGCGGGGTGACCGTGAAGTCGGCCTGCGCCGGACTGGGGATGTGGTGCAGCTGGAGCAGCAGGTCCTGGGTCTCCTGGTAGGCGGCGCCCATCGCCTGCGGGGAGCGGGCGCTGAGCAGGATCTGGGAGAGGCTGCCCGCTTGCGGCCCCGACCGGCCGATCAGCTGCTGCTGGGCGGTGGTGATGGGGACCAGGACCAGGTCGTCCTGGTTGGCGTTGGCGGTGGCCCCGGCGGTGTTCAGCACCCCGACGACCGTGAACGGGACCCCCCCGACCTGGATGGTGCGCCCGACGGCGCGGCCCGAGGGGAACAGGCTGGTCGCCACCTGCGAGCCGATGACGGCCACGCTGGCCCCGGTGGTGACGTCGGCGGCGGTGAGCCCCGCGCCGGCGACCACTGACCGGTTGCGGATGGGCAGGTAGGCCGGCGTGGTCCCCAGCACCGGCGCGGTCCAGGTGTTGGACCCGGCCGCCAGGCCGAAGCTCCGCTGCACCACCGGGGCCACCGCGGCGATGTCGGGGCAGTCCAGGTGCGACTGGAGGGCCCGGGCGTCGCCCAGGGTCAGGGTGCTCGCCGAGCCGAGCCCGCCCCGGAGGCCCGATGCGGTGGCGCTCCCGGGGGTGACGATGAGCAGGTTGGTCCCCAGGGAGGCGATGGCGTGGCCGACCCGCGCCTGGGCCCCCTCACCCAGCCCCACGGTGAGGATCACCGCCGCGATGCCGATCAGGATGCCCAGCACGGTGAGGCCCGATCGCGAGCGCCGGCCGGCCAGGGCCTCCCAGGCGGTCCGGACCGTCTCCGGCCAGCTCACCGCGGCCCTGGGACCGGCTCGTCGGCCGTGATCTCCCCGTCGCGCAGGCGCACCACCCGGCGGGCGTGGCCGGCCACCTCGGGGTCGTGGGTGATGAGGACCACGGTGCGCCCCTGGGCGTGCAGGCCGGCGAAGAGTGCCAGGACCTCGGCCGCCTGGCCGGAGGCCAGGTTGCCGGTGGGCTCGTCGGCGAGGAGCAGGGTGGGGTCCGTGACCAGGGCCCGGGCGATGGCCACCCGCTGCTGCTGCCCGCCCGACAGCTCGCTGGGCCGGTGGTGGGCCCGGTCGCCGATCCCAACGGCCTCCAGCGCCGCCCGGGCCCGCTCCCGGCGCTGGCGGCGGTCGACGCCGGCGTAGGCCATGGGCAGCTCCACGTTGCGAGCCGCGCTGAGGCGGGGCAGGAGGTTGAACTGCTGGAAGACGAAGCCGATCCGCCGGTTGCGCACCGCGGCCAGCTCGCGCTCGCTCATCCCGGCGACATCCCGGCCCGCCAGCCGGTAGGCCCCCGCCGTCGGGACGTCCAGGCAGCCGAGGAGGTGCATCAGGGTCGACTTGCCCGATCCCGACGGGCCCATCACGGCCACGTACTCGCCCTCGGCGATGGCCAGCGACACGCCCCGCAGGGCCTCCACCACCACCGCGCCCAGGCTGTAGCGCTTCCAGACGTCCTGGAGCTGGATGACGGGCGGGGTGAGCTCCCGCTCGCCGGCCGGCCGGGCGCCCCGGCGGCTCGCCGGGGAGACCGCCGCCTCCGCCACGTCAGGCCGCCTTCCTGGCGCGGCCGCCCCTGGCCAGCCCCCCGCCCGCCAGGCCGCCGCCCAGCTTCCGGCGCCCGCCGGGGCCAAGGCCGGTGGGCAGCTTGGCCCGCAGGTTTGCCACCACCACCTGGGTGCCGGCCCGCAGCCCGGAGGTGATCTCGGTCACGGTGGGGCTGGTGGCCCCCACCGTGACGCGGCGGCGGACGGCCCTTCCCTTGACCAGCACCAGCACCGTGCTGTGGCTGCCCCGGGTGTGCAGGGCGCTGGTGGGGATGGTGAGCACCGCCGCGCGCTTGAGGACGACGATGGAGACGGACGCCGAGGCGCCGGCGAAGAGGCCGGCCGGATGGCCGGTCACGGTGATCGTCACCGGGTAGGTGGCGACCGCCTGGCCCTGGATGGCGATGAGGCCGATCTGGCTGACCGTGCCGTACACCGGCCGGGTCATGCCGGCGGGGGTCACCACCGCCTGGTCCCCCAGCTTCAGCTGGCCGATCTGGGTGTCGCTGACACTGGTCTGCACCTCGTAGGCCCCAGTCCCCACGACGGTGACGTCGGCACCGGCCGAGTTGGGGGTGACGCTGCCCCCGGCGGCCGCGGTCGCCTTGGCCGCGGCGCCACCGCCGCCGCCACCCACGGACTGGCCGGGCATGATGCCGACAGCGGCCACCAGCCCGGCGATGGGCGAGATCAGCCGCCCGGCGCCGAGCGCCGTCCGGGCTGCCGCCAGCTGGGCCTGGGCCACGGCCACCGATGCCCGGGCGGCCGCGACCTGGGCCGCCGGTGCACCCGCCTCCACGATCGACAGCGCCGTCTGGGCGCCACTGAGCTGGGTCGTGGCCTGGCGCACCTGGGCCGTCGCCTGGTCCTGGGCCTGGCGATCCTTGAGCTCGGTCAGGCTGAGCGAACTGGCGGCCGCGCCGGCCGCTGCCTGGTCCTGGCTCACCGTCTGGCGGTCTGCGGCGCAGCTGGCGCTGGTCGAGCCGGCGCCCTGGCAGGCCGACGCCGCCTGCTGCTCGGCGGCCCGCAGGACCGCCTGGGCCGCCTCGACCGCCTGCTCAGCCATCGCCTGCTGTTGCCGGTCCAGCTGAAGGGTGTTGGCCAGGCTCTGCTGGGCCACCTGCAGCGCCTCGCTGGCGCTGGTCACCGTGCCCTGGGCGTTGGCGAGCTGCTGGGGGCTCGGGTTCAGGTCTCCCGACAGCTGGGCCTGGGCTGACGCCAGCTGCGCCTGGGCCTGCGCCACCTGGAGCTGGAGGGTCGTCAGGTCCAGGCTGGCCAGCACCGTGCCCTTTGCCACCCGCTCTCCCGTCTGGACGTTGACGGTGGCCACCTGGCCGGCCACGGTGAAGTCGAGGTTGGCCGTCTGCACCGGAGTGACGGTGCCGCTGGTCCCGACGGCCTGGGTCACCGTGCCGAGCCGGGCCGTGGCCACGCGGTACTGGGGGCCGGCGGACCGGGTGTTGGCCCAGAGCGCCCCGACCGCGACCAGGCCGACCAGGCCGGCCCCGGCCAGCCTCCAGCGCGGCAGCCGCAGGCGGCTCATCACCGCCGACCCCACCATCGCGTCCAGCGGCCGGGTCGACCCGCCCGGTCCGCCCGTCGCCGCCTGGCCCCCGGTGCGGGATGCGCGCCGGGGCTCCCGCCGTCAGCCGCCCCCGCGGTTCCTGCCACTGTCTGGCCCGTCCTCCGTCCGCAGCCCGGGGCCCGCGTGGCCGGCGCCCGCTCCGCACCCGATCACCGACGACCATGGTCGGCTACGCTCCGGCGCGGCCGCCTGAGAGGACCCTGAGAGTCCGAGCACCCACGCGACCGCCGCCCGGTCGCGGCCCCCACGTGGGCTCCGCCGGTCCGCAGCGGGCCGCCACACGAGGCCGGGAACCACCACCGGGGCGGTCGCTCCGACCGGGACGCCGGTCAGCCGGTGGGCGCTCCCGCCCCTCCCGGCGGGCCCGGCCGGTCAGATGACGGCGTCGAGCCTGGCCTTGAGGGCCGGCTTGGGCTGGTACCCGACCAGGCGCTGGGCCTCGGTGCCGCCCTTGAAGAGGATGAGGGTCGGGATGCTCATCACCCCGAACTGCCCAGCCGTGACCGGGTTGGCGTCGACGTCCAGCTGGGCCACCTTCAGGCGGTCGTCGTACTCCCGGGCGAGGTCGACCACGATCGGGGAGAGCATCTTGCACGGCCCGCACCACTCGGCCCAGAAGTCGACCAGCACCGGCTTGTCGGCCTGCAGCACCTCGGTCGCGAAGGTCTCGTCGCTGATCTGGACGGGCTCTGCCATGGGATCTCCTGTGTCGACTGGCGCCGCTAGGACGCTGGGGTGGTGGATGGGGCGGGCGCCGACGACGTGGACCCGTTCGGGCTGGCGGCCGGGGTCGCCTTGGATGTGGCACCGGACTCGCCGCCGGGGGTGGTCGTCACCCCGTTGCCGGCCGGCGCGCCGCCGTCCGACGGGCCCTTGGCGGCGGCACCGGTCGCGCCCGCCCCGATGGCGGCGCTCCCCGCCTGGCGCGAGTCGGTCTTGTAGAAGCCGCTGCCCTTGAACACGATGCCCACCGGGAACACCATCCGGCGAACCGGCTCCTCGCAGACGTGGCAGCGCTCCAGGGGCTGCTCGGTGATGCGCTGGACCGTCTCGAACTGGTGGCCGGCCGTGCAGCGATAAGCGTACGTGGGCACAACGGATCAACTTTACCCGAGCCGCCGGCAGCCCAAACGAGCGCGGCCTCAGGGGGCCGGGTAGAGGACCAGGCCGGTCGGGACCTTGGGGAAGAAGTAGGTCGACTTCTGCGGCATCGACTGGTCCGCGTCGGCCACCGCCACCACCTCCTCCACCGTGGTCGGGTTCACCAGGACGCCCAGGCCCCGGGACTCCACCACCCGCTCCAGCACCACTGCGGCGTCGCGGCTGAACTCCAGCCGCCCGGCGGCGATGGCGCCGCGGTCGAGGCCGCAGTGGCGCGCCAGCACCTCCTCCTGGAGGACGGTGACGTCCAGGCCCTGGGCCGGGCCGGCGGCCGGTCGCCGCGGGCGGTGGACCACCGTGACCCCCTCTGGCCCCACCACCCCGAAGGCGTGGGCCGTGCCCCGGCGCGCCGCCATCTGCGCCAGGGCCTCGCCGAGGCCGGCGGCGGGCTCGGCGCCGTACCCGTCGGCCTCGAGGGCCCCCACCAGCGCGGCCGCCGTCACCGCCGCCTCGGGGACGATCCGGTGGCCGGGGAGGATGACGTGGCTAGGGTCTTCCAGGGGCGTCAGGAGCATGAGCACGTGGTCGCGGCCCTGGCCCGCCGGGACGGCGGCCGCCCGGCCCTCCTCGCGGTAGGCGAGCGCGGTCTCGTAGCGGTGGTGGCCGTCGGCGATGAAGAGGCGCGACGGTGCCAGGGCCCGGGTGATGGTGTCGATGAGCTCGGGATCGGTCACCACCCAGAGCCGGTGGCGCTCGCGGCCGTGCTCCCCGTCGGTGACCGCCTCGGCGTCCGGCGGGACCGTCGCCGCCCGGCGGCGCATGGCGGCGGTCGCCGCCGCGGCCCCCTCGTAGAGCGCGAAGACCGGCGACCCCTGGACCCCGGTCACCCGCAGGAGCGCCAGCCGGTCCGCCTTGGGGCCGGTCAGCGTGTGCTCGTGGCGCAGGATCACCCCCGCCGACCACGGCTCGAGCCCGACCGCGGCGAAGCACCCGATCCGCTCCAGCGGGCCACCGCCCGGCGGGCGGAAGCCGTGGCTGTACAGGTACAGGGCGGGGCCATCCTCCTCCAGCATGGCCCCCGAGGCTCGCCAGGCGGCGAGGTGGTCCCGCGCCCGGGTGTAGCGGTCGCGCTCGCCCGGCCGGTCGTCCGGGAGGGACGGGCCGGCCTCGAAGCGGATGACGTTCTGCAGCGCGCGGGCCATCAGCCGCTGGCGCAGGCCGTCGTCGACCACGTCGTACGGCGGCGCCAGCACGTCGCCCAGGGCCACCACCTCGGGGTTGTAGCGCAGCCCGCGGAAGGGGCGGACCCGGGCCACGGTCAGAGCTCGACGACGTGCAGCGCCGCCACCCCGTCCAGCCCGGCCAGCCGGGTCCGGAGCTCCGCGGGCACGGGGTCGTCGACCCGGATCAGCATCACCGCCTGCCCGCGCGGTCGGTCCCGGCCCAGCTGCAGCTCGGCGATGTTGACGTTGGCCGCGCCGAGCGCGCTCCCGATGGCGCCGATCATCCCCGGCCGGTCCTGGTGGCGGAAGAACAGGTGGGTCCCCTGGGGGTCCAGGTCGAGGTGGAACCCGTCCAGGCGCACCACCCGGGGCTCACCGCTGGCGAGGGTGCCCACCAGCTCCTGGACCCCGTCCCCGTCGACGCGCAGCTCGACCGAGCTGGCGTAGTCCCGCGGCTCACGGGCGCGCTGCTCCACCAGCTCGATGCCCCGCTCGTGGGCCACCAGGCCGGCGTTGACCACGGTGACCGGCTCCTGGATGAAGTGGCGCAGGATCCCGCCCAGCACCTCGGCGGTGAGGATCGCCGGGTCGACCTCGGCCACCGCCCCCCGGTAGGTCAGCGTCACCTGGCGAACACCGCCCCCACCCAGCTGGCTGTAGAGGCTGCCGAGCTGGCGGCAGAGCCAGCGGTAGGGCTCCACGATGTGCACCGCCTCCGGCGGGATCTGGGGGAGGTTCACCGCCCAGCGGGCCGGCCCGCCGCCCAGGACGGCCACGACCTGCTCGGCGACGTCGGTGGCCACCGAGAGCTGGGCCTCCACCGTCGAGGCTCCCAGGTGCGGCGTGACCAGGATCCGGGGGTCCTGGAGCAGCGGGTGGTCGGGCCGGAGCGGCTCGGCGGCGAAGACGTCGACGGCGGCCCCGGCCAGGTGCCCGCTGGCGACGGCGGCCGCCAGGGCCGCCTCGTCGATCAGGCCGCCGCGTCCGACGTTGAGCACGCGCGCCCCCGGGCGCAACTGGGCCAGCTCGGCGGCCCCGATGAACCCGCGGGTGGCGTCGGTCAGCGGCGTGTGCACCGTCAGCACGTCGGCCTCGGCCAGCGCCGTGGGCAGGTCCACCAGGTGCACCCCCACCTGCTCGGCGCGCCCGGGCGCGACCAGGGGGTCGTGGGCCACCACCCGCATCTGCAGGCCCTGCGCGATGCGGGCCACCTCGGCCCCGATCTTCCCCAGCCCGATCACCGCCAGCGTCTTCCCGCGGAGCTCGGTCCCGACCCAGCGCGTCCGCTCCCAGCGGCCCGCGCGCAGGGCTGCGTCCGCCGGGGCCACGTTGCGCGCCAGCGCCAGCATCAGGGCCACGGTGTGCTCGGCCGCGGCGACGGTGTTGCCGGTGGGGGCGTTCACCACCAGGATGCCGCGGGCGGTGGCCGCCGCCAGATCGATGTTGTCGACGCCGACCCCGGCTCGGCCCACGACCCGCAGCCGGACCCCGGCGGCGATGACCGGAGCGGTGACCTTGGTCTGGCTGCGGACCACCAGGGCGTCGTACTCGGGCACGATCGCGATCAGCTCCGCCTCGGAGAGCCGCAGGCGGACGTCGACCGCTCCGGCCCGGCGCAGTTGGGTCACGCCATCCTCGGCGATCGGGTCGGCGACCAGGATGCGCACCCCAGGGGGGGGCGCGGACGTGCGGGTGGGGGGCTCGAGGGGCATGGGATCTCCCTGGTCAGCGGGACTGGGGATCCCGGCTGTGGGGTGGCGCACCCGGTGACTCCTCCATGGTACGGAACGCGCCGGCCCCCCCACCGGCCGGCCCACGGCGGCGGCGGGTCAGCTCCTCCAGCACGGCCCGCACGTCGCGGCCGCGGCTGGTGAGGAGCACCATGGTGTGGAACCAGAGGTCCGCGACCTCCGCCACCAGGTGGTCGGGGTCGGTCTCGTAGGCGGCCAGGATCACCTCCGTGGCCTCCTCGCCCACCTTGCGGCAGATGCCGGGCACTCCGGCCTGCAGGAGGGCTGCGGTGTACGAGCCCGGCGGCGCCTGCCGCTGGCGGGCCTGCAGGGTGTCGTCGAGCTCGTCCAGCACCGCGGCCGCCTCGGGGAAGCACGATCGGCGCCCCAGGTGGCAGGTGGGGCCCTGCGGTCGCACGGCGAGGAGCAGCGCGTCCCCGTCGCAGTCGGCCTGGATGCTGGAGACCTCCAGCACATGGCCGGAGGTCTCGCCCTTGCGCCACTGGCGCCGGCGGCTGCGGCTCCAGAAGTGCGCCTGGCCCGTCTCCGCGGTGCGGGCCAGGGCCGCCTGGTCCATGTAGGCCACCATCAGGACGGTGCCCGTCCGCTCGTCCTGGGCGATGGCCGTGACCAGACCGGCGTCGTCGAAGCGCACGGCCGCGGGGATGGCCAGGCTCACCGCCGCACCGCCACGCCGGCGGCGGCGAGCTCGGCCTTGACCGCCGCGATCGACCACCGGTCCTGGTGAAAGATGGAGGCCGCCAGCGCCGCGTCGGCGTGCCCCTCCTGGAAGACCGCCACCAGGTCCTGGGGCTGCCCCGCCCCGCCCGAGGCGATCACCGGGATGCTGACGCGGTCGGCCACGGCCCGGGTGAACTCCAGGTCGTACCCCTGGCGGGTCCCGTCGGCGTCGATGCTGGTCAGCAGCAGCTCGCCCGCCCCCAGCTCCTGCATCCGGACGGCCCAGGCGACGGCGTCGATCCCGGTCGGGACCCGGGCCCCGTGGGTGTGCAGCTGCCAGCCCGGCCCGCGCCGGCCGGCGTCGATCGCCACCACGACGCACTGGGAGCCGAAGGCCCGAGCCGCGCGCGAGACCAGGTCCGGGTCGGCGACCGCCGCCGTCTGGATGGAGGCCTTGTCCGCCCCGGCCCGCAGCACGTCGCGGATGTCGTCCGCCGAACGCACGCCCCCTCCGACGGTGAGGGGGATGAACACCTGCCGCGCCACCCGGCGGACCAGCTCGAGGAGGGTCGCCCGCCCCTCGACGGTGGCCTCGATGTCCAGGAAGACCAGCTCGTCGGCCCCGGCGGCGGCGTACGCCTGGGCCAGGGCCACCGGATCCCCCTGGTCGACCAGGGCCCGGAAGTGCCGG
This sequence comes from bacterium, assembly GCA_021802045.1. GTDB lineage: Bacteria > Chloroflexota > Dormibacteria > Aeolococcales > Bog-877 > JAKABB01. The sequence continues at coordinate 20,157 of JAKABB010000034.1, forward strand.
CCCTTGACCACACGGCCGCCGGCCACGTCGAGGCAGGGGATGACGCGCTTAGCGAGCATGGGCGTCCGTCACCGGATCGGCCGCGCGGCAGAAGGCGGCCAACAGCTCCAGCCCCCTCGGGCCACTGCGCTCAGGGTGGAACTGGACCCCGAAGATCGACCCGTGCTCGATGGCGCTGACGAAGCGGGCCCCGTGGTCGGTGACGGCCGCGACCAGCGCCCGGTCGGTCGGCGCCACCACGTACGAGTGGGTGAAGTAGAAGGCGTCCCCGTCGAAGGGGCCCAGCCATCCGCCGCCCACGTGCTCGACCGTGTTCCATCCGACGTGGGGGAGCTTGGCCGCCGTCGGGATCCTCACCACCTCGCCGGCCAGGATCCCGAGGCCGGCGGCTCCGTCCTCGGCGCTCCGTTCGAAGAGCAGCTGCAACCCGACGCAGATGCCGAGGTACGGCCGCCCCGAGGCGCAGAAGCGGCGCAGGCCGTCGTCGAGCCCGCCGGCCCGCAGGCTGGCCATGGCCGCCCCGGCCGCCCCCACCCCGGGGAGGATGGCCGCGGTGACGCCCTCCAGCTCGCCGGCGTCATGGACCGGCCGCCAGGTCACCTCCAGGTGGTCCAGGGCGTTGGCCACACTGGCGAGGTTGCCCGCCCCGTGGTCCACCAGGCCGATCACAGCCGTCCCTTGGTGCTCGGCACCGCGCCCGCCAGGTCCGGGTCCCGGCGCACCGCCTGGCGCAGCGCCCGGGCCAGGGCCTTGAAGGCCGCCTCGGCCAGGTGGTGGTTGTCCTCACCGGTGCCGGAGAGGTGCAGGGTGAGCCCGGCGGTGCCGGCCAGCGTCCCCAGGAAGTGGCGCAGCAGCGAGACCGGGAGGCCGCCGACGGCCTCCCCCTGGAAGTGGAGGGTGACCACCGCGTGCCCGCGCCCGGAGCAGTCCAGGGCGGCCGACGCCAGGCTCTCGTCCATCGGCACCGTGGCCTGGCCGAAGCGCTCGATGCCGCGGCGGTCACCCAGCGCCTGGGCCAGCGCCTGGCCCAGCGTCAGGGCCACGTCCTCGACGGTGTGGTGGGCGTCGACCTCCAGGTCGCCGCTGGCGCGCACCGCCAGGTCGAGACGGCCGTGGACGGCCAGCGCCCGCAGCATGTGGTCCAGGAAGCCCACCCCGGTGGCGATGGCGTGGTCGCCGCGGCCGTCGAGGTCGACCCGGACGGCGACGTCGGTCTCGCCGGTCTGACGGTGGACGTCGGCGACGCGCTCAGCGGCCATCGCTGACCCCTGAGGCGCGCAGCGCCTCCACCAGTCGGGCGTTCTCCGCGGCGGCGCGCACCGTGATCCGCATCCAGCCCTGGAGCGGGGACCCGGCGGGGAAGGTGCGCACCACCAACCCCCGCGCCGCCAGCGCCGGGGCCAGGCCCGGCGGGCAGCCGACCAGCAGGAAGTTGCCGGCGCCCTCACGCACGGGCAGGCCCAGCACCGCGATCTCGGTCGCCAGCCGCGCCCGCAGTTGGAGCAGGGCCCGCACCCGCGCCCGCATCTCGTCCGGGCGCTCCAGGGCGTGGACCGCCAGCGCCGCCGAGACCCCGCTGATACTGCCCGGCGGGCGCACCCGGGTCAGGGTGGCGGTGATGGCGGGGCCGGCCACGGCGTACCCCACCCGGGCCCCGGCCAGGCCGAAGGCCTTGCTGAGGGTGCGCACCACGACCACGTTGGCCCGAGCCACGGCCAGGGGCACCGCGGTCAGCTGGCAGAACTCGTGGTACGCCTCGTCGACCACGACCACCCCCTGGGTGGCGGCGGCCAGCGCACCGACGAACTCCAGCGGCAGCAGCTCCCCGGTCGGATTGTTGGGGTTGCAGAGCCAGGTGAGCCGCGCCCGCCCGGCGGCCTCCAGCATCCGGCGGCGGTCGAGCCGCAGGTCCGGCGCCGGGACGCGCGAGACCGTAGCGCCGGCGATCGCCGAGAGGACGCCGAACATGGAGTAGGTGGGATCGGCCACGACCACGGGGTCCCCCGGTGCCAGGTAGGCCGTGGCCAGCAGACCGAGGATCTCGTCGGCGCCGGCCCCCACGGTGATCGCGGTCGGCGTCACGGCGGCGTGGCGGGCCAGGGCGGCCGTGAGCCGCGCGTAGGTGGGGTCGGGGTACTCGTTGAGCGGCTCGGCGGCCAGGTCATCGAGGGTGGCCCCCGGCCAGGGGCAGGTGTTGGTGTCGAAGCGGATCACGGCGTCGGGCGGCAGCCCGGCCCGGGCGGCGACCTCGGCGGTTGAGGCCTCCCAGTCGTAGGGCTCGGTCGCGGCCACGCTCGGTCGCGGCGCGGGGGCGGTCCGCGGTCGGGTTCCGGCGGTCACGGGATCATCTTCTCGATCGGGACGACCAGGATCGAGGAGGCCCCCGCGTCGCGGAGCGGGCCCAGCAGGTCCCAGATCCGCTCGGAGTCGACGACCGCGTGGATGGCCACCATCGTGGGGTCCGCGAGCTGCATGACCGAGGGCGACCCCAGCCCCGGGAGGATCTGGCGGATCCGCTCCACCGCCACCGCTGGAGCATTCATCATGAGGTACTTGCGCTGGCGGGCCGCGAGCACGCTGGCCAGCATCAGGCGGACCGTCTCCGCCACCTGGCGGCGCCCCGGAGGCAGGTCCGGGGTGGCGATCAGCTCAGCCTGCGACTCCAGGATCGTCTCCAGCGGCCGCAGGCCGTTGGTGGCCAGGGTGGTCCCGGTGGAGACCAGGTCGACGATGGCGTCGGCCACCCCCAGCAGGGGCGCCACCTCGACGGCTCCGCGGATCTCGACGATCTGGGCGTCCACCCGGTGCCGGCCCAGGTAGGCCCCGGTGGTGCGGGGGTGCGAGGTGGCGACCGCCCGGCCCCCGAGGTCCGACACCCGCTCCACCAGGCTGCCGGCCGGCACCGCCAGCTGGAGGGCGCAGTGCCCGAACCCCAGCGGGAGCCAGCGGTCGACGGCGGCGCCGCGCTCCTCCAGCAGGTTGGAGCCGGTGATCCCCAGGTCGACGACCCCGTCCTGGGCGTACTCACCGATGTCCTCGGCGCGCATGAAGAGCAGGTCGATGGGGTAGTTGCGACAGGAGGCGAAGAGGCGTCGCTCGTCGGCCTCGAAGCTGACCCCCGCCTCCTCCAGGAGGGCGTTGGCCGGCTGGCAGAGGCGGCCCTTGCTCGGCACCGCCAGGCGCAGGCGCCCGTCGGTCGGTGAGCGCGCGATCACCCGTCGCCCCCTGGACGACGGGCCAGGAGGGTGCGGTAACCACCGGCGCCGAAGCGCAGCCAGGTGTTGACGCGGCTGATGGTGGCGGTGCTGGCTCCCGTCCGGCGCGCGATCTCCTGATAGTGGACCCCCGCGTCCAGAAGCTGGGCCACCTGCCAGCGGGCGCTGAGCGCCTGGAGCTCGGCCCTCGTGCACAGGTCGCGCAGAAAGGCCGCCGCCTCGTCCGGAGAGCGCAGGGTGGCGACGGTCCGGCAGAGGTCCTCGGTGGCGGCGGTGCGCCACTCCCCATCGAGCCGGGCCGGCGCGGCGACCGGGGGGGGTGCGGCGGTGACGCTTGTGCGCTTCAGCATGCTAACATGGTAGCACGATGAAGTCACGGGTGCGCTGATGCTGGTCATCCCCGCCATCGACCTGCTCCAGGGGCGGACGGTGCGCCTCCTGCAGGGGCGCTACGACCGGGTGCTGCCGTTCACCGAGGCGGCGGTGGACCTGGCCCGGCGGCACGTCGCCGCGGGGGCGGCCTGGCTGCACGTCATCGACCTGGACGGCGCTCGCCAGGGCTGCTGGCAGCACCTCGACCTGATCGGGGAGCTGGTGCAGGCGGCGGGCGTCCCCGTCCAGGTGGGCGGCGGTGCCCGCGATCGGGCCCAGGTGGTCCGGGCCCTGGACCGCGGGGTGGCGCGGGTCATCGTCTCCACCGCGGCGCTGCAAGACGAGACACTCCTGCGCTCGCTGACCGCGGAGTTCGGCGAGGCCATCGCCGTCAGCCTGGACACCCGCCACGGGCAGCTGGTCAGCCACGGCTGGACCGCGGGCACCGGCCTGGACCTGGGCGCCACCGCCCGGCGCATGGTGGAGTGCGGCGTGCGCCGCCTGGTGCACACCGACGTGCTGCGCGACGGCCTGCTGGCCGGGGCCAGCGTCGCGGGAGTGGACCAGCTGGTCCCCCTCGGCGTCCCGGTCATGGCGGCGGGTGGGGTGGGCTCGTACCAGGACCTGGAACGGCTGCGCGCGGCCGGGGCCGAGGCGGCCATCGTGGGCCGGGCCCTGCTGGAGGGGACCCTGGACCTGCCCCGGGCCATCGCGGTCGCGGCGTGACCTGGTGGGCCGGACCCGCGGGCGGGGGCCGGGCCCAGTGAGCCACCCGGCGGCTGCGGACCTCCACCTGCACAGCGAGTGGTCCTGGGACGCCCCCCAGGGCGGCATGGAGGAGAGCTGCCGTCAGGCGCGCGCGGCCGGGCTGCGGGTCGTCGCCTTCACCGAGCACGCCGACTACACCGCGATCGCCGGCGGTGCCCGGCTCGACGTTCCGGGCTACCTCGACGCGGTGGCGCGCTGCCGGCGCCAGTTCCCCGACCTCACGATCTGGAGCGGCGTGGAGCTGGGGGAACCCCACCGCTTCCGGGCGGAGGCGGCCGCGGTGCTGGACGCGGGCGGCTTCGACTGGGTGCTGGGCTCCCTCCACTGCGTCGAGGTCCAAGGGAAGCTGGTGGAGTCCAGCGAGCTGGGGCGAGACCCGGTGGTCGCCCCCGGCGACCTCATGCGCGCCTACTTTGGCGAGCTCCTGGCGCTGATCCGGGGCCCGGTGCGGTTCCAGGTGCTGGCCCACCTCGAGTACCCCAAGCGCTACTGGCCGGCTGGCTGGGCCCCGTACGACCCCGGGGACTACCAGGAGGAGATCCGCGGGGTGCTGGCCGCGGCGGCCGCGGCGGGCCTGGTCCTGGAGCTGAACACGTCCCGGGGACAGGACCCCGAGCGGCGGATGTGTCCGGCTCCGGTGGTGCTGCGCTGGTGGCGGGAGGCCGGGGGCCGCGCCGTCTCCCTGGGCAGCGACGCGCACCAGCCGGCGTGGGTGGCGGGCGGGTTCGCCCTGGCCCAGGATGTGGTGGCGGCGGCCGGGTTCGCCGCCGACCAGGCCCGGCTGGGCCTGTGGGCCAGCGTCAGCGGCAGCGGGCCCCACACCGGCTGAGAGCTCCCTCCGCGGTCCCGACCCTACGGGGCCGGTGCGGCGCCACCCCGCCAGCTGACGATGGCCGCCCGCAGCGGCCGCCCCCAGCCCAGGCCCCCGTCGACCGGGGTGAGCAGCGGCGAGACCAGCCGCTCGAGATCGTGGCGCCGCGGATCTCCGGCCGGGAGGAGGCACTGGTCGGCGACCCACGGCACCGCCGTCGCCAGGTCCGGGAAGCGGGGCCCCGCCTGGTGCGGGACCATGCGGACGGTGGGACGCCGGCCCCGGGCCCGCAGGATCGCCAGCAGCGTGGCCGCGGTCGGGTCGGGGAGGCGTGGCTCCCCGTGCAGGCGGGTGAACACCGGGGCGATGGTGGCGCCCATCGGCTCGACCCGCATGACCACGATCCGCAGCGCCGCGGCCGCCTCCAGGCCGTCGAGGAAGGCTCCGATGTCGCGGGTGCCGTAGATGGCGTGGGCCACCAGCGCCACATCGTGCCAGGGCACCTCGACCGGCCAGGCCGCCGGGACCACGGCCACCCCGCTCACCCCGGCCTCGGCGAGGCGCCGCTCCAGCCGGGCCCGCATCCCGGGCGAGGGCTCCACGGCGGTCACCGCGGCCGCGACCCCGGCCAGGGGGACGGCGTAGCGGCCGGTGCCGGCACCGACGTCGAGCAGGCGCCGTCCCGCGACCCGGGGGCGCACATGCCGGAACACGGGATCCTTGTCCATCACCTGGCGGCGGGCGTCGTCGTCGAAGGCCTCCGCCTGGCCGGCCCAGTAGTCGGGGGCCGACGATCGGGCCCCCACCTCACCCCGCAGGCGCTCGGCCTGGCGTTCGCGCTCCTCCACCAGGCGGCGCCAGCCGTCGCAGAGCGCGGCCGCCCCGGGCTCGCTCCTCACGGACGCTCGGGGACCCGCCGCGCTCCCGCCGACGTCAGAACCAGAGCTCGTCATAGACGGTGTGCCGGTGCCGGACGGCAGCGCCCGGCTCCACCATCTCGGCCACGAACCGCTGACGGGTGGCGGTCGCCGACGGGCGTCGCCAGCGGAGCGTGGGCGTCGCCGCCCGCGGGGCCGTCGCAGCGACCCTGGGGGTGCGGGGCCGCCCCGGTGGCACCGGCGCGCGGCGAGTGGCGACCCCCGACCGCCGCGCGCCGGACCGCAGGGTGGCCACCCGCCACACGGGCGGCGCGGGACGCCGGCAGGTCAACTGGTTTTACATTGGCAACGTACCTACTCCGAGTTCTCAACCTCCAAATAAGAACTCCCTAACTGGA
>JAKABB010000035.1 GCA_021802045.1 bacterium
GGAGGCGAGCGGTGGCGCGCGCCCGCGGGGGTCGCGGCAGGCGCAGCCCCCCTCACCGCCCTCCCGCCCCGGGCCCGGCCGGGCCCGGACCGTGCCACCGCAATATCGGTCTATGCGGATAGGCGAATACTATTGCCGTCGCATCACTGCCCCCGGAGGAGACCTCATGGCCGCCACACCCGTTCGCGCCGGCGTCCTCGAGGTCGGCGGCATGACGTGCGACGCCTGCGCCCAGCATGTGACCCGAGCACTCCACGAGGCCGGGGCGACCGGGGTCTCGGTGACGTGGCAGAGCGGCCAGGCACGCTTCGCCTGGCCCTCGGACGTGGACGAGGCCGACCTGCGCTCGGCGGTGGTCGGGGCGGGTTACCGGCCCGGGGCGCTGCGCGTGAGCGCGGCGGGACCGCCGGTCCCGGCCGACCCGGCCCGTGACTACGACCTCGTGGTCGTGGGCGCCGGCGCGGCCGCCTTTGCCGCAGCCATCAGGGCCGCCGAGGCCGGCCAGCGGGTGGCCCTCGTCGAGCAGGGGGTCCTGGGCGGGACCTGCGTCAACATCGGTTGCGTACCGTCGAAGGCACTGCTCCAAGCCGCCGAGCTCGCCTGGACCGCGGGGCATCACCCGTTCGCCGGGCTTGCGACCAGCTCGGGACCGGTGGACCTCGCCGCCCTCGTCGGGCAGAAGGATGCGCTGGTGGACGCGCTGCGCCAGGCCAAGTACGCCGACCTCACCCAGGCCTACGGGTTCGAGGTGATCTCCGGCCATGCCCGCTTCATCGGCCCGGACCGCCTGGAGGTCGACGGTCGGGCGGTCTGGGCGACGGCCTTCCTCATCGCCACCGGGGCCTCGCCCAGCGCACCCCCGATCCCGGGGCTGGCCGAAGCCGGGCTCCTCACCTCCACCGCCGCCCTCAGCCTCACCGAGCTGCCGGCCCGACTGGCGGTGATCGGGGCCAGCGCCACCGGCCTCGAGCTCGGCCAGTTCTTCCTCCACCTTGGCACCGAGGTGACCCTCCTGGACGGGGCGGCGCGGATCGCGCCCCTCGAGGAGCCCGAGGTGTCCGACGCCCTCGCCGCGGCCCTGCGCGCCCAGGGGGCCCGAATCCTGGCCCCGGCGGACGTGCTCGGCGTCGAGCGAGCGGCCGGCCACCTGGAGGTCAAGGTGAAGGCAGCCGGCCAGGAGGTCGTGGTGGCGGTCGATCAGGTGCTGGTCACCACCGGCCGCCGGCCGAACACCGCCGATCTGGGCCTCGAGACCGCCGGGATCGCGGTGGACGCCCGGGGAGCGGTGGTGGTCGATGAGCAGCTGCGCACCGCCAACCCGCGCGTCTTCGCCGCCGGGGATGTGATCGGAGGGCCTCAGTTCGTCTACGTGTCGGCCTACGAGGGGGCGCTGGCCGTCGACAACGCCCTGCTGGGCGCTGGTCGGAGCGTCGACCTCACCGGGCTGCCCCGGGTCACCTTCACCTCTCCCCAGCTGGCCTCGGCCGGGCTCACCGAGGCGCAGGCCCGCTCGGCCGGCCACGACGTGGTCACCTCGGTGCTCCCCCTGGAGGCCGTTCCCCGCGCGCTGGTCAACCACGACACCCGCGGAGTGGTCAAGCTCGTGGCCGAGGTTGGGACCGGCCGGTTGCTGGGAGCCTCGATGCTCGCCGACGGGGCGGGCGACGTCATCCAGGCGGCTGTCCTCGCCATCCGCCACGGCCTCACCACGGACGAGCTCGCGACCACGTTCCACCCCTACCTGACCATGGCCGAGGGGCTCAAGCTCGCCGCCCAGGCCTTCACCCGCGACGTGCACAAGCTCTCCTGCTGCGCCGCATGACCGCCGCCCTGGACCCCGAGGGCACCGTGCCCAGGCGGCTCCTCCCCGATCCGCTCGGCGGGGCCCTGATGGCGAAGTTCTTTCGGGCCCTCGGCGACCCGACCCGATTGGGGCTGGTGGCTTTCTGCGCCACCCAGGAGCGCTCGGGGACCGACTGCGTCACCCGCGCGGGGCTCTCCCAGGGCCGGGTCTCCGCGCACCTGGGCTGCCTGGTGTCCTGCGGCCTGCTGACCCTGCGTCGACAGGGCCGGTTCGCCTACTACCGGGTGACCGATCCCAGGGTCCTGGAGCTCCTCCAGCTGAGCCAGGAGGTGGCCGTCGACCACGCCACGGCGATTGCGGCCTGCACCAGGGTCGGGCCGGCGCGGTGACGGCTCAGCGGTGCGCGACGGGCGCGCCCGTCCTCGTCCCTTCGACGTCGGGCGGACCGTCCTCGGCCGCCCGCCGGCTGCCGAGTGGCACCGGCGGGATGCGTTCGCCGCTGCGGCGGGAGCCCCCGGTCCACCGCTTGCTCCGGACCGGCGGCACCCCTACGCTGCTGGGCGATGCCATCCCAGCCGTCGCCCCCCTCGTCGACCCCACCCGTCCCCGAGGCGCGCCGGGGGCCGGTGAGGAGGTCACCGACCGGCCAGGGGCCGGCCCGGGGTCGGCGCGCTCACCTGGCCGCATGGGTGACGGCGCCGACGGCCCTCGCGATGGGAGCGGTGGTGCGGCCTCAGCGAGCCAGGGGCGCTAGAACTGCCGGGCTCGCAGCCGGCCCTCACGCTCGTCGAGGCGGTACCCGAATCCCAAGTCGACCCCGAGCCGGGGTGGCGGAATGGTAGACGCAGCGGTCTTAAAAACCGCGGCACAGGGATGTGCGTGCGGGTTCGATCCCCGCTCCCGGCACCACCGATGGTCGGGCCGCGCGCTTCCTTTGGAGGGGCAGTCGCGCCGGCCGTGCACCGCCAGGCGGCAGGCGGATCCCCCGCCCCCTGGCGGTGCCAGCCCACGGCACGGCGCTCGACCGCCCCCCCCCCCATCCGGGCCAGGGCATTGCAATTGGCGTGCTTTTCTGGATGATGTGCACATTGGGGAAGTGGAGCCGCCGGGTACCGGAGGGCCGCCGAAGGGACGGATATGGGCGCTGGCCCTGGCAGGGGCCCTGGCCGCCGGAGCGGGAGCGCTCCCAGCCTCCGCATCGGGACGGGCGGCTCACGGCTCGCACTACGCCACCCCGCCCCTGGTGGTCAAGGTCCTGGGTCACAACCGCGCCGGCGGGCCGAAGCTCACGTCGCCCACCCCGACCGGACTGGGACCGGCACAGATCAGCGGCGTGTACAGCCTCAGCGGGCTCGCCGCCGGATCCGGCGCGGGCAAGGGCCAGACGATCGCCATCGTGGACGCCTACCACGATCCCAGCGCCTTCAATGACCTGACCGCCTGGGACCACCAGTACGGCTATCCCAAATTCCCGCAGTGCACCTCGGCTCCGTCGTCGACCACCTCCTGCTTCCTGCAGGCGGACCCCCAGGGCAAGCCCAAGGTCAACAGCGGCTGGGTGCTGGAGGAGTCGCTCGACATCGAGTGGGCCCACGCCGAGGCCCCCGCCGCCAACATCGTGCTGGTGGAGGCGGCCAGCAACTCCGACGCCAACCTCTTCAAGGCGGTCAAGTACGCCAACTCCATCGGGGCCACCGAGGTCTCGATGCGCTGGGGCGGGAGTGAGTTCAGCGGCGAGACCAGCTACGACTCCCTCATGACGCACGCCGGCACCCTCTACACCGCGTCCTCGGGCGACAGCGGCAGCGGCACCGAGTACCCGGCGGCCTCCCCCAACGTCATGGCCGTTGGCGGGACCACCCTCAACGGCTGCACCACCGGGACCAGCCCCTCCTGCAGCGGGTTCAGCTCCGAGACCACCTGGTCCGGCTCCGGCGGCGGCGCCTCCACGGTGGAGCCGATTCCCGGGTACCAGTCCAACTACACCGGCCCCGTCTACGGGGCCAGCACCATCGGCGCCCTCGCCGGCGGCCAGCGCGGCATCCCGGACGTCTCCTTCGACGCCAACCCCAGCACCGGGGTCTCGGTCTACGACAGCACCCTCTACCAGGGCCAGTCGGGCTGGTTCACCCTGGGCGGGACCAGCGTCGGCGCCCCCGACTGGGCCGGGATCCTCGCCGCCGGGGCCGCGGCGGGAAAGACGGCGCTCCAGGGCGACCGCGCCGTCTACAGCGGCGGCTACTCGACCAACCTGCGCGACATCACGAGCGGCAGCGACGGCAGCTGCTCCACCTGCAGCGCCGGGCCGGGGTACGACCTGGTCACCGGCCTCGGCAGCCCGATCAACTACCCGTAGGCCCAGGTCCGGGCCGCTCAGCCGCCGAGCGCGTCCAGGACCGACGCCGCCACCGGCGGCAGCGGGTCCGCCAGACGGTAGTAGGTCCAGATGCCGTGCTTGTGGGCCTGGACCAGCCCCGCGGCCCGCAGCCGTGCCATGTGGTGCGAGATCGTGGGCTGGCTGAGGGCGTAGCTGGCGGTGAAGTCGCAGACGCACACCGGATCCCGGGTCCGGCCCAGGGTGGCCAGGATGCTGAGCCGCATCGGGTCCGCCAGCGCCTTCAGCAGCGCGGCCGCCGCCGCCGCCCGCTCCGGGGCCAGGGCCACCTCCACCTGGCAGCAGGCGCCCCGCCGCCGCTCCACCGCCGCTGCCACCGCCATGCGCTGAGCGTAGCGCAATGGATCCACATCCATCAATGGGTTGTGCTAGGCTGCAGCCATCGATGATGGTCGATGCATTGGAGGAGCGGCGATGAGCACGATCCAGGAGGCGACCCGGCGGCGGTACGGCCAGTGGGCGCGGGCCCGAGCAGGCACGCTGGACGGCGGCGCCCCGGTCGACGAGGGGTGCTGCGGGGCCCCGGACGACGGGGACGGTGGGTGCGGCTCCGGGTACCCGGCAGCTGAGCTCGGCGCCCTCGGGCTGACGTCCGCGGCCAGCCTGGGCTGCGGCAACCCCACCCTCCTCGCCGACCTCCGCCCCGGCGAGGTGGTCCTGGACCTCGGCAGCGGCGGCGGGCTGGACGTCCTCCTCTCGGCCCGCCGGGTCTCCCCCGGCGGCCACGCCTACGGCCTGGACGCGACCCCGGAGATGGTGGCCCTGGCGCAGGGTCACCAGGCGCGCGCGGGCGTCGCCAACGCCACCTTCCTGCTGGGCACGATGGAGGCGATCCCCCTGGCCGACGCCAGCGTCGACGTGATCATCTCCAACTGCGTCGTCAATCTGGCCGAGGACAAGGCAGCGGTGCTGCACGAGGCCCACCGCGTGCTCCGCCCCGGCGGGCGGCTCGCCATCTCCGACCTGGTGGAGCTGGAGCCCCTGGCGCCGGCGCTGAAGCGGGACCTGGACGCCTGGGCCGGGTGCGTCGCCGGGACCATCCCGGTCCAGGCGTACACCGATCTGCTGGCGGCGGCCGGGTTCGCGGACCCGCAGGTCGAGGTGCACCGGGCCATAGGGCTCCCCGCCGGTGGCGGCCGGATCGGGAGCGCCTCCATCCGGGCGCGCAAGCCGGGCGGCCCGGGGCCCGGGCGGTGAGCGCTAGGCCGCACGGGCCAGCTCCCGGTGCGGACTAGCTTCGGCGCGGGACGGCGGCGGCCGGCGGGGAGGGCATCGTGGCCCGGTAGACCGTGGTCAGCAGGGTGGCCACCACCAGGAGGTGGACGCCTGAGCACCACAGGCAGATGGTGTGGAGCGCCAGCAGCTCCACCCCGACCAGGTAGAGCACGGTCAGCGTCCCCAGCGCCGCCCAGGCCAGGTGCAGCCGCCGCAGCGCCCGTCGCGCCGGCTGTCGCACCTGGGCCACCGCCAGGCCCAGGCTGACCAGGAACCACAGCATCCCGGGGACGGTGATCGGCACCGCCGTCCCCGGCAGCACCGAGTAGCGGCTGGTCAGGACCCGGGTGCAGTCGACGACCCCGGTGGCACTGCAGGCCAGCGGGACATTGGCGAAATGGACGCTGGTCAGGTAGGCGGCGATGCCCAGCCCCACCACCGAGAGCCCGATCAGCGCCCAGGCGCTGCGGGCCGGCGAGCCGGTTGGACGGCCAGCGCCGGCCGTCATCCCCGCTTGGGCTCGAGGGCCCGAATGAAGGGGGCCTGGCAGACGGAGGCCGGCTGCTGGCCGGTCAGGGCACAGACATTGGCCGTGATCAGGTTGGCCGTGCCGATGATCCCCTGAGCCTGGGGGGACGCCGGACGGCGCAGGGCGGCGGCGATGGCGTTCCAGTCGAGCCCCTGCAGCACCGCCGGCCCGTTGCTGGTCACCGTCGGGATCCCCACCAGGGCCTGGCGGTTGCCGAAGTCCACGAAGGGGAAGCTCTGCCCGGAGTCGAGCCGGGCGAAGATCGCGCTCTGGGCGGCGTTCAGGTGCTGGAGCGGCCGGTAGTAGCTGCCGGCGGGGACGCTGGTGTACAGCTCCTTGGGCACGAAGGCCAGGTAGGGGCTGCGGTACTGGCTGCCGTAGAAGGTGAAGGTGGCGACGTGGCCGTCGCGGACCGCGGAGTGGATCAGCCCCAGATGGGAGAAGCTGCCGAAGCGGCTGAGGGCGATCACCAGGCTCCAGCGCTCGAAGGCACAGTAGGGGCAGTACTCGGCTCCCACGTAGAACACCTCCGGCTTGCCCCCGATGCGCAGCGTCGGGCCGGGGGCGGCGGTGGGCGCGTGGGCGACGGCCCCCCGGCCCACCCGGGCCAGCTCGGTCACCGGCAGGTGGGTGACGGCCTGGACCAGGCTGGCCGGCGCGGCCCGGCGGGCCACCGGCCGTGCCGGCGCCGGGCCCCGGGTGCTGACCAGGAGCAGCACCGCCACCACCGCCACCAGCAGGGCGCCGACGGCGGCCACGGCCAGCAGCGGTCGCCGGCCGGGCCCCGCCGCCCGGCGCTTCTCGGGTTGCCCGTACCGGCGGTGGGCGTTGCGCATCGGAGGCCGCGACGAGCCCGCCGGACCGGACCGCCCCGGCGGCCCGCCACCTGTGGCCTGACCGCGTGGCTTAGCCGGCATGCGACCGCGTGGGAGGCGGCGGCCCCCCGCGCCACGTCAGGCGACGAGAAGGCTGGGGTCTCACCTGGCCCCGCCTGCCACCGTCGCCTGGTCGGCGCTGGTGCGATGGGGTATCCGCTCCGCCGGCACCACGCCCATCCGCCCGGCACGGAAGTCCTCCACCGCCTGGGCCAGCTCGTCGCGGGTGTTCATGACAAAGGGGCCGTAGCGGGCGACCGGCTCTTGGATGGGCTGGCCGCCGAGCAGGAGGAGCTCCCAGCCGGCCGCCGCCGCCTGGGGCTGGGCCCGGGCGGCCTCCACCACCACCGCGTCCCCGTCGCCGAGGAGCGCCAGCTGCCCCTCCTCGACGGGGTGCCCGCCGGGACCGGCGGTGCCCCGGCCCGAGAGCGCGTAGACCAGCGCATTGAAGTGGCGCGGCCAGGCCAGCCGCAGCCGGGCCCCCGGGGCCACGGTGACGTGGAGGTAGATGATGGGGGTGCGGGTGACCCCCGGGCCGCGGTGGCCCTCGAGCTCGCCGGCGATCAGCCGCAGGAGCGCGCCACCGTCGTCACTGGCCAGCAGGGTGACGCTGCGGGCCTCGATGTCCTGGTACCGCGGCGGCACCCACTTCTGGGCCGCCGGCAGGTTCACCCAGAGTTGCACTCCGTGGAAGGTCCCGCCTCGCGCCACCAGCAGCTCCGGGGGCCGCTCGATGTGGAGGATCCCGGACCCGGCGGTCATCCACTGGGTGGCACCGTCGGCGATGAGGCCGCCGCCGCCGATGGAGTCCTGATGCTCGAAGGCCCCGTCCATGATGTAGGTCACGGTCTCGAAGCCGCGGTGGGGATGCCAGGGCGTCCCCCGGGCCTCACCGGGCCCGTACTCCACCGCACCCATGTGGTCCAGGAGCACGAAGGGATCGGCCTGCGCCAGGTCGGCGTTGGGGAAGGGCCGGCGCACCGGGAACCCCTCGCCCTCCAGGGTGCGCAGGGCGTCCACCACCCGCGACACCGGGCGCCAGCGCGTCCCCGCCTGGGGCAGCCCGGTGACCCGGGGCAGCGCCAGGGGGTCGGCGGTTACGGCCGGCACCAGCCGCCTCCACCCGCGCGGCCCGGCGTCGGGATCGCGATCGCAGCCATGACCTCAGGGTACCGCTTCCCGGCGCCGACCCGGCGGTGCCCGCCCGGCGGCGCCCGGCCACCGGCCGGCCGCCGCCGGGGGACCCTACCTGGTCAGGTACCAGTACTCCGGGGTGATCAGTCCCAACGGGTTCTGGTAGACACCGTGCAGCTTGGAGCTGATCACCGAGATCTGCGTCGAGGGGTTGGGCCACCACAGGACCGGCAGGTTCTTGGCCAGGTAGTTCTCGTAGGTGAACATCGGCTGCTGCCCGCCCGCGGTGGTGGTGGCCGCGATGAGCCGGTTCATGGTCGGGTCCTGGTACCCACCGGTGTTGAGCGGCGAGAAGGCCTGGTCCCCCGTGGGGTCGGGGGTGCCGAAGCCCCACCCGCCCCAGCCGGCGATATCCCAGGTGCAGGTGGGCCCAGTGGTGCACGGGTTGGCGATGGTGATCACCGTGTTGAACGGCCGCTCCGAGAGGTTGAGCTCGAGGCCCACCTGGGTGGCGTTGGACTTCCAGGCCTCCATCTGCTGCGTCACCGCGTTGCCGCCGGACTGGTAGAGCACGTTGAACACCAGCGGTGCGCCCCCGCGAATGCCGGCCCCGCACTCGGAGGGGCCGGTGCCCGGCCGGCTGCAGACGCTGGCCCCGTTGGGTTTCACGGTCCAGCCGTGCTGCCGCAGCAGGGCGGCCGCGCGGGACGGGCTGTAGGGGTACGGGTTGCCGGCCTCGTAGGTGCTGAGGAAGGGGCTCTTGGGCTGCAGCGGCACCGGCCCGTAGTCGGGGGACCCGTACCCCTTCAGGGTGTCCGCGACCCACTGCGGCTGGTTGACCGTCAACTGCATCACCTGCCGCAGGTAGAGCTGGTCGAAGAAGGCCCGCTCCTGGCGGTTGGTGTAGTTGAGCACCAGGTAGTTGATGCTCCAGCCCGGCCAGGGCCGGACGCTGTAGCCGCGGGAGGCGAAGTACGTCCGCTGGGTGACGTCGGTGGTGGGCAGGTAACCGTAGTCCAGCTGGCCGCTCCGGAGCTGGTTGAACTCGGCCGCGTTGCCGATGAAGGGCACCTCCTCCAGCTTGGCGATGTGGGGCTTGACCGAGCCGGAGTACTGGCGGTTGGGGACGAAGGAGGCGTACCCCGTGGAGGGATCGAAGCCGGCCAGGCGGAACGGTCCGTCCACCACCTGCCAGAGCGGGTTGGTGGCGTAGGTGGCCAGCGTCGACGACTGGGCGTTGAGGAACTTGTAGACCGCGGCCGCGCCCTTGGTGGTGAGGTCGAAGTTCCCAGGCGGGGTGCTGGCCGAGGTCTTGTCCCAGGCCAGGGGGAGCGGGACGATCGAGCTCAGCTGGTTGTCCAGCAGCCAGTTGGGGGAGAAGACCTTGTTGAAGGTGATGCTGAAGGTTCGGGCGCTGTCGATGGTGAAGCTGACGATGCTGTCTGGCATCTCCCCCTGCACGTAGCCGCCCCAGTTGGCCTTGTTGGCCGTGAGCAGGTTCATGAAGAACTGCACGTCGCGGCTGGTCACCGGGGTGCCGTTGGACCAGCGGTAGGGCTTGAGGGTGATGGTGACGGTCCGCCCCCCGTTGCTGTAGACCGGGGCATCGGCCAGGCTGAGCGTGGGGCTGACCACGGGGGCGTTCTTCTTGCCCAGCCAGTAGAGGGGACGGAACATCAGGGGCTGGAAGTAGCCCAGGTTGACGGTGCTGAACTGCGCCCCCGGGGTGATCGGGAAGATGTAGTTGGGGGTCGCCCCCGCGGGCAGGGCGAAGGCCACCGTGCCCCCCTTGACGATCCGGACCGCCGGGCGGTGGCTGACCGTGGCCCCGCAGCCGGCCACCAGGACGGCGGTGCCCGCCGCCGCCACCAGACGCCGCCAGCTGATGCGAACTCCCAGCGTGCTCATCAGGACCACACCCCCTTGTTGACCGGTGAGGCAATGGCCCGAGTATAGGGGCAACCGCCCGCGCTCGCTACGATTGGCGGCGAGATGGCAGCCGGATGAGCGCCCCGTCGCGCCACATCGTCGCGGTCGGTGGGGCCGCCCTGGTCCGCGATGAGCGAGACCGGCTGCGGCCAGGACCCCTGGTCCGGTGGCTGCTCGCCCTGACCGGCCGGCGGTCCCCCCGCGTGTGCCTGATCCACACCGCCGGGGGCGACGACCCGGCCGGCTACCTGGAGGTCGGCGACGCCTTCCGCGAGGCCGGCGGCCGGGTCACCCAGCTCCCGCTCTTCCCGATGCCGGCGACCCCAGACCCCCGGAGCCACCTCCTGGCCCAGCACCTGGTCTGGGTCGGCGGCGGCAGCGTCGCCAACCTGCTGGCGGTGTGGCGCGTCCACGGCCTGGATCGGGCCCTCCGGGAGGCCTGGGAGCGGGGCGTGGTCCTGGCCGGCGTCAGCGCCGGTGGGCTCTGCTGGTTCCAGGGCGGCACCACCGACTCCTTCGGGCCAGCGCTGCGGCCGTTCACCGATGGGCTGGGCCTGCTGCCCGCCAGCCACTGCCCGCACTACGACACCGAGCCGCGACGGCGCCCCCTGTACCAGGCGCTGGTGGCGGCCGGCACCCTGGGGCCGGGGTGGGCCGCCGACGACGGCGTGGCGCTCCACTTCACGGGCACCGAGCTCCGCGATGTGGTGGGGGTCCGCGACGGCGCCCAGGCCTACCGGGTCGAGCCCGGCCCCAACGGCACCGCTCGGGAACACCCCCTTGCCCCCCGACAACTCGCCTGAACCGGGCCCCCGGCGAGCCGCCGCGGAGCGGCCTCGCCGCGGCCGATCGCCGGGCGTCGCCGCCGGGGCCGCCTACCGGCGCAGCCAGCAGGTGCTGACCCTGCCCACCCCTCCCCCGCCGGTCGCCGCCCCCCTGGCCCAGGCGCTGCTGCTGGGGTCCAGCCTGCTGGAGCGCCGCCGCCTGGGCGCGGCCCTCTGCGACGCCCTGGACGAGGCCTACCGGCTGCCGCCCTGCCGGCTGGTGGTCGCCGACCGGCCCCAGACCCACGCCCTCCAGGAGAGCGGACGGCTGGCCAGCAAGACCTACGGCTACTACCGCTGCACCCTGCCCGCGGGCGGCGGCACCCCGGAGCGATGCGCCATCCGGATCTACCACCGCACCGCCGTCCGCCAGCAGGTCCTGGCCGCCAAGCCGTTCTGCAACACCCTGCTGCACGAATGGATGCACCACTACGACTTCGCTGGGCTGCGCCTGGCTCGGTCCCCCCACACCACCGGCTTCTTCACCCGCCTGCGCTGGCTCGCCGAGCAGCTCCAGGTCTCGGTCGTCCTCCCCCCGCCGGCGCCCGGCCCCGGGGAGTCCCGATCCCCGAACCCGGTAGGGGCCCCGGAGTAGGATGAAGAGTCAGCAGTCGGGGCGGGCCGGCCCCCCCCCTCAGCCCCCGCCGCCGCCCGTCATCACCAGCCCCCCGCTCCGAGTCCGGAGCGCCGGGGGCCGCGTCACGGAGGTTCCGCTCACCCATGCGCATGCGCCCGCCGGTCGGGGCCACGTCGCGGTGGCTCGCGCGTTGCACCCTGCCCACCCTGGCCCTCCTGGTCGCGGCCTGCGGGAGCGGCCCGATCCCCGGCCAGAGCACCACCACCACCACCACCACCTCGTCCTCCGGGGGCGGGTGCACGGCGGCCACGGCCAAGACCTCGATCACCATCGACGCCACCACCTCGCTCAAGTTCGCCCCGGCGACCGCCTGCCTGAAGGCCGGGGGGACCGTCACCTGGGTCAACACCAGCTCCCTGCCCCACACCACGACCGACGAGCCCAGCCTGGCCGCCAACAAGGCCGACGCCGCGCTCCCGGCCGGGGCCACCGGCTGGAACCAGCTGCTGCCCCACGCCGGCTCCAAGTTCAGCCTGACCCTCAAGACCCCCGGCACCTACAAGTACTTCTGCATCCCCCACGAGCTGCTGGGCATGGTGGGCCAGATCACGGTGGTCAGCTGATGACGGCGGGACTGCGATGACCCTGCGCTTCGCGCGCCGGATGGAGCGGCTGGGGACGGAGAGCGCGTTCGAGGTCCTGGCTCAGGCCCGGGCCCTGGAGGCCGCCGGACAACCGATGGTCCACCTGGAGATCGGGGAGCCGGACTTCGACACCCCCGCCAACATCGTGGAGGCTGGTTGCCGGGCCATGCGGGAAGGGGCCACCCACTACACGCCGGCCGCCGGGTTGCCCCAGGCGCGGGCCGCGATCGCCAAGGCCGTGGAGGCGCGC
Source organism: bacterium (assembly GCA_021802045.1). Taxonomy (GTDB): domain Bacteria; phylum Chloroflexota; class Dormibacteria; order Aeolococcales; family Bog-877; genus JAKABB01. The sequence goes on from JAKABB010000035.1 coordinate 12,177, forward strand.
GGAGGCCCCCCGGTGGACCCCGCGGAGGTGGTCGTGGTGCCCGGGTCGAAGAATGTCCTGGCCTTCGCCCTGCTGGCCCTGATCGAGCCCGGGGACGAGGTCATCCTGCCCGACCCTGGGTACCCCATCTACCGCTCCCTGGTGAACTTCATCGGAGCGGTGCCGCGCCCGGTGCCACTGCGGGAGGCACGGGCCTTCCGGCTCGACGTCGAGGAGCTGGCGGCCCTCATCACCCCCAAGACCCGCATGATCATCGTCAACTCCCCCCACAACCCGACCGGGGGGGTGCTGACCGACGAGGACCTGGACCAGATCGCCGCCCTGGCCGTCGAGCACGACCTGGTGGTCGTCAGCGATGAGATCTACTCCCAGATCTGCTTCGAGCCGGGGCCGCGTCCCCTGCGGGCCCGGCCCGGGATGGCGGAGCGCACGGTGGTGCTGGACGGCCTCTCCAAGACCTATGCGATGTGCGGCTGGCGCCTCGGCTTCGGGGTGATGCCACCGGCCCTGGCCGAGCGGATGGCCACCCTGCTCATCAACTCCAGCTCCTGCGCGGCGGCCTTCACCCAGCTGGCGGCCGTGGAGGCGCTCCAGGCCCCCGAGTCCCAGGCCGCGGTGGAGATGATGGTCTTGGAGTTCCGCCGTCGGCGTGACGTCCTCGTCGACGGGCTGTCCCGGCTCCCCGGAGTGCGCTGCCACCGCCCCGCGGCCAGCTTCTATGCCTTCCCCAACATCACCGGCACCGGCCTGGACGGCCGCACCCTCGCCCGCCGCCTGATGCACGAGGCGGGGGTGGCGCTCCTCCCGGGCGAGGCCTTCGGCGCGCAGGGGGCCGGCTACCTGCGGCTGGCCTACACCGTCTCCACCGACCAGATCGGCGACGCCCTGGAGCGGATGGGCGCCTTCTTCGAAGCGGTGGTCCCCGGCCGCTGAGCGGTCAGGAAGCGTCGGTCGCCGCCGCCAGGGCGGCCAGCGCCGCCTCCGGGATCCCCTCCGGCAGGGCCTCCCCGGCCGCCAGCAGCCGCTGGTCCTCGGCGGCGATCCGCTCCAGCTCCCGCACCAGGGTGTCCACCAGTCGGTCCTCGGGCATGGTGGCGATGACCCGCCCGCGGGCGTAGAGGATCCCCTTCTGGCGGCCCCCGGCGATGCCAAGGTCGGCGTGCATCCCCTCCCCCGGGCCGTTGACGACACAGCCCATCACGGAGACGGTGATGGGACGGCGCACCCGCTGGAGCGCCGCCTCCACCCGGGCCACCATCGGCACCATGTTGATCTCCAGCCGTCCGCAGGTCGGGCAGGCCACCAGGTTGGGGCCGGACGGCCGCGTCTGCAGGTTGGCCAGGATCTGGCGGCCGACGCGCACCTCCTCCTCGGGCTCGTCCACCAGCGAGACCCGGATGGTGTCCCCGATCCCCTCGGCGAGCAGGATCCCGATCCCCATCGCGCTCTTGATCGCACCGGTGGAGCTGGGACCGGCCTCGGTCAGGCCCAGGTGCAGCGGGTAGCGGTTGCCGAGCGCGGCGAAGCCACGGTTGGCCGCCAGGTTGGTCAAAACGTCGCTGGCCTTCAGCGACACCTTGATGTCGCGGAAGTCGAGCGCCTCCAGGATGGCGATGTGCCCGCGCGCCGCCGCCACCATCCGGGCCGCCACCTCCTCCGGGCCGCCTCCTCCGCGGCCCCGCTCCAGCTTGCCCCGGTCGGGCAGGCTGCCGGCGTTGACTCCCACCCGGATGGGGATGCCCTGGGCCTGGCAGCGGGCGGCGATCTCCCGTACCTTCTCGGGCTGGCGGATGTTGCCGGGGTTGAGGCGCAGACAGTGGACCCCGGCGTCGATGGCCATCAGTGCCAGAGGGGCGTCGTAGTGGATGTCGGCGATGACGGGCAGCCGCGAGCGACGCACGATCTCCCGCAGCTTCTCGCCGGCCTCGCGCGTGTCGCAGGTGACCCGGATCACGTCGGCCCCGGCATCGGCCGCCCGCGCGATCTGCTCGACCGTGCCGTCGACGTCCTCGGTGGGCGTCTTGGTCATGGTCTGGACGCTGATGGGAGCGGCTCCCCCGATCACCACCGACCCCACCCGGATCGGCACCGTCTGGCGGCGCACGATGGCGGCGCTGAGGCCTCCGGGGCCGGGGGCCGGCGGCCGGCCGGCACCGGCGGCGGGCGCCGGACCGGTCGCGGCGGCGGCGTCGGAGGGTGCGGCCCCGCTCACCCGACCAGCCGGGTGATGTCGCCGTAGGTCACGTAGATCGCCAGCATCAAGATCAAGGCTAACCCAACCAGGTGAACCATCGCCTCCCGGCGCGGGTCAAAGCGGCGGCGCCGGACCCACTCCAGGGCGATGAAGGCGAAGCGGCCGCCGTCCAGGAAGGGGATCGGCAGGAGGTTGAAGAGCCCGAGGTTGACGCTGATCAGCCCCACCAGTGAGAGGTAGGCGACGGGTGAGACCTGGACCGCCACCGAGGTGGCGTCGGCGATCCCGATGGGGCCGGCCAGGTGCACCGCGGGGCCCGCATGGCCCGCCACCATGACCCACAGGCTGGCGAAGATGGCCCCGACCTGCAGGGGCACGGCGAGCAGGCCCAGCGCCAGGGCCTGGGGCAGCGGCCGGGGCGGGCCGGTGAACTGCGGCAGGACGATGTTGCCGGGGTACTGGATGTACCCCACCGTCCAGGCCACGACGAACGCCTGGCGGGGAACGGTGGCGACGCCCCGGCGGCCGCCGGCCGTTCGGTAGGCGATGCGCAGCGGCGCCCGGCCCGGGAAGCGGCCAAGGAGCGAGCCGGGAGGCCGGTGCGGCACGGCGGCCCCGTCAATGGCGGTGAGGGTGGCGTTGAGGGGGATCGCCGAGTGCGGCGCGAGGTTCACCCAGTGCAACTGGGGCCGAACCCGCACCGTGCGCAGGCGCCGGCCCCCGTAGGCCTGGAGCTGGATCGAGACCGGCCGCCCCGCGTCCTGCTGGAGGCGGTCGCGGATGCCCAGGAGGGTCGGGGTGCGGTGCCCGCCGACCCCCACGATGGTGACCCCGCCGCGCACCCCGGCGCCGGCCAGGGCTCCGCCGGGCTCGATGCCGGGGGCCGGGGTGCCGATGGCGAGGACGATGGCGAAGAGCACCGCGGCCAGGACCAGGTTCATCACGCCCCCGGCGAGGATCACCACCGCCCGGCGGCCCAAGGAGGCCCGGATGAAGCCGCGGGCGCCGCCATCGTGGGGTGGCTCCTCCAGCCCGGTCATCCCCGCCATCCGCACGAAGCCGCCGGCCGGGATCAGCCGCAGCGAGTAGAGGGTCTCCCCGCGCCGCCAGGAGAGCAGGCGGGGGCCGAACCCCACCGCGAACTCCTCCACGCAGATGCCGGCTCGCTTGGCGGTGACGAAGTGGCCCAGCTCGTGGATCACGATCACCAGCAGCAGCATGAGGGCGATGCCCCCGATGCTCTGCCAGCTCCAGCTGAAGGGGATCACGCCAGGGCCGGGGTCCGCACCGGCCCCACCCCCGCCGGCGCCGGCGGCAGGCCGCCGCTGACGAACTGCCGAGCCCAGTGGTCCGCGGCCCGGATGGTCTCCAAGCTGACCGTCTCGGGGGGACGGAAGGCGGCAACCGCCTCCGCCACCAGGGGGACGATCCCGGTGAACGGCAGGCGCTCCTCCAGGAAAGCCTGCACCGCCGCCTCGTTGGCGGCGCTCAGCACCGCCGGCACGGCGCCACCCTGGAGGCCGGCCTGCCGGGCCAGCTGGAGCGCCGGGAACCGGGCCGGGTCGACGGGTTCGAAGTGGAGGGTGGGGACGCTGGTCAGCCGCACCGGGGAGACCACCCCCGGGAGCCGCAGGCCGTCGCCCAGCGCCAGGGCGATCGGGCCCCGCATGTCGGCGATCCCGATCTGGGCCATGGTGAGCCCGTCCACGAACTCCACCGCGGAGTGGACCACGCTCTGGGGATGGACGGCGACCTCGATGGCCGGGTAGGGGACGCCGAAGAGGAAGTGGGCCTCGATCACCTCCAGCCCCTTGTTCATCAGGGTGGCCGAGTCGACGGTGATCTTGGGCCCCATGCGCCACTGCGGGTGGGCCAGGGCCTCCTCGCGCGTCACGGTCGCCAGACCCTCCAGCGGCCGCGTCAGAAAGGGGCCGCCGCTGGCGGTCAGGATCAGGCGGCGGACCGTCGCCGGGTCCTCCCCTCGCAGGCACTGCCAGATGGCACTGTGCTCGCTGTCCACCGGGACCAGCCGGGCCCCGGCCCGCGCCGCCGCGGCCACCACCAACTCCCCCGCCATCACCAGCACCTCCTTGGCGGCCAGGGCGATGCGGTGGCCGGCGGCGCAGGCGGCCAGCGTCGGCTCCAGAGCGGCGGCGGCCCCGCCGCCGACCAGGACACAGTCCACGTCGGCGGCGGCCACCAGCTCGCAGGCGGCGTCGGTCCCGACCGCGACCGTGGGCGGGACCGGACCGGTGGGGTCGACGACCACCGCCCGGGCCTGCGGGAACGGCCGCAGCGCCGCCAGGAGCGCGTCGGTCCGGTGACCGGCGACGGCCCCCACCAGGGTGAAGTGCTCGGGGAAGCGGGCAATGACTTCGAGCGCCTGCCCACCGATGGAGCCGGTGGCGCCGAGACAGACGATGCGAGTGGACATGGTGGGGCCTCCGGCTGGGACTCACGCCCCCGCGGTGGCCGCCCCGCGGGGCCCGGTCAGGGTCAGAAGGCGTGAAGCAGCGTGAGGATCGAGTATACGGCCGGTCCCACCAAGGCCAGGCTGTCGATCCGGTCGAGCATGCCCCCGTGCCCCGGGATCCAGCCCCCAGCGTCCTTGACCCCAGCACTTCGCTTCAGCTGCGACTCGACCAGGTCACCGGCCTGGGAGGCGACGACGGCCACCGCCCCCACCCCGAGGGCCGGCAGGAGCCCGAGCCCCGGGAGCACCAGGGGCAGGGCCAGCCCCACGAGGACGAGGGCGGCCAGCGCCCCCGCGACCGCGCCCTCGACGGTCTTGCGGGGGCTGATGGCGGCGAAGAAGTGGTGCCGCCCGATGGCGGACCCCACCAGGTAGGCGGCGGAGTCGCTCACCACCGCGATCCCCAGCGCGATGAAGACCAGGCCGGCGTTGGTGGCCGGGCTGGAGGTGGCGCGGTCGAGCAGCAGCAGGAAGCCCAGCCCGTAGCCCAACCACGCGGCCCCCACCAGCCCCAGGGCGAAGCCCAGCAGCGGCCGCCGGGCGCTGGCGGTGCCCAGGGTGAGCGGGAGCCCCACCACCAGGGCCACCCCCAGCCCGACATCGGTGGCCGCCACCTGGGGGTATGCGGCCCGCAGCAGCCAGAACGCGGTGAGGGGCGCCAGCAGCCACCACGGCGGTGCCGCCCCCAGGGCCGCTCCCAGCCGCCGGAACTCCAAGAGCCCGGCCCCGGCCGCCAGGACGGCGGCCCCGGCCAGCCACGGCCACCCCAGGGCCACGGCCGCGACCAGCGCGCCGACGAGGATCGAGGCGCTGAGGACCCTCTGCCGCAGTTTCACCGGGGATTGGGAACCCCACCGAAGCGCCGCACCCGGGCCGCGTAGTCCGCCAGCGCCGCCTCCAGGTCCCGGCCCCCGAAGTCGGGCCAGAGAGTCTCGGTGACGTGGAGCTCGGCGTAGGCCGCCTGCCAGATGAGGAAGTTGCTGGTGCGCAACTCGCCGGCGGTGCGCACGATGAGGTCCGGGTCAGGAGAGCCGGCCGTGTAGAGCGCCCCCTCCAGGGTGGCCTCGTCGACAGTGCGCAGGTCCACGCCCGCGCGGGCCAGCTGCCGGACCGCATCGATGATCTCGGCCCGCCCGCCGTAGTTGAGGGCGACGTTGAGGAAGCCCTGGGTGTTGTCCCGGGTGAGCTCCTCGGCGGCGGCCACCACCGTCTGAAGGTGGTTCGGGAGCTGGTCCTGCCGGCCGATGACCCGGATCCGGACCCCGGTCGCGTGCAGCTCGTCGACCTCGCGCTGCAGCGTCTCCTCGAAGAGCTGCATCAGCGCCGCCACCTCCTCGCGCGGACGCGACCAGTTCTCGGTGGAGAAGGCGTACAGGGTGAGATGGTGCACCCCCGCCGCGTCCGCCGCCTCCATGACCGGCCGGATAGTCTGGATCCCGGCCCGATGGCCCTCGGTGCGAGGCAGCCCTCGCTGCCGCGCCCAGCGCCCGTTGCCGTCCATGATGATCCCGATGTGCCGGGGCAGGCGCGGTGCGTCAGTCATCACCTCGGGCGAGCGGGCGTGCTCGTTCAGATCTCCATCAGATCGGCTTCCTTGCGACGCGCGATCTCATCGACGCGCTCGACGAAGTGATCGGTGATCTTCTGCAGCTGGCCCAGGCCGCGGCTGACGTCGTCGGCGGACGCGCTGCCGTCGTGCTCCAGCTTGCGCAGGCGCTCGACGTCGTCGCGGCGAATGTTGCGCACCGCGATCCGCGCCTCCTCGGCCCGGGTGCGCACCATCCGCACGTACTCCTTGCGCCGGTCCTCGGTGAGCGGGGGGATGGGGATCCGGATGATGGCCCCGTCGTTGCCGGGGTTGAGGCCCAGCTCGCTGCGCTGGATGGCCTTCTCGATCGCCGGGATGGCGTTTCGGTCGAAGGGCTGCACCAACAGCAGCCGAGCCTCGGGCGCGGACAGACTGCCCAGCTGGTTGAGCGGCATGACCGTGTCGTAGATCTCCACCGGCAGATGCTCCACCAGGGCCGGCGAGGCCCGTCCGGTACGGATTCCCTGCAGCGCGACCTGGAGGGCCTCCAGGGTCTTGCCCATCCGGGTGTCGGAGTCGGCCAGCAGGTCGGCGATCACCAGGGAGCCGCCCCGTCATCGACCAGAGTCCCCACCGGTTCGCCACGGACCGCCCGGCTGAGGTTGCCCGGGGCGAGCAGGTCGCAGACCAGGATCGGCAGCCGGTTGTCCATGCACAAGGTGATGGCGGTGCTGTCCATCACCGCCAGCCCCCGGTTCAGCACCTCCAGGTAGGCGAGGCGGGTGAAGCGGGTGGCGGTCGGGTCCTGGGAGGGGTCGGACGAGTAGATCCCATCGACGCGCGTCGCCTTGATGAGGAGGTCGGCGTCCATCTCCGCAGCACGCAGGGCGGCGGCGGTGTCGGTGGTGAAGTAGGGGTTGCCGGACCCCGCCCCCAGCACCACGACCCGGCCCTTCTCCAGGTGCCGGATGGCCCGGCCCCGGATGAAGGGCTCGGCCACGGCGTGCATCTCGATGGCCGACTGGACGCGCGGCTCCAGCCCGGCCGCCTGGAGAGCATCGCGCAGGGCCAGGGCGTTGATGACCGTGGCCAGCATGCCCATGTAATCCCCGGTGACCCGCCGGATCCCCTGCTCCGCCACCGCCAGCCCGCGGAAGATGTTGCCACCGCCGACTACCACTGCGATCTGCGCCCCGAGCTCGTGGGCGGCACGCACCTCGGCCGCCACCGCGTGCAGGGCGGAGGGCGCGATGCCGAAGGGGCGGTCACCCATCAGGGCCTCGCCGCTGACCTTGATCACCACCCGGCGAAAGCGGGCCCGCTCCGTGCTCGGGGCCAGCGCGACGTTCACGCCGACTCCTCCTCCCCTGCCGCCTCGGCCTGCCGCTCACCGACCTTGAAGCGGCTGAACCGCGCCACCTCGATCTTCTCCCCCAGCTGGGCGGCGGCCTCCTGGATCAGCTCCTCGACCCGCCGCGGCCGCGGGCCCTCGTCCCGGACGTACTCCTGCTCGTACAGGCACAGCTCGCTGAGCAGCTTGTCGAGCTTGCCGGCGACGATCTTGTCCACCACCGCCGCCGGCCGACCCTCGGCCAGGGCGCGCTCACGTTCGATCCGCTGCTCGTTCTCCAGGAAATCCGCGGCCACCGCCTGGCGGCTGACGTAGGTCGGGTTGCGCACCGCGACCTGGATCGCCAGGTCGTGGACCAGGCTGGCGAACTGGTCGGTGCGAGCCACGAAGTCGGTTTCGCAGTTGACCTCGATCAGGACCCCAAGCTGGCCCCCGGCGTGAATGTAGGCGTCGACCAGCCCCTGGCCGGCCGACCGACCGGCGAGCTTCTTGGCCTGGGCCAGCCCCTTGTGGCGCAGCACCTCGCGGGCCCTCTCGAGGTCACCGTCCGCCTCCTGCAGGGCCCGCTTGCAGTCCATGATCCCAGCTCCAGTCACCTCCCGAAGCTGCCGGACGAGGTCCGAACTGATGACCGTCATGCCTCGGCCTCCTTGGTCACAGCCGCAGAAGGGGCCGCTGGGGCCTCGGCGGCCGCCTCCGCCGCCTCCGCCTCGGGCACCACCGCCGCCTCGGGTACCGCCGCCGCCGCCTCGGGCGCCTCCGCCGCCGCCTCGGGTACCGCCGTCGCCGCCTCGGGTACCGCCGCCGCCGGGGTGGCCGCCTGGCGCGCGGCCTCAGCCGCCTCCTCCGCCCGTCGGGCCGCGGCGGTCAGCTCGGCGGCAGCCCGGTCCTCCTCGATCCGGCGACGCTGCTCCTGCCCCCGCACGCAGGCGTCCATCAGGCGCGTGACCACCAGGCGCACGCTGCGGATGGCGTCGTCGTTGCCGGGGATGACGTAGGTGATCTCCTCCGGGTCGCAGTTGCTGTCGGTGATGGCGATGAGGGGGATCCGGAGCTTGCGGGCCTCGGTGACCGCCAGCCGCTCCTTGTGGGGGTCCACGATGAAGACCGCCGACGGCAGCCGGCGCATCCCGGCGATGCCCCCGAAGTTGCGGCTGAGCCGGTCCATCTCGTCCTCGAGCCGGCTCCGCTGCTTCTTCGAGAGCCCCTCCATGGCCCCCCGCTCGCGCATCTCGCGCAGCTGGCCGAGGCGGGCGAGCTGGCGCTTGATGACCTCGAAGTTGGTCAGCATGCCGCCCATCCAGCGGTGGACCACGTAGAGCTGGTCGGCCCGCTGGCACTGCTCGACGATGGTGTCCTGGGCCTGCTTCTTGGTGCCGACGAAGAGGATCTGGCCACCCTGGGCGACCGTGTCCTCGCAGAACTGGCAGGCGGCGTCGAGCAGCCCGACCGTCTTCGACACGTCGATGATGTGGATGCCGCCCCGGCTGTCGAAGATGTAGGGGCGCATCTTGGGGTTCCACCGGCTGGTCTGATGGCCGAAGTGGACTCCGGCCTGGAGCAGCTCGGTGAGGGTAGCGACGGGCATGCAACGCCTCCGGTGGTGGTTGACCTCTGCCCGCCTCTCCCGGGCGCCGACCCATCAGGGACCACGGCGTCCGTCCGCGGGCATGCGAATTTGTGAGCCGCCGTGATCTTACCGGATGGGGCGCGAACGTTCCTGGGCGAGCGACCGGCCCCACCGCCGGCCGCTGGCTCCAGGACCGGTCAGATCAGCCGCATGACCATGCGCTCCATCTCCGCTGGACCGTACCCGGCCGCCGCCGCCTCCTGTGGATGCTCCACGCAGTAGGCCAGGCCCGCGGACACCAGCCGCAGGCCCGCCTGCTCCAGGGCGCGGGTGGCGGCCGAGAGCTGGGCCACCACGTCGCGGCATTCCCGCCCGTCAGCGAGCATGCCCTGGACCCCCCGAATCTGCCCCTCGACCCGGCGCAGACGCCGGGTGACGTCTGTCACCACCTCGTCGGGAAACGGCATCGTCACCGCCCCGCCCCCCGCTGGCGCCGCATCACGCGGCGCACCGGTTGGGACCAGCCTCCAGCGGGCGCAGGGCCGCCAGGGTGTCGGGGTCGGCGGCCAGATTGGCCCGCACGATCTCCTGGTAGTGCGGGGGCCGGGCCGTGACCCGGGCCACCGCCCAGCGCACGAAGGCGTCCTCGTCCAGACCCAGGGCGGGCAGGTCTCGTCGCAGCCGCCCCAGCGGCGCCCCCACGACCTCCCCGGGCACCACGCGAACGTCGGATCCGTGGTGCGCCGGCAGGATGTGGGCCCCGTCAGACAGGGACAGGACCCGCTCCTGGAGGGAGCGGTGGAGCTGACGCGCGAACGGCTCGGCCCGCTCGGCCAGGTCGGGCCGGCCCACCCCGTCCACGAAGAGCGTGTCCCCGGTCAGGACCACCGACTCCCCGATCCGGTAGATCGTGGAGCCCTCGGTGTGCCCCGGGGTGTGGAGGACGGACACCTCCATCGCCGCCCCGCCGGGCAGCGCGAACGCCTCGCGGTCGGCCAGCGGCGCGAAGGGGAAGCCGAAGTGGTCGGCGGGGTTCAGGTGCAAGGTGGCCCCAGTCCGCCGGGCCAGCGCCCGGGCCCCGCTCAGGTGGTCGGCGTGAAGGTGGGTGTCAAAGACCCGGGTGATCTGCCACCCGTGCTCCGCCGCCACCCCCTGGTAGACCTCCAGATCGCCCGAGGGGTCGATCACGAACGCGGCGTCGCCGGCGCCCACCATGTAGGAGAGGCACCCCTTGGCCCGACGACGGATCTGCACCACCTCGGTGTCGCCGATCATCACGCTGGCGGTGTCGTAGACGGTCGACCACGCCGCCATGCCCCCCACAAGGTTGGCCACCCCGTACCCCTGGGAGGTCAGCCACTCGGCCGCCGCCAGGGAGCGCGCCCCGGAGGCGCACACCGTCACCACGGCCCGGTCCCGCGGCAGCTCGTCGGCCCGCCTGGTCAGCTGGCCGAGCGGGATGTTGACCGCGCCGGGAATGCTCCACTCGGCCACCTCGGCCGGCTCACGGACGTCGACCAGGAGGGGCTCGTCGGGACCGCCCAGGCGGCGGGCCAGCTCGGGGGCATCCATCTGGCCCACGGCGCCCATCACCAGGACCTCACGGCGCTGAGCCCGCCGTCCACGTTCGCCACCTGACGGAAGTCGCGCTCCACCAGCATCTCCGCCGCCCGCCGGCTGCGCTGGCCGCTCTGGCAGACCACCGCCACCGGGCGCTCCCGGTCGAGGTCGCCGACGCGCCGGGGGAGCTCGCTGAGAGGGATGTTGATCGCCCCCGGCAGGCTCCCACCTGCGAACTCGTGCCGCTCCCGCACGTCCACCAGCTGGGTGCCTCGGTGGGCCAGGTCGGCGGCGCGGGTCGCCGGAATGTCCTCGTAGTGCATAGCCCATCTCCTGTGGTGACCCACCTCGCGGCGGGGCTGACTGATACCACCTGGGGTATATTACCCGAGACGAGTATACCCACCTGGGTATCGCCCGCTCCGGGCGACCCGCAGCGCGGAAGGGAGCGAACGCATGGGATGGATGGACTGGCTCGGCCTCGGCGGTGGTGGCAGCAGCGGTGGCGGGGCCGTCGGCCCCGCGGAGGCCAAGAGCCTGCTCGACGGGGGGGCGGTGCTGGTGGATGTCCGCGGCCACGGTGAGTGGCAGGCCGGCCACGTGCGCGGGGCGCGCCACGTGCCCCTGCATGAACTCGCCGCCCGGATCGACCGCCTGCCTCGCGATCGGCCCCTGGTGGTGGCCTGCCGCTCCGGCAGCCGCTCGGCCCACGCGGTCCGGATCCTGGGTGGGGCAGGCCTCCAGGCCCGCAACCTGCGTGGTGGGCTCGCCGCCTGGTCCCGGGCCGGGCTGCCGCTGGAGGGGCCGGCCGGGCGCGCGGGACGCGTCGTGTGAGGGCGCTCCTCGCCTCCCCGCTCGGTCTGCTGATCGGGCTGTCGCTGGGCGCCCTGGGGGGTGGGGGTTCGATCCTGGCCGTCCCTCTGCTGGTGTACGTCGCCGGCGAGGGGGCCCGGGGAGCCACCACCACCGCCCTGGTGGTGGTGGGCACCGTCTCTCTCGGCGGCGCCGTGGCCCACTGGCGGGCGGGCCGGGTGCGCCTGGGCGGCGGCCTGCTCTTCGGCCTCGCCGGCAGCGGCGGCTCGCTGGCGGGCTCGCTCCTCAACCGCGCCGCCAACCCGCAGTGGCTGCTGCTCGCCTTCGCCGCCCTGATGCTGGTGGCCGCCTGGCGCATGCTGGCCCAGCAGGGCGCCGCGGCCCGGCTCCAGCCGGCGGCCGCCGTGGCCGGCGGCGGCTCGACGGTGCTGGGCACCGGCCGCCTCGCCCGCGGCGGCTGGGGGACCGCAGGCAAGGTGGTGGGCGTGGGGACCGTCGTCGGGTTCCTCACCGGCTTCTTCGGAGTCGGCGGCGGCTTCGTCATCGTCCCCGGGCTGGTCCTGGCCCTCGGCTTCGGGATGGCGGAGGCCGTGGGCACCTCGCTCTTGGTCATCGCCCTCGACGCGGCCGTCGCCCTCTCCACCCGGCTGGCCACCACCGGCATCGACTGGCACGTCGCCCTGCCCTTCACGGTGGCGGGACTGCTGGGCGTCGGGGCCGGCAAGCGGGTGGCCGACCGTCTCCCCGGAGAGACACTGGTGCGGGGGTTCGTGGCCCTGCTGGTGATCCTGGCGGCCTACGTCGCCCTGCGCTCGACCCTGGCCCTGGTGCGGTAGCGGTGCCCGCCGCCGGTCTCCCGCCCGCCCCCGCAGCCGCGCCCACCGCGCATGGCACCGCACGCATGACACTGGACGAGGGCGGCCGGCGCCGCCCCGACCCGACCACCCGCCCCTCAAGGAGGCACCCATGAACTACGCCAAGACCATCCGCCTGGCCCTCGACTACGACACCGCCGTCCCCCGCGTCAAGGCGGCATTCCAAGCCCAGGGCTTTGGGACGCTGACCGAGATCGACGTCCAGGCCACCCTGCGCGGCAAGCTCGGGGTGGAGATGGAGCGCTACGTCATCCTCGGCGCCTGCAACCCCACCCTGGCTCACCGGGCCCTCGACGTCCAGCGGGAGATCGGACTGCTGCTGCCCTGCAACGTGGTGGTGCAGGAGGACGGGGATGGCGTGCGGGTCCACGCCCTGGACGCGAGCCTGATCGCCTCGATCCCCGGGGTTCCGGAGCTGGAGCCGATCGCCGCCGAGGCCGGCCAGCGTCTGCAGGCGGCTCTCGACGCCCTGCTGGAGGACGGTGCCTGATGTCCGGCGTGATCGGCTGCCCGGCCTGCGCCACCCGCAACCGCGTCCCGGTCGCGGCGGCCGGGGCGCCGCACTGCGCCCGCTGTGGGGCTGACCTGCCCTGGCTGGCGGCGGCGGGCGACGCCGACTTTGCGGCCGCGGTGGACACCCCGCTGCTGGTCCTGGTGGACCTGTGGGCGCCCTGGTGCGGGCCGTGCCGCACCATCGCCCCGGCCGTCGAGCGGGCGGCCCAGGTACTGGCGGGACGCCTCAAGGTCGTGAAGGTGAACGTGGACGAGGCGCCGGGGGTGGCGGCACGCTTCGGGGTCCGGGGGATCCCCACCCTGCTCCTGCTCCGCGACGGCCGGGTCGCCGACCGTCAGACCGGCGCGCTCCCCGACCAGGCGTTGCTGGCCTGGGTGCAGGGGCAGCTGGCCGCGGGAGCGCCGCCCCGAACCTGAGGTCCCCGGCTCCAGGGCGCGCCCGGCGCGGCGGTGGACGCCCACCGCGCCGGAACGCCGGCCCCGCCCCGGCCACCGGGTGGCGCCCCCAGCCGGTCGGGCTGCGGCCCGCGTGGGGATCGAGCCGCCCCGGGCCCTACCGGTCCCGCCCAGCGTTCAGAGGACGTACCGGCGCAGGTCGTCGTTGCGGACCAGGTCGCCCAGCCGCTCCAGGACGAAGGTCCGGTCGATGGTGACCGTCTGACCCTGCTGCTCGTCGGCCCGGAACGAGACATCCTCCAGCACCTTCTCCACGATCGTGAAGAGCCGCCGGGCGCCGATGTTCTCGTCCTGCTCGTTGACCAGCTGGGCCTGGTGGGCCAGTTCGGCGATGCCGTCGTCGGCGAAGACCAGCTCCACTCCCTCGGTGCCGAGGAGCGCATGGTACTGCCGGGTCAGGGCGTTGCGGGGCTCGGTGAGGATCCGGCGCAGGTCCGCCTCCTCCAGCCGCTGCAGCTCGACCCGGATCGGGAAGCGGCCCTGGAACTCGGGGATGAGGTCCGAGGGCCGAGCCATGGTGAAGGCCCCCGCCGCCACGAACAGCACGTGCTCGGTGTGCACCGTCCCGTACCGGGTGCTGACCGCCGACCCCTCGATGATCGGCAACAGGTCCCGTTGGACCCCCTGCCCGCTGATGTCGGGGCCGTGGCCCTCGCTGTACGGTCCGGCGATCTTGTCCACCTCGTCCATGAAGACGATGCCGCGCTCCTCGACCTGATGGATGGCCTCGTCGTAGATGCGATCGATGTCCACCAGCCGATCGGTTTCCTCCTGGGTGAGGACGTGGCGGGCGTCGGCGACGCTCATCCGCTTCCATCGCTTGCGCGCCGGCGCCATCTGGCTGAAGAAGTCCGCCAGCGACCAGCCGATCTCCTCGTAGCCCGTCCCCGAGAACACCTCCACCGGCGGCGAGTAGCTCTCCTCCACCTCGATCTCGACCAACCGGTCCTCGAGCTTGCGCGCGGCGAGCTGGCGCGCCAGGGTGCGGCGCCGGGCGCGCTGCCGCCGGGCCAGCCGGGCGGCCTCGGCCGCGCTGACGGTC
>JAKABB010000036.1 GCA_021802045.1 bacterium
CGCCCCAGCTGCGGCCGAGCTCCCGGGCCAGGAGGCCGGGCTGGCGGCCCGGGCCGGCGGCGCTGCCCAGGGGGACTGCTGGCCCCGGCCCCGCCGCGGCCCGGTCGGCGGCCGCCCAGGGCCGCTCGCAGTAGGCCAGCAGGGGCCGGATGGCGGCGCTCCAGGTCAGCTGGCGGCTGTAGGCGCGCACGCCCTCGCTCCAGGCCCGGCGATCCACGGCGTTGGCCGCCATCCGCTCCACCGCGGCGGCGGTGGCGGCGACGTCCTCCGGGGGCACGGTGAGGCCGAGCTGGTGCCGCTCGACCGCGTCCGCCAGCACGTCCCCCTGGGTGCACAGGATCGGCAGGCCGGCCCACAGGTAGTCCAGGATCCGGGTGCGAAAGGAGAAGCGGGTCTCGACGTGGTCGAAGTGGGTCGAGACCCCGGCGTCGGCCTCGCACAGCCAGCGGGCGCGCTCCTCGTAGGGGACCCAGGCCTCGTGGAAGAACACGTGCCGCCCGGTCAGGCCCAGCTCGTCCGCCAGGGCGCGGGTCCGCTGCTCCATCCACATGGCGGGCACGTCGGGGTTGGGGTGGCTGGTGGAGAGGAAGAGGAGGCGCAGGCGGGGATGGGAGCGGCTGACCTGCCCCACGGCCTGGACCAGGGTCAGGGGGTCGAACCAGTTGTAGATGCCGCCGCCCCAGAGCAGCAGGGTGTCGCCGGCCTCGATACCCGGGATCACGCCCCGGGCCCCGGGCCCGTCCGGTGCCGGGGGGGTGTCGGGAAGGCCGAAGGGCACCACGTCGATCAGGCGGCGCATGGTGCGGTCGGCCCCGTGGGTGTGGGGATTGACCCGGTTGAGGGCGGTGAGGGCTCCGAGCCAGAAGTCGCGCTGCTGCTCGCTGGCGCAGAGGAAGAAGTCTCCGTGGCGCAGCTGGGCGTTGGCCGTCCCCAGGACCCCCTGATGGGTCAGGAGCCGGTGCGGCATCGCCTCGGCGCTGAACTGCTCCAGCAGGGCCAGGGGAAAGGGGTCGTAGAGGTCGACCACCACCGGCGCGCCGCCCTCGCGCAGGGAGGGGTACCGCTCCAGGGCTGTTCCCTGGACGACGACGACGTCGTGCGCGCGGGCCAGCCGCCGCAGGGCCGAGGCCGTCCCCACCGTGAGCTGGAAGGCTTGCGGGGGCAGGTCGCTGGGCCGCGGGCTGGTCAGGGTCACGGCGTGGCCGGCGGCGGTCAGCTGGCGGGCGAACTCGAAGCACCGGATGCCGGGCCCAGCCATCCGCCGGCTCACCACGTCGTTGGCGACGATGAGGACGCGGCTCACCCGCCGGAGTATAGGGGCGGGTCCCGGTGGCCCCGCTATGCTCGACCGTGCGCCATCGCCGGTGGCGTGCGGCGGTGGCCAGGCCGCCACCGCGGGGCGGGCGCATGGAGGGTCTGGGATGGCAGCGGACGCGGCACCGGTGGCGGTGGTGACGGGAGGGGCGCAGGGCATCGGGGCCGCGACGGTCCGGCGCCTGGCGCGCGACGGGGCCCGGGTGGCGGTGGTCGACCTGGCCGCGGACGGCGCCGCCACCGTGGCAGCGGAGATCACCGCCGCCGGCGGGGAGGCGATCGGGGTCGGCTGCGACGTCCGCGACGAGGCTGCGGTTCAGGCCCTCTTCGAGCAGGTGGCCGCGCGGTTTGGCCAGGTGGACTACCTGGTGAGCAACGCCGGGGTGACCCGCGACAACCTGCTCCACAAGATGTCGCGCCAGGAGTGGGAGGAGGTCCTGGACGTCCACTGCCTGGGCGGCTTCCTCTGCGCCCGGGCGGCGGCGGCCCTGATGGTGCCGCGCCGCCGGGGGAAGATGGTCTTCCTCTCCTCGACCTCGGCCCTCGGCAACCGGGGGCAGGCCAACTACTCCACGGCCAAGGCCGGGCTGCAGGGGCTGACCCGCACCCTGTCGCTGGAGCTCGGGCCCTTCAACATCAATGTCAACGCGGTGGCCCCCGGCTTCGTCGACACGGCCATGACCCGCGCGGTGGCCCAGCGCCTGCGGCTCTCCGTGGAGGACTTCCACGCCGCCGCCAAGGCTCGCATCCCCATCGGCCGCCTGGGACTGCCGGAGGACATCGCCAACGTCATCGCCTTCCTCTGCTCGGAGGAGGCGTCGTACGTCACCGGCCAGGTCCTCTACGTCGACGGGGGCCGGCCCTAGGCGGCGGGCCCCCCGGGCCGCTCGCTGGCGATCCGCTCCAGGACCGGCAGCAGCACGGTGACCGCCTCCAGCTCGGCCGGCCGCAGCTGGCCCAGCTGCCCGGCGAGCCAGGCGTCGCGCAGCCGGCGGTTGGTCTCCACCGCCACCCGGCCGGCGTCGGTGATGGCGATGTGGGCCACGCGGCGGTCGCCGCTGGC
This sequence comes from bacterium, assembly GCA_021802045.1. Lineage (GTDB taxonomy): Bacteria > Chloroflexota > Dormibacteria > Aeolococcales > Bog-877 > JAKABB01. The sequence continues at coordinate 2,378 of JAKABB010000036.1, forward strand.
GGCGCTGCGGGTGACGTAGCGCCGGTCCTCCAGGGTCGCCACCAGGGGGGTGACCGAGGGTGGTTGGATGCCCTCGGAGCCCGCGATCTCCCCGCAGGTCATCGGGCCACCGTGCTCCAGGGTGGAGAGGACGGCCAGCTGGGCCTGGGTCACATCCCCGGTGACGTGCTGGCGCAGGCGGCGGCCCAGTCGCAGGACCGCCACCCGGAGGCGGGCGGCGAGTTCGGGCGCGACCTCGGTCGTGGCGGGTGCGGTCACGGCGGCAGCTCCTCAGTGGTCGGGAGGGGCGGGGGCGGCACCCAGGCGGGGGGCCGGCGCTCCCGGAAGGCGGCCATGCCCTCTCGGGCCTCGGCGCCCTGGAAGAGATCGGCCGACAGGGCGGCCATGGCGGTCAGCGCCTCCAGGACCGGCAGGGTCGGCACCGTGCGCAGGATCTGCTTGGTGGCGGCCAGGGCGCCGGGGGCGGCCGCCTGCAGCGCATCCAGGTACTCGCGGACGGTGCGGTCCAGGTCGGCCGCCGGCACCGAGCGGGTGATGAGGCCCAGGGCCGCGGCCCGGTCGGCCGAGATCGGCGTGGCGGTGAGGTACAGCTCGGCGGCCGCGGCCGGCCCGAGCTTGGGCAGGGTCACCACCGAGACCACCGCCGGGGCGACGCCCAGCCGGACCTCGCTGAAGGCGAAGGTGGCGGTCTGGGCGGCCACCGCCAGGTCGCAGGCGCCGATCAGCCCCAGGCCGCCGCCGCGGGCCGGCCCGGCGACCCGGGCCAGGGTCGGCTTGGGGCAGGCCCACAGCGCCTGCAGGACCGGGACCAGCCCCCCCACCCCCGGGCTGGTCCCGGCCCCGGGGGGCTCCAGCTGCTCGTCGAGGTCGGCCCCGGCGCAGAACACCGGGCCGGTGTGGGTGAGGACCAGGACCCGGGCCCTGGGCTCGGCGACGGCGCGCTGGAGTTGCGCGGCCAACTCCTCCAGCAGCTGCCGGGAGAGGCTGTTGCGATGCCCCGGCGCGTCGAGGGTCAGGGTGGCCACGTCCCCGACCGTGTCGAGATGTACCAACTCCGCCGCCATGGCGCTGCCGTTCCCTCCAGGGCGCCCGCTCGTGCGTCGGGCCTCGCCATCGTAAGGTGATGGGGTCGGGATCGTTGGGCGGCAGCGGGTGCAGGAGCGAACTCATGTGTGATGGCGGGGGTGGACGGCGGGGCGTGACGGCCTGGGCGGCCCGGACCGGTATGAGCGCCCGGGCCCGTCGCGGGGGACACACCGGGCCGGCCGCGGTGGTGGCCATCCTGGCCGCCGGCCTGCTGGCCGCCTGCGGTCCCGCGACCTCGCCCCCGACCCACGGGCGGCGCGACGGCACCGGGTCCGGGGCGCAGCCGCCGGCCCTGGTCTCCCCCGGCTCGGCAGCGCAGGCGCTGCTGGGGCTGCAGAGCGCGTACGTGGCGGTGGTGCACAAGGTGGGGCCGTCGGTGGTGCAGATCAGCACCCGCCAGGACCTGGGGTCGGGGATCATCTTCAACCGGCAGGGGGACATCGTGACCAACAACCACGTGGTCAACGGGGCCCGGCGGGTGACGGTGACCCTGGCCAACGGGCACCAGTACCCGGGGACGGTGGTGAGCACCTTCCCGCCGGACGACCTGGCGGTGATCCACATCACGGCGACGGGGCTGCAGCCGGCCCAGTTCGCGAACTCGGCGGCGCTGCAGGTGGGGGACATCGTGATGGCCATCGGGAACCCGCTGGGGCTGCAGAGCTCGGTGAGCACGGGGATCATCAGCGCCACCGGGCGGACGGTGAGCGAGCCCAACGGGGTGACGCTGCCGGACGTGCTGCAGACCTCGGCGGCGATCAACCCGGGGAACAGCGGGGGGGCGCTGGTGGACCTGGCGGGGCAGGTGGTGGGGATCCCGACGCTGGCGGCGCTGGACCCGCAGCTGGGGGGGGGGCAGGCGCCGGGGATCGGGTTCGCCATCCCCAGCAACGTGGTGACCGACATCGCGGGGCAGATCGCCCGCTACGGGCGGGTGGTCCACTCCAACCGGGCCTACCTGGGGATCGAGGTGGAAGACGTGATCCAGCCCAACGGGAACCCCGGCGGGGCGCTGGTGGTCCGGGTGGTCTCGGGCGGGCCCGCCGCGCGGGCCGGGCTCCGGGCCCAGGAGGTGATCCTCGGCATCGCCGGGCACCCGGTGGGGTCGGCCCAGACGCTGACCGGGCTGCTGGCCGCGATGCATCCCGGGCAGCAGGTGGCGCTCCAGGTGCAGAAGCCGGACGGATCGAAGGCGACGCTCACGGTCAAGCTGGGCCAGTACCCCAGCGTCCCGTAGGGCTGGCGCGGCCTGGCTGGAGTCGCCCACCCCCCGGCTTGGGGGGTGGGCCCAGTCGGCGGCGGCTGGCGTGTCAGTGGGGCAGGCCATCCGCCAGGGGGGCCGCGGTCAGGTGCTGCCGTCGCAGGTCGGCGACCAGGGCCCGGAGCTCGGTCGGCAGGCCCGGGTCCCAGTGCAGCAGGACGATCTCCCCGGGGGCGATCGGCCTCCCGTTCCAGGTGGTGATCCTCCCCGGCTGCACCACCACGCTCCACATGACCAGGGCCCGCAGGCCGGCCTGTGCCGCCGCGGCCCGCACGCGGGCGCTGAGGTCCCCGTACGGGGGCCGACCGAGGGCGGGGGTGGTCTGGAACCAGCGGCCGAAGTCGATCCGGGCCCGGGCCCACTCCACCGCCGCCGCGGCCTGCGAGAGCTGGGCCATGTCGGGGTGGTTCCAGGTGTGGTCCTCGATGACCCCGCCGGCCGATTGGAACTGGCGCCAGAAGGCGAGGTGCTCGGCCGCCGCCCGCCCGATGAGGAAGGTCGTGATCGGGAGGTGGTCCTGGCGCATCAGGGTGAGCACCGCGCTGCTCGGGTACCAGCCGTCGTCGATGGTGAGGTAGACCTGCCGGTGGACCGGGGAGCCGAAGTAGTACACGGGGACCTCCGGGCCCGTCGCCGCCGGCGGTGGGGGGGCGACCGGCCCTGGCCGGGCGCCCGGAGTGCCCTGGGTGCTGATCGTCACCGTCCCCGGCTGCGGCAGCGCCCCGGTGGTGGCCGCCGGCCGCGCCCCCTCGACGCTGAGCCGCAGGCGCCGGTCGCGCGGCCATCGAGCCCGCGGGGTGTAGGCGATGGCGTTGGCCGCCACGACGCGCCACCGGCCGGGGACCGGGGGCTGGACCAGCGGCCACGGACCTCGCGGCGTCCACCGCATCGGCAGGTCGAAGACCACGGTCAAGGGGGCCCGTTGGCTCAGCAGGCCCTGGACCACGTGCCAGCCGACGCGTGAGAGGCCCGGTACGGCCAGGGGCACGGTCGCCCGCTCGCCATTGCGAGCGGTGACCGCCAGCAGCAGGCGGCTGGTCGTGGGGCCACGTGGGAGGACGACCGTGGCCGGGCCCAGCTGCTGGATGTGCGTTGGCGCATTGGCCCGGAGCACGGTGGCCGAGCGCAGGGGCAGGGAGAAGCCGACGGCCAGCGTGCCTGCGGTCACGGCGCGGGTGCGCACGGTGGGCGCCGGCGGGACCTTGACGGTGACGGTGGCCGTCCGCGGATCCGGTCCGATGATGCGCACCGCCAGCCGCGCGGTGACGCCCGCCCTCAGCGTCGCCCGCAGCACTCGCCCGGCGCCGGACGGTCCGTCGGCCCGCAGGGTGGTCTGCCCCAGCACCCAGCCACCGAGCGGCCCGTCGCCGGCGGCCGCGCGCACGGCCACCGTGTTATCGCCGGGGTCCAGGTGCGTCAGCAGCCGGGGGCTGGCGACCCGCACCGCCAGCGCGGAGCCCAGCAGGACCAGGGTGGCCGCGCCTCCCACCCCGGCGACGAGCCGGTGGCGGCGCTGGTGGCTGGACGAGGGGATCGGCGACGATCCCGCCGACAGGCAGGACGACATCTGCCTCCGAGGCTACGCCAGCGGCACCGCAACCTGAACGATGGCCCCGCCATCCGGCCGATTTCGGGCCTGGGCGGTGCCCTGGTGAGCCTCGGCGACCGCCCGCACGATGGCCAGACCGAGGCCGGCCCCGCCGCCCGCCCGGCCCCTCGCGTTGTCGGGGCGACTGAAGCGCGTGAACGCCTCGGGAAGGAAGTCCTCGGGGAATCCGGGTCCCCGGTCCAGCACCTCGATCACCGCCCACCCGTCCTCGGCGCGGGCCGCGACGACCACCGTGCTCCCGCGCGGGGCCACGCGCAGGGCGTTGACCACCAGGTTGTCCACCGCCTGCCGGATCCGGGCGGCGTCGAGGGGGGCGACCAGTTCCGGTGGCGCCGCCAGGGCCAGATGGACGCCGTGGGCGGTGGCCTCGGCGGTGGCCTGGCGCACAGCCGCCGCCAGCACTTCCCGGACGGCGGTGGGCTGCCGGTGGGCCGCCAGCCCGCCCTCGTCATGGCGGGCCAGCAGCAGCAGGTCATCGGCGAGGCGGGTGACCCGATCGGTCTCCGCGACCGCGTTGCGGACCGCCTCCCGCAGCTCGTCGGCGCTCCGCCCCGGCCGGGCCGCCAGCTCCAGCTCGGTGCGCAGCACCGCCAGCGGGGTGCGCAGCTCGTGCCCGGCGTCGGCCACGAAGGTGCGCTGGCGGGCGATGGCGCCCTGGAGCCTCTGCAGCAGGCCGTTCATGGTCTGACCGAGGGCGGCGATCTCGTCGTGGGTCCCCGGGATGGCCAGGGCGGTGCTGAGATCCCGGTCGGAGATGGTGGCGGCCTGGCGCCGCATCCGCTCCACCGGGCGGAGCGCGGCGCCGGCCAGCAGCCAGGCCGCGAACCCGGCCAGGGCCACCACCACGATCCCCGCCCCGGCCAGGGCCACGTCGGCCCGCTGCATGACGCCGTCGGCCGGGCCCAGGCTGGCGCCGACCACGGCCACCCAGCCCGGGCTGGTCGGAATGGGGCCCGCCACCAGCCGCAGCGGCGGCCGGTGGGATCTCGCCCGGGTGAGGTGGATCTCGCCGCCCCGGGCCAGGCTCAGTTCAGCCGGCGTCAGCAGGGGGGCCAGTCCGGCTGAACGGGTCGCGACCACGACGCCGCCTCCGGGGCCCGCGATCTGGGCCACGGTGCCCACCAGGGCCGGCGATCCCTGGCCATGCTGAGCAGGGACCCCGCGGGCCAGGTGAAGCAGAGCGGCCAGGCTGGGGAAGGAGCGCGCGACCCCCGAGAACTGGGTGTCGAGGTTGGCGTCGACGCTCCCCACCAAGCTCTGGCCGAGCTGGAGCGACATCAGGGTCGCCCCGGCCGCGAAGAGCAAAGCCGTGCCCGTGGCCAGGATGAGGGCCAGGCGCAGCCGGATCGGCACCGCTACCCGTCCTCGGGGAGGCGGAGTCGGTAGCCGGCTCCCCGCACCGTCTCCAGGTCGCGCCGGTTGAAGGGCTGGTCGATCTTGCGGCGCAGGTAGCCGACGTACTGGTCGACCACGTTCGAGCCGGCCTCGTAGGCGAAGTCCCAGACCTGCTCCAGGATGCGGGTGCGGGTCAGCACCTCGCCGGGGTGCCGCAGGAAGAGCTCCAGGAGGGAGAACTCGCGGGCCGAGAGGGCGATCTCGACCTCTCCGCGCCAGGCCCGCCGGGCCGCCGGGTCCAGGTGCAGGTCGCCGACCTGGAGGCGGGGCGAACGCGGTGACGCGCCGCGGCGAGCCAGGGCCCGGAGCCGGGCAGTGAGCTCATCGAAGCTGAAGGGCTTGAGCAGGTAGTCGTCGGCCCCGGTGTCGAGCCCATGCACCCGATCGCCGACGCTCTCCCGGGCGGTCAGCATCAGGATCGGGGTCCAGCACCCCCGCTGGCGCAGTTGGCGGCAGACCTCGAAGCCGTCGAAGCCGGGCAGCATGATGTCGAGGACGATCGCATCGAAGGGGGCCTCCGTCGCCATCCAGACCGCGTCCGGCCCGCCGTGGGCGACGTCCACCGTGTGGCCTTCCTCCTGCAGGCCCCGCCGCAGCAGGGTGGCCATCCGCGCCTCGTCCTCCACCACCAGCAGGTGCACAGCCCAGAGCGTAGGGCGTGCGGGTGTGAGGCGGATGAGAGACGGTGGTCCCCGCCCCGCGGCGGTCGGGGCTCGGAGCGTCCGTGGCGGTGCGGTCTGCCCACGCATCGGAGCGGAAGAAGCCAGACCAGCAGACGGATGCTCGCCTGGTCACCGAGGCTGGCGTCCACGTCGCGGCATGAGTTTCCAGCTTCCAGGCGGGTCCGGAGGCTCGGTGGCGGCGGCGCTGCAGCGCGCTGGGCCCCAGCGCCCCCGCCGGCGCGGCAGCCACCTCACGCCGCGCCATCCGCGCCGCGGGTGGGCCCCGTGGTCGTCGCCACCCGCTGGGCGCTCGTCCCCGGCCCCCGTCTGCCGTCGGGCGATGTCCGAACGTGCCCGACAGGCCCGGGCCGCTCGTCGCGAACCTCTCCAGTCGCGGCTCGGACGGGGCCCCTCTCGCGCGGCTCCCCGTGGGGACCGGGCCGGCACGGCCACGGCAAGGGCGTCAGACATTTCCTCATCGTTCTGGCCGCACCGGAGGTTGCCCGTCGGTCGGCGGTTGCTCCCGGCCCCTGCGCGCTCGGGTGGCACGCCGGGCGGGCCGGCGCCGGCCCGAAGGCGAGCCGGCGCCGGCGGGGGAGCCTCGCGCTCAGGTCATGACGGAACCGCAGCTGGGGCCAGTTGCCGGGTGAGGGTGGCGGAGTCGTAGTAGAGGCGGGCGCGTACGATCTCGCCACCGCCGACCTCGTAGACCGCCGCCATCGGCAGCTCAACGTCGACCCCGCTCGGGGGCTCACCGGCCAGCGATCCCAGGTGGCGGCCGCGGAAGACCCAGTCGGCGGCGGCGATGCCATCCCCCACCACCAGGCGAGCCTCTTCGGCCCGGGCGCCCGGGAAGGCCTCTCCGTAGAAGTGGTGCAGCCACGCGGCCACCTGCTCCCGGCCCCGGTAGGGCTCGGGCCGGCTCATGTCGTGGAACTCGATCGTCACGGCCAGCCATTGCTCGCCGTGATCGGCGAAATAGGCGCTCAGGACTCGGCCGGTCTCTTCGACGGACACTGTCGTCACCTCCTGGGTTGGACCCGACCGTGGCAGCGTAGGGAGCGTCCGTTCCCGAACTCTTCCCGGAGCCGTCGCTCTCCCGCCCGCGTTCAGTCGGCCGGCACCTCGGTCTCGAGCACCGCCTCCACCCGCGTTCAGTCGGCCGGCACCTCGGTCTCGAGCACCGCCTCCACCCTGGCCACGAGCGCAGGGTCGGCGGTGCGGTGGGCCGCCTCCCGCGCGTTCCTGGCGGCGGTGCGGCTGGCGTCGGCCCGCCCAAGGCCCAGGAGGAGGCGGGCGCGGTGGGCCTGGTTCCCGGCCAGATTGCGGGGGTTGTCGATGTCGATGAGGAGGGCCAGCTCTCGGTCCCGCTCGACGAGGGCCCCGGACCTGTCGCCGAGGGCGTCCAGGGTCTGGGCGAGGGACCAGTGGCCGACCGATTCGAGGTATACGTCTCCGGCCGCTTGGGCGATCCGGATCCCCTCCTGGGCCTGGGCGCGCGCCTCGTCGTGCTGGCCACGGGCGGACAGCAGCCCAGCCCGATGGATGTGGAGCGCGGCCATCTCGCGCTCGCTGCCCAGCCGCGCCGCCGCGGCGAGGGCTCGGTCGGAGGCCGACATGGCCTCCTCCGGCCGCCCGGTCCCTGCCAGAGCCACCGCCAGCCGGTCGAAGAGCCGGGCTCGGTCCAGGGGATCGGGGGAGCCCTGGAGCAGGGGCATGGCCGTCCCGTAGGCGGCCAGCGCCTCCTCGGGGTGGGCCTGCCGCCAGTGGGTCCAGCCGAGGTCCGACAGGAGCCGGCCACGGGCCACCGAACTGCCCTGGTCGATCTCGCTGAGGCCATGGTGGTAGGCGAGAGCGGCGGCCGCCATGTCCCCGTGGCGGTAGGCGAGGCCACCGATGGCGCTCCAGAGGCGGCCTCGCTCCTCGTCGCCGGTGGCCAGCTGGAGCCCCCAGCGATAGGCGGCTTCGGCACGGCTCAGGAGGTTCCCGTCCAGGAGGGTGTCGCCGAGGGCCACCGACGCGGCCACGGCCTGGGCTCGCAGCCGCGCCTGCTGATCCGGGTCGAGGGCGTCGAACGCCGCACGTCCACCCTCCAGGAGCGCGATCGCGACCCCGGGGGCCAGGAGGTCCCGAGCGCGCTGCCCGGCAGTGAAGGCGGCGGCGGCTGCTGGGGCCGCCAGTGCGCGCAGTCGCCCGGCCTCGAAGGCCAGCAGACGGTGGCGGGCCGCTGCCTCCTGGCGCATCCCCGCCAACCCCGGGCCGAGTTGGTCCAGGTGGTCGGCGATGCGCTCGTGCAGCCTCGCCCGGTGGAGCGTGCTGACCTCGGCCAGAGCCGCCTCGTGCAGGAGCGGGTGGGCGAGGCGCAGCCCCGCCGGGACCTCCGTCACCAGATGCGCCCGGACCAGCTGGTCGAGGGCTCGGACCGTGCGCGCCTCGGGGATACCGGCCGCTGGCCCGAGGCGAAGCAAGAGCTCGTAGCTCGACTCCTCGCCCGCCAACGCCACCATCGGCACCAGCCGCCGGCCGTCGACCGTGGCCTGCCGGAGTCGGCCCCGCAGGAGTTCGAGGATCCGCGCGGGCACGGAGCTGGAGGCGTCGGCGGCAGATTCGGGCCGGTCGGAGCAGGCGGCCCGCACCAACTCGATTGCGAAGAAGGGGTTCCCCTGGGACCGCTCGCTGATCGCCGCCGCCGCCGCCGGCGCCAGCTGTCCACGGGTCCCGGCGGCTCGGCGGATGATCACCGCCAGGGGACCAGGCGGGAGCGGCGGCAGGTCGACTCGAAGGACTGTGCTCGGAAGTCTGGGTACGGGGGCCCGCGGCTCGTCCGAGCGGGCGGCGAGCAGGACGGCCCACCGCCGCGGTCCCGGGCGCGCCGCGAGCCTGGCCAGGACCGACTGCAGACCGGGGTCGGCCCACTGGAGGTCGTCGATCGCCAGGAGGGCGGGGCTGGCGCGACTGACGGTGTCCAGAAGGGCCCCAATCTCGGACGCCAGGACCGCACCCTCGGACCCGGGCGCGAGCGACGGGGAGCCCGGCCTGGCTGGGCTCCGGCCCAGGAGACGTTCGAGGCGAGTGGACGTCGCCCCGGGCGGTCCCGCGATGGCCGAGAGGGCCAAGCGGAGAGCGGCGAAGGCGCTGCGGCGGTCGTCGGGCATGGCTGTGCCGGTGGTGACCGTCCAGCCCTGGTGCTCGAGTCGACCGGCGACGACCTGGACCAGGTGGCTCTTGCCGATGCCGGCCGGCCCGGCGATCAGGCAGGCGCCGCCGCGCCCCACGGGTGCGCCCCGCAGCCGCCGCAGCAGCGCGCGGAGCTCCACCTCCCTGCCGGGTGGCGTGGGGGCCGGTGCCGCCGGTCTTGGCCTCGGAGCTTCGGTGCCGGGCGAGGGAGCCACCAGGACGGCTCGATGCAGGGCCGACAGGGCGGGACCGGGAGATGCGCCGAGCTCCTCCAGAGCGGCGCGGCAGCGATGGTAGGTGCGGATGGCCAGGTCGCGGTGCCCTTGGCTGGCGTAGACCGTCATGAGACCGATGGCGGCCTCCTCGGAGGCGGGATCGTGCGCCAGGCAGGCCCACCAGGCCTCGGCGAGGGCGCTCAGGCCCGGCGCGGTGGATCGATCGCGGCGCCCGCGCGCGAGTTCCAAGCGGCCCTCCTGCCGCAGCGCCTCCAGCCGGTCGCGCGCAGGGGCCGCCCAGTCGGCGTACGGCTCGTCGTCCAGGAGCGGCCGGTCTTCAGCGAGTGCGGCGCTGAGGGCCGCGTCGCGCGACGGGCCCGGAGAGGTGGCGAGCGCACACCGGAGGGCTTGCTGGTGTTGCTCGACATCGACCTCCAGCGCAAAGTTGGGAATCAGCCAGACGTTGGTGCGGTCGGAAGCCAGCCACTCCACCGTCCCAGGCGCCGATCGGTGCAGCACGGCGCGAGCCATCGACAGGGCCTTCGAGACGGCGTTGGCGGCGCGGATGGGAGAGAGGTCAGGAGCCAGCCACGCGGCCAGCTCCTCCCGGCTGGCCAAGTGGTTCGGGCGCAGCACCAGAATGGCCACCAACCGGCGCGCCGTCGGACGGCCCCATGGCCCGGCGACCACACCGGGTGCGGGCTCCACGGCGAAGCGCCCGAGGCACGAGACCCGGACCGGCACGGCCATGGCCCTCCACCCTACGCCGCGGCGAAACCGGGCGGGTCGTCGATGGACCGGTTGCCCTGGGACGGTGACCTGGGGCCGGCGCCCACCGCACCGCAGCGGAATGCCGGGCGGGTCGCGACGGGCGAGCCATGGGGCCCGGAACGGTTCAGATGGAGTCACGCCCGCACGAGCTGTCGGATTTCGTCGAGGACGGGACCCAGCCGGTTGCATTCAGGCTCAAGGTCATGGCAGCCTTGCCGTTCATCCAGAACCGCTCCAAGGTTCCGAAGTGGCGGGTCAGGCGGACCGCGGTGTCGGGGCTGATGCGACCCTTGCCGTGGACGATCTCATTGATGCGGCGTGGAGGCACGCCGATGGCCACGGCCAGCCTGTGCTGGGCGATCCCCAGCGGCACCAGATCCTTCTCGTTCAGGACCCCACCGGGGTGAAGCGGAGGCGTCTCCACATTCGTCCTCATCGAGCATCTGTCTCCCTCAGTGATGATCGACGATCTCCACCTGGTCGGGGCCCGCCGGCGCCCAGCGGAAGCGGATCCGCCACTTGGCCGTGACCCGGATGCGGCGCTCGTCCGCTCGCTTGCCACGGAGCTTCTCCAGATGGTTGCCGGGAGGCACCCGGAGATCGCCAAGAAGGTCGGCCGCGTCGAAGATGAGGAGCTTGCGCAGCGCGGCCCGCTGCGTGAATAGATCCAGCCGGTGCGATTGCTCACGGCTCCGCACTCGCTCGCCGCCCTTGTCGCGAAAGGACCGCAGCACCTACGCGGTGGGACGCGTGACGTTATGAACGTCACGCGTCATGGCCGACTCTGTGGCTGCACAACTGCTGTTATCGGGAGCGCGAAGGCGGCCGGCCTGCTCGGTCGACATGGGGGCCTGCCGACGTCAGCGCCGCGCTCGCCCCTGAACCTGGCCGACATCGGCCGCCGAGGGCGGGTCCACGCTGGGCAGACCAGCGGCGGCGGCGGCATGGCCTCAGTCATGATCGTCGTCCATCCGGCCCCTGCATCTCCTTGACGCCTTGGGGGGAGAGGCGGGTCGGCCGCGCCGGCCCAGCTCGGGGACATGGGGCCCGGAAGAGCCAGTGCGCCCGGAATCCGCCTGCCGGCTGCGGCTCCGGTGGCAGGGCCGGTGGTCGGCGACGGTCGTGAGGGCTGATGTCAGCGCGGTGGTCGCCTCCGCCGCGGCTCTGGCGCACCGGTGCACCCGCCGGCCGGACTGGCTGCCGTGCCGGCCCGGTGTTCGCCTGCAGCCGCCGGAGCTCGCGGGCAGCCGCCCCAGCAGTCGCCGTCAACAGGCTTCCTGGCCGGCCTCGTCATGCCCAGAGCGTGCCGGTTGAGATCAGGAAATGCTGCCGCCAGCAGGATTCGAACCTGCGACCCTGGGCTTAAAAGGCCCCTGCGCTACCACTGCGCCATGGCGGCCCGTGCCAGCCAGCGTAGCAGCCAGTCCCAGAGATGACCTCGGGCGTCGGGGCTCTCTGGCTGCTGGGCTAGAATTGAGGGCAGAAGACGGTGCGCCGGATCCCCCCGCCACGTGGGGGCTGACCCCGCCGATGCGAGGAGCCCATCATGCCCGCCGAGTCCAACGGCCACGCGACCACCGGCACGCCGCGGATCAAGCGGGGCCTGGCGGAGATGCTGAAGGGGGGCGTGATCATGGACGTGGTCACCCCCGAGCAGGCGGAGATCGCCCAGGAGGCGGGGGCCGTCGCCGTCATGGCCCTGGAGCGGGTGCCCGCCGACATCCGCCGCGACGGGGGGGTGGCGCGCATGAGCGACCCGGCCCGGATCAAGGCCATCATCGGCGCCGTCAGCGTGCCCGTGATGGCCAAGTGCCGGATCGGGCACTTCGTGGAAGCGCAGATCCTGCAGGCTCTGGGGGTCGACTACATCGACGAATCCGAGGTCCTGACCCCGGCGGACGAGGAGCACCACGTCGACAAGTGGGCCTTCGAGATCCCCTTCGTGTGCGGGGCCCGGGACCTCGGCGAGGCCCTGCGCCGGATCAGCGAGGGTGCGGCCATGATCCGCACCAAGGGGGAGGCCGGCACCGGCAACGTGGTGGAGGCCGTGCGCCACATGCGCGCCGTCTCCCAGGGGATCCGCCGACTGCAGGGGCTGCGGTCCGAGGAGTTGGCCAGCGCCGCCAAGGAGCTGGGGGCCTCGCTGGACCTGGTCCGGGAGACGGCCCAGCTCGGGCGGCTGCCGGTGGTGAACTTCTCGGCGGGCGGGATCGCCACCCCGGCCGACGCCGCTCTCATGATGCAGCTAGGGTGTGACGGCAACTTCGTCGGCAGCGGCATCTTCAAGAGCGGCGATCCGGCCCGGCGGGCCAAGGCCATCGTGGCCGCCACCACCTACTTCGATAAGCCGGACGTCCTGGCCGACATCAGCGCCGACTTGGGGGAGCCGATGGTGGGCATTGAGATCTCGACCCTCCGAGACGAGGAGCTCCTGGCCGCCCGCGGCATCTGAATCGGGGGAGGGGATGCCGGCGCCGCGGGTCGGGGTGCTGAGCCTCCAGGGGGACGTCCGGGAGCATCTGATCGCCCTGCGGGCGGCCGGCGCCGAGGGCGTCCCGGTTCGCACCGCCGCGGAGCTGGCCACCTGTCAGGCGCTGGTCCTGCCCGGCGGCGAGAGCACGACCATGGAACGACTGCTGCGGACCTTCGACCTGCTGGCCCCGCTGCGGGCGGCCATCGAGGGCGGGCTGCCCTGCCTGGCCACCTGCGCCGGGACCATCCTCTTGGCCCGCGAGATCCGCGACGGCCTGCCCGGCCAGGGCGGGCTCGGCGTGCTCGACCTCGCCGTGCGCCGCAACGCCTACGGGCGCCAGCGCGACTCCTTCGAGGCGGGGCTGGCGTTCCCCGCGGTGGGCCCGGAGCCGGTCCTGGTCGCCTTCATCCGTGCCCCGCGGATCGAGGCGGTGGGGGAGGGCGTGGAGGTGCTGGCCCGCTGGGAGGGCGAGCCGGTGGCGGTCCGGCAGGGGCCCCATCTGGCCCTCACCTTCCACCCCGAGATCACCGGCGACCCTCGGGTGCACCGGCTCTTCGTGGCGGGACTGGGCGGCGTCTGAGCCGGTCGCCGGGCCCGGCGCACCCGGGCCCCGTCACACTTATGGGATGCAGGTGCGGCTTGCCAACTACCGCGACCTCAGCCGGGTGGACGACCTCTACCGGGCCACCGAGGTGGCCGATCCCGATCTGCTGCGGCGGCTGCGGGCGGCGGGCCCGCACGGCCCGATCCCAGGGCCGGGCCTGGCCCGGGCCTGGTACATCGTCAACAAGAGTCTCTCGGCGCTGGTGCCGCTGGCCGACCCCGCCGACCAGCTGTACGTCGCCGAGGAGCGGGGCCGGATCGTCGGGTTCATCCAGGCCGAGCCCGCTCCCGGCGGCCGGGCCTGGCAGATCCTGAACCTCTGCCTGGCCCCGGACGCGCCCGGCCCGTTCGTGGCCGGGCCGCTCATCGAGCATCTCTTCGCCGAGGGGCAGGAGCGGGGGGTGACCCGCTTCCTCGTGCGCCTGCCGGCCGAGCATCCGCTCGAGGGCATCCTGCGAGCCCAGGGGTTCAGCCCCTATGCCACCGAGCAGATCCGCTTCCGGGAGCTGCCGGCCCCGCCCAGCGATGACCCCGGCCCCTGGATCCCGGCTCGGACCGAGGACCTGGGCGGGATCCACGCCCTCTACCTGCGCACCGCCCCCCACACCGTGGCGGCCATCGAGGCGCCCTCGCTCAAGGTCTGGCGGACCACGTTCCAGCTGGGCTGGCTGAGCCGGATCCAGGGCCGGGGCAGTGACGGGCGGCACTACGTCATCGACCGCGGCCACGGGCTGGTCGCCTGGGCCGGCCTGCGCCTGCCGGCCCGGGCCCGGCCCGCCATGGTGGGCATGATGCTCGACCCCCAGGAGGGTCGGCTGGCGGTGGAGGCGGTCCACGGACTGCTCAACCTGCTCCCCCGGGGCCCGACCCTGAGCGTGCTGCGCCACTACGACAGCGAGCTGGTGCGGGCCATCGAGGCTCGCGGGTTCGAGCCCATCGCCGCCCAGTTGCTGATGGTCCGGGACCTGCCCATGCGCCTGCGGGCCCGCGTGCCGGCCCGCGCCAAGCGGGCCCAGCTGACGGGGGTAATCCCGGTGGTGCACGCCGGGGTGTCGCCCGTGCGGCTGCCGCACGGCCCTCCCGCGCGCGCTACACTCAGGCCGTGAGGCGAGCGTGCCGGGCCCGAGGTCGGTCCGGCGGCGCGCGCCCGTCGCGAGGGGGATGAGGGCGATCCTCTGCGCCCCCTCGGGCCCGTGGGCCGGGGCCGCCCGAGTCCGTCGGGCGGCAGCGCCGAGCCGCGTCGTCCGTGAGCCGTGGGGCGTGTGGGAGGGCCTGCGCTGAGCGAACCGGCCCCGACGCAGCTGCCCTCCTGGGCCGACGAGCTGGAGCTGCTCGTGCAGACCCTGCCCCCGCCGCTGGCCCAGGCGGTGCGGCGGCTGCCCGCCGACGCCGGGGATCTGCTGGAGATCGTGCTCGACCTCGGGCGGGAGCCGGAGGCTCGGCTCGACCGCACCGAGCTCATGCTCGGGGACACGCCGGTCGACTGGGCGGACCTGGAGTATGTCAGCAGCCGGGTGGGCGTCTTCGGGGACGACAACCGGGCTGGCATCGAGCGCACCCTGCATCGCATCAGCGCCATCCGCAACCGGGCGGGGCGGATCGTCGGCCTCACCTGCCGGGTGGGCCGGGCCGTCACGGGCCGGGTCGAGATCATCCGCGACATCGTGGTCGGCGGGCAGAGCCTGCTCCTGCTGGGCCGGCCGGGGATCGGCAAGACCACCATGCTGCGCGAGGTGGCCCGCATCCTCTCCGAGGAGTGCCGGCGGCGGGTGGTCATCGTCGACACCAGCAACGAGATCGCCGGGGACGGCGACATCCCCCACCCGGGCATCGGGCGTGCCCGCCGGATGCAGGTGGTGACCCCGGCCCAGCAGCACGCGGTGATGATCGAGGCGGTCGAGAACCACATGCCCGAGGTGATCATCATCGACGAGATCGGCACCGAGTTGGAGGCGGCCGCAGCTCGGACCATCGCCGAGCGGGGCGTGCAGTTGGTGGCCACCGCCCACGGGAACACCCTGGACAACCTGCTGGTCAACCCCACCCTCAACGATCTCCTGGGGGGGATCCAGACGGTGACCCTCTCCGACGAGGAGGCGCGCCGGCGCGGGACGCAGAAGTCGGTGCTGGAGCGCAAGGCTCCGCCCACCTTCGACGCCCTGGTGGAGATCGTCGATCGCCATCAGGTGACCGTCCACCTGCCCCTGGCCGACGTCGTCGACGACGTCCTCCGGGGCCGGGTCCGGCGGGCCCAGCTGCGGGAGGTGTCGCCGGAGGGCGGGATCAGCACGCGCTGGGCCGAACCGGTCCCGGAGCCGGACCGCTGGGCGCGCGAGCTCCTCGACCGACCGGCCCCAGACCTGCTGGCGGCGCGCGAGCCCGGTGGGCGCGGCGTCCTTCGAGACGCGTCGGCCCCGCCCGGCGACCCGCGGCCCCGGCGTCCCCCGTCGCTGATCGAGCTGGGGGAAGGCCGTACGGCGGCCCCCTCGGCGGCCGCCATCTTCCCCTACGGGGTCTCGCGGACCTATCTGGAGCAGGCCGTGCGCGACCTGCAGGTGCCGGTCCGGATCCAGCACCACGTCGATGAGGCGGACATGGTCCTGACCCTGAAGAGCTACTACCGGCGCAGGGACTCCCCGCTGCGGGCGGCCGAGGCCGAGGGCATCCCCATCTCCATCCTGCGCAGCAACACGGTGGCCCAGATCCGGGCGCTGCTGACGCGCCTCTTCCACCTGGAGGAGGACGCCATCGCCACCGAGGCCCTGCGCGAGGCGCGAGAGGGGATCGAGCGGGCCGGACGCGGCCTGATGGTGGAGCTGACGCCCCAGAACGCCTACGTGCGCCGGCTCCAGCACCAGCTGGTCGAGCAGCACAGCCTGGTGGCCCGCAGCACCGGCAAGGATCCGCGCCGGCGGCTGCGGATCTACGGACCGGCCCCGATCCCCTAGGGGCGGCCCCGGGGGGCCCCGGGGCGGGGTCCCTCAGCCTCCGCCACACCGGGGGGGGCGCCGATCCGAGAGAATGGGCCGGTGGCGAAGGGGTGCCGGCGACTGGGGGGGGCGGGGTGGTGAGTCAGGGTGGCCGGGGTTTCTTCGTCAGCCTGGAGGGCCCCGACGGGGTCGGCAAGAGCACCCAGGCGGCGAGCCTGGCCATGGGCCTGCGGGCGCAGGGGTGGCGCGTGGTCGCCGTGCGCGATCCCGGCACCACCGCGCTGGGCGAGGTGGTGCGCACCCTCCTGCTCGACGCTGGGATCCACCCCCCACCGGTCCCCTGGGCCGAGGTGGCGCTCTTCCTGGCGGCTCGGGTCCAGCTGCTGGCCGAGGTCATCGAGCCGGCCCTGGCCGACGGGCGGATCGTCGTCGCCGACCGCTACCTCGACTCCACCCTGGTCTACCAGGGTGCCGGCCGCGGCCTGGACCCCGAGCGGCTCGCCGCTCTCCACGAGGAGGTCGGCGCGGGGCGCCGCCCCGACCTGACCCTGCTGCTCGACCTCCCGGCGGAGCGCGCCCGCGACCGCATCGGACGGGAGCTTCCCCTCGACCGGATGGAGGCCGAGCCTCCCGCCTACCATGACCGGGTGCGCGCAGGTTTCCGGCGGCTGGCACTTCTTTCCCCCGACCGGGTGGTGGAGGTGGACGCCGACCGCCCGCCCGCCGACGTGGCCCGGGCGTGCCTGCAGCTGGTGACGGCACGGCTGGAGCTGGCGATGGCGGGAACCGGGCTCCCGGCCTGAGGATCTGAGATGAAGCTGATCTTGGCGATAGTGCATGAGCAGGACGCGGCCCGCAGCGTCGAGGCGCTGGCCTCGCGGGGGCTGGTGGTGACCCGCCTCGCCAGCGAGGGGGGCTTCCTGCAGCAGCGCAACGCCCTGCTCCTGCTCGGCGTCGACGACAGCGAGGTCGCGGACGCGATCCAGGTCCTGCGCGAGGTCGGGCGGCCGCGGCACGAGCAGCTGACCCCCCCGGTGATGGCCCTGGGCCCCGGCCGGCAGCCGGCCGCGGTGGAGGTGGAGGTGGGTCGGGCCACGGTGATGGTGCTGGCTCTCGACGAGGTCGAGCACCTGTAGTCCGCGGTCGGCGCCCCGGATGTTGGCGGTGAGAGGCCGACCGTATACTGCACCGGTGCGGCAGGCTCTCGGTGTGGCCAGCGGCGAGGAGGCGGCGCGCCGGTGACGGCAGCCTCGACCGAGGCGATCCGGCGCATCACCGACGCCGTGAGCCGGGTCATCGTCGGGGCCGGCGAGCAGATCGAGCTCTGCGCCATCGCCTGGCTCTGTGGCGGCCATGTCCTGATCGAGGACATCCCCGGCGTCGGCAAGACGATGCTGGCCAAGGCGCTGGCGCGCGCCACCGGCTGCCAGTTCGAGCGGGTCCAGTTCACCCCGGACCTGCTGCCGAGCGACATCACCGGGGCCAACGTCTTCAACCCCCAGCAGGGCGTCTTCGAGTTCCGCCGCGGTCCCGTGTTCACCCAGATCCTCCTTGCCGACGAGATCAATCGCGCCACCCCCAAGACCCAGTCGGCGCTGCTGGAGGCGATGGAGGAGCGCCAGGTCACGGTGGACGGGACCACCTACCCGCTCCCGGACCCGTTCGTGGTGCTCGCGACCCAGAACCCCATCGAGTACGCCGGGACCTTCCCGCTACCGGAGGCCCAGGTCGACCGCTTCCTGCTGCGGGTCCACCTGGGGTACGCCGACCTCGAGGGGGAGATGGAGATCCTCAACCGGTTCCACCGCTCGTCCCCGCTGCTGGACGTGGAGCCGATGATCGATGTCGCCACCCTGGCGGCGCTGCGCACCGCCGCCTGGGGGGTGTACGTCGCTCCCAGCCTGCAGGAGTACCTGGTTCGTCTGGTACAGCGGACCCGCGGCCACCCGGACCTGGCGCTGGGCGCCAGCGCCCGGGCCAGCCTGGGGCTCTATCGATCCGCCCAGGTGCGCGCCCTGGGCCGTGGGCGGGACTACGTCGTTCCCGACGACATCAAGGCCCTGGCCGGCCCCGTCCTGCTCCACCGCCTGGTGCTCCGCGCCAACGCCGAGCTGCGGGGGACCACCCCGCGGACGATCCTCCAGGAGCTGCTCGACTCCGAGCCGGTGCCGGTCGCCAGTCGGCGCGCGGCCGGCTAGGCGCCGGGAGCGGCCGGCCATGTCCCGCGCCCCCCTCCTGGCGGTGCTGGTGGTGACCGGCTTCTTCGCCTTCATCAACGGGGTGCGGGCGGCCTACATCGTGGTCTACGCGATCGGCCTGCTGCTGCTGTTGGGTGCTGCCTGGAGCTGGTGGACGCTGCGGCATATCGTCTTCACCCGCCAGGCGCCGAGCGGGCCCTTCACCGTGGGCCAGGTGTTCGAGGAGCAGTTCACGGTGGAGAACCGTTCCTCGCTGCCGCTGCCCCTGTGCGAGGTCCACGACGAGTCCCGTCTGCCGGGCTACCAGGCTTCGCGCGCCCTCTCCCTGGGGCCGCGGGACCGGCGCAGCTGGGGGGTCCGCGGCCGCTTCACCGTTCGGGGCCGGCACACCCTCGGCCCCACCGCACTGCGGATCGGCGACCCGTTCGGCCTCTTCCCCCGCTCCCTGCGGGTCTCCACCGGCAGCAGCGTGCTGGTCCTTCCCCCGGTCCACCCCGTCCCGGGCCTGTGGGCGCCATCGGGCCGGGCCGGGCCGGAGTCGGTGCGCGCGGGGCGGCCGCGCGACGTGCCGCCCAACGTCTCCGGGGTGCGCGAGCATGACCCGGCGGACGGCATGAACCGCATTCACTGGATCTCCACGGCGCGGCGGGGCCGGCTGATGAGCCGGGTCTTCGACGCCGAGGAGGGGGCCGACGTGCTCATCGCCCTCGACCTGACCGCGGGAGTGCAGGCCGGGACCGCGCCGGACAGCGCGCTGGACTACGCGGTGACGCTGGCGGCGTCGGTGGCCCATGGGGCCCTGGAGCGGGGTCGGGCGGTTGCGCTGGTGAGCAACGGCCGGGTACTCACCGTCCTGCCGGCCGCCCGGGGGGCGGCCCAGGAGCAGCGCGTCCTGGAGCATCTGGCCCTGGCCCAGGATGACGGTCGACTGGCGTTCGACGCCCTCCTCCAGCGCCACCTGCCACCCTGGCGGGGCCGGGGCTCGGTGGTGGTGGTGACCTGCAGCCGGACATCTCGGTGGGTGGAGGTGGTGGCCACCAGCAGCGCCGCCGGGGAGCGTGCGGTGGCCATCTACGTGGACCCGGCCTCCTTCGACCGGTCCCAGCCGGTGCTGCGGGTGCCTCCGCAGTGGCGCTTGGTGCTGGACCTGTGGATCGTGCGCCGGGGTGACGACCTGGGGCACCTGGAGCGGCTGAGCCATGCCGCCGG
Organism: bacterium; assembly: GCA_021802045.1. GTDB lineage: Bacteria > Chloroflexota > Dormibacteria > Aeolococcales > Bog-877 > JAKABB01. The sequence goes on from JAKABB010000036.1 coordinate 21,967, forward strand.
CTGACCTCGGCCTGCTCGTACTCGGCGGGCTGCTCCTGCTCGTGGCCACCGCGGTCGCGGCCGGCCTGCTCGCCGCGACCCGGGGACGGGGTCGAACCCCACCCGCGTCGTGGGCGGAGGGATGGGGGCAGACCCCGCTGGGGCTGGCGCTGGCCCTGGTGGTGGCCATGGCGACCGGGGTCGCGCTGGCCGGGACGATGTTCTTCGGCACCCTCCTCGTCTATCCGCTGGCCGCGCTGGGGGTCCTCCTGGCCGCGTCCATCGCCCGCTGGGTGCCCCGGCGCCGCCACGGACTGCCCCTGTTGGTGCTGGGCGGCGCGGTCACGGTGGTGGCGCTCCTGTATGCGATGGCGACCCCGCAGACGCCGGTCCGCGGGGTCGGCCTGGGGCCGATGGCCGTCCTCACCCGCCTGCTGGAGCCGGTCAATCTGGGCGTGGCCCAGACGTACGGGCTGGCCCTCCTCACCTTCCTCACCGGGGCCTGGGTGGGGTGGTGGGCCCTGCGCGAGCGCTCGGGCCTGATGGCCACCGCGCTGCCCACGGTGGTGCTCACCGCCGACCTGGTCAACGTCCCCGGCCTCATCGCCGACCAGACGTTCTGGCCGGTGTGCGCCGCCGTGACCGCCGGGGTGGCCCTGATCGGGGAGGCCCACCAGGGACGCGTCACCAGCCGCTGGCGCCGGACCGCCCTGCCCGCCCTGCCGGGTACGCGGGGGCGCACGACCGCGGCCCTCTGCGCCGCGGCTCTGGCCCTCACGGTGGCGGCCGTGGCCATCCCCCCGCTCAACCGGACCAACTTCAGCGGCCGCTTCTTCCACTACGGCCCCACCGTTGCCCGCACGCGGGGCCCCGGTCGGCTGGCGCCCCTGGTGGGCTACGCGCGGCGGGTGGTCCCCGGAGGGCCGCTCCGCTCCTACCCGGTGCCCCTGCTGACCTACACCACCAACGACCCCGGTGCCGTCGTCTACCTGCGGGGCGCTGTCCTCGATCGGTTCGTCCAGGGGAACTGGTACCCGTCGCGTGCCTCCCGGGTCCCGTGGCCGCCCGGAGCGGTGATACCGGACGGGGCCACGGTCGGGGCGGGGACCGGGCCCCCCGACCGGGCCCGGCGGACGGTGCGGCTGACCGTCACCCTCCTGCCGGGGGCCAGCTCCCAGGTGCCCGACGTGCTGTACGCCGGCAGCCCGGTGCGCACCCCTGTCGGCAGGAGCGGGGTGAAGCTCGTCGGCTCCCGCCCCGGCCCGGGGTTCGCCTTCACCAGCGTGCAGCAGGTCGTGCCCGTGGGCGGCTTGGCCCAGGCCGCCGGGTCGCGCCGGCAGATCGTCACCGTCGGCAGCGTCTCGGTGGCGACCCCGGCCCAGCTGCGGGGCGCGGGCACCCGCTACCCGGCGTGGGTGCTCCCCGAGGCGACCCTGTCGTCGGTCGCCCCGGGGCCCGCGGCGGCGCTGCGGCGGATCGCCCGGGGAATGGTGGGAGGAGCGCGCAGCCCCTACGCCGAGGCCGTCGCCATCCAGGACGCCCTCCGGGCCGACGAGACCTACACCCTGACACCGCCGGCAACCCCGCGGCACCAGTGGCCCATCCTCTACTTCCTGGAGCGGAGCCATCAGGGGTACTGCCAGTACTTTGCGGCCTCGATGGGGGCCCTCCTGCGCGCCATCGGCATCCCCGCCCGGCTCGTGGTCGGCTTCGGGCCGGGGGAGTACGGCTTCCGCCACGGGGCCCGCCTGATCACCATGGCCGACGCCCATACCTGGGTCGAGGTGTTCTTCCCGAGCTACGGCTGGGTGCGCTTCGAGCCCACCCCGGACGGCTTCTATCAGCCCCCCGGGACGCCGCCCTCGGTCCCGCTGTCCACGCGCGGCCGGGGGCCCCGGCGGACGGGGGTCGTCGACCCCAAAGCGCTCATCCACCCCGGCGTCCGGGGGGCGGGGCTGGGGCTCGGCGGTCCGGCGGGAGCGGTGTCGGCCCCGCTCTCGTTGGGGCTCTTCGCCGGCCTGGTGGCCGTGCTCCTGGGCCTGGTCGCGGGGTGGGCCTTGCGGCTGCGCAGCCCGATCCAGCTCCGCCGCCGGCTCCGGGTGCTCTCCTGGGTCGGCGGCGGGGGGGCGGGCCGCTGTGAGACGCTGGGGGAGATGGCTCGGCGGATCGCCGCGGTGGTGGAGGGGCCGGACGCCCGTGGGCTGGACGCGGCCCTGGCCGAACTGGCGGGCCTGGCGGACCGGGCCGCCTTCTCGCCGGGCGGCCTCACCCCCGCGCAGCAGGCCCGGTGGCGGGCGGCCTGGCGGCCGGTGGGGCGCCGCTACCTGATCCTGGTCGCACGGGCCTGGTGGGACCGTCGGCGCGCGGCGCGGACCTGGGGCGTGGCCCACCCGCTGGCCTCGGAGCGGGCGGGCGGGCGGGCATGAGCAATCTCCCCCTGCGGCTGACCATCCTCGGCAGCGGATCGGCCTTCGCCACCACGGCGCACCACGCCGGGGCCTGCGTCGACGGGGCCGTGCTCCTGGACTGCGGTGCGCCGGCGCTGGCCCTGCTGCCGCCCTGCGGGATCGACCCGGCGGCCATCGAGGTGGTCTGCCTCAGCCACTTCCACGCCGACCACTGCTTCCAACTCCCCGTCCTGCTGGCGGCCCGGCGCTTCGAGCAGCCCCAGGCCCCGCCGCTCACGGTGGTGGGCCCGACCGGCACCGCGGACCACGTCGACCGGCTCCTCCGCCTGGCCTTCGGCGATCAACTCCGCGATGAGGTGATGGGGGAGCGGCCGCCGCGGCTGGTGGAGGTGACCGGCGGCGACGTGGTCGACCTGGGCCGCCACCGGCTGGAGGCTGTGACGGTGGTCCACGTGCCCCACCTGCCGTGCCTCGCGTTCCGGATCAGCCGGGACGGGATCGCCCTCGGCTACTCGGGGGACACCACCTGGTGCGACGGGATCCGCGACCTGGCCCGCCGCGTCGACCACCTGCTCTGCGAGTGCACCGGCGGCGACGAGCCGGACCCGGTCCACCTCACCCGGCCCCAGGCGCTGGCCCTGATGCGGGAGGCGCCGACGACCCGCTTCATCCTGACCCACCTGCGCCACCGCCAGCCGGTCCCCGGGGCGCTGCTGGCGTCCGACGGGCTGACCCTCAGCCTCGCCGGCGCCTGAGCCGCCCCGCGCGCCCGCCGGGCTCGGCCGGGCCGGGGGGCGGCCTGTGGCGCGCGGCCGCCTCCCTGACCGCCCCCGGCCCGTAGGCTGAAGCCAGCACTGGCAGGGACGTGGGAGGGCGCGCGGGCCCCGTGACGACGGGGCACCTGCTCGCGTTCCCGCTGGTGGCGGCGGCCCTGGCCGCGATTCCGGGTCCCAGCGTCCTGTTCGTGATCTCGCGCTCACTGGTCCTGGGCCGGGCGGCCGGGCCGGCCACCGCGCTCGGGGACAACCTCGGCAAGGTGGTGCAGGTGGTGGTGGTGGCGTTCGGGGCCGGCCTGCTCCTGCAGCAGTCGATCCTGGCCTTCACCGTGGTCAAGCTGGCCGGCGCCGCCTATCTGGTGGTCCTGGGCGTGCAGGCGATTCGCCACCGCCGGGCCCTGCACGGGACGCTGGACGCCAGGGTCGAGCCCCGCACGGTCCGCCGGCCGCTGGCGGATACCGGCGTGGTCGGCGCCTCCAGCCCCAAGGGGGCGGTCATCCTCACGGCGGTCCTGCCGCAGTTCATCGACCGCCCGGCGGACCACGTCCCCCTCCAGCTCCTCACCCCGGGCGCGGTCTTCGTTGCGCTCACCCTCGCCGCCCACCCCCTCCGGGCGCTGGGCGCCGGCGCGGCCCGGTGGTGGTTGGCGCGGTGGCCCCGCCGCCTGGAGGCCGCCGGGGGCGCCGGCGGCCTCACCCTAATCGGCCTCGGCGTCGGGCTGGCGGTGTCCGGGCGCCGGGAGAGGCGGTGCCCACCGCGCCCAAGCGCGGCTCCGCGGCCGCGTGGGGCCCTCGCCCGACTGGGCGCCCGCCGAGGTCGGCAGGGGCGTCCCC